>JAPUEF010000210.1:6114-9372 GCA_027492655.1 Alphaproteobacteria bacterium | reverse complement strand
GCAACCAACTGCCGGGCGTTCCGCTGGCGTGGATGACGGCGGCTTCGATGCGCGCCGTGCAGAGCAGGTCCGCGCCCTTGTAGATCTCCTGCTCGCCGACGAGGCGTGCGCCGGCCATTTCGGTGTAGCGGGTGCGGACCATCAGCAGATCGTCGACGCGGGCCGGGCGCATATAGTCGAGCGAGATGCGGCGCAGCGTCCAGACGAGCTTCGACTCGCCCTCCAGCATCACCAGGTGGCGCACGCCCGCCATGCGCAGGAAGTCGGACCGGCCGCGCTCGCAATAGCGCAGGTAGTTGGCGTGATAGACGATGCCCGAAGTGTCGGTGTCTTCGTAATAGATGCGGACGGGCAGAACATGGGTCGTGCCCTCGAACCAGCCGGAAAAGGCGACGTCCGGATCGCTGGCGTCGTGGGCGTGGGTACGTTTCTCAGACATCGTTATCCTCGCGGCGCGGCATATCGAACAGCGCCGTCTGCGCCGGGTCGCGCGGCGGCGCGGTGAGGCCGAGATGGCCGTAGGCGCCCAGCGTGAGGACGCGGCCGCGCGGGGTGCGCTGAAGGAAGCCCTGCTGGATGAGATAGGGCTCGATCGTCTCCTCGATATTGTCGCGCGCCTCGGCCAAGGCCGCCGCCAGCGTCTCGATGCCGACCGGGCCGCCGGTGAACGCCTCGGCGATCAGGCGCATATAGCGGCGGTCGAGCGCGTCGAGACCGGCGCTATCGACTTCAAGGCTCTGCAGCACCTCGTCGGCGAAGCGGGCGTTGACGGTTTCGGCGCGGCGAACCTCGGCATAATCGCGCACGCGGCGCAGCAGGCGGCCCGCGACGCGCGGCGTGCCGCGGGCGCGGCGGGCGACTTCCTTCGCCCCGTCGGCGGTCATCGCCATGTTCAGCACCCGCGCGCCGCGACGGACGATCTCGGTGAGGTCTTCGACATTGTAGAATTCCAGCGCCGACTTGATGCCGAAGCGGTCGTGCAGCGGCTTGGCGATCATGCCCGACCGCGTGGTCGCGGCGATCAGCGTGAAGGGCGCGAGATCGATGCGCACGCTGCGCGCGGCGGGGCCTTCGCCGATGATGAGATCGAGCTGGAAATCCTCCATCGCAGGATAGAGCACTTCCTCGACCGCCGGGTTGAGGCGGTGAATCTCGTCGATGAAGAGAACATCGCGCGGCTGGAGATTGGTGAGCAGGGCGGCGAGATCGCCGGCGCGGGCGATGACGGGGCCGGAGGTGGCGCGGAAATTGACGCCGAGCTCGCGCGCCACGATCTGCGCCAGCGTCGTCTTGCCGAGGCCCGGCGGGCCGTAGAGCAGGACGTGGTCCATGGCTTCGGCGCGCGCCTTGGCGGCTTCGATATAAACTTTCAGACGCTCGCGTTCACGGCCCTGACCGATGAACTCGGTGAGCTTCTGCGGGCGCAGATGCTGGTCGGGTGCGTCCTCGCCGCGTTCGTCGGCGGAGATGAGGCGGTCGGTCATTTCGCCAGCCTCTTCAGGCCGTCACGAATGAACTGATCGAGCGTCGCATCCTCGCCCAGCTCGGCGACCGCGGCGGCGACCGCCTGCCCTGCCTCGCTCTGCGCGTAACCCAGATTGACGAGGGCCGAGACGGCCTCGGCCGGTGCGCCTTTGGGCGCGCGGGTAATGGCGGAGATCGCGGCGGCCGGCACGCCCGAAATCATCGCGGCGGGGCCTTTGTCTTTCAGCTCCGCGACGATGCGGGCGGCGAGCTTCGGCCCGACGCCGGGCGTGCGCGCGACAGCGGCCTTGTCCTGCAAGGCGATGGCCTGGCCGAGCGCATCGTTGGCGAGCGTGGACAGAATGCCCAGCGCAACCTTGGCGCCGACGCCCTGGACGCTTTGCAACAGACGGAACCAGTCGCGGTCGGCGGCGGCGGCGAAGCCGTAGAGGCGGATCATGTCCTCGCGCACGACGGTTTCGATAAAGAGGATCGCCGCTTCGCCCCGCGTCAGGCGGTCGAGCGTGCGGGCGGGACAGAAGGCGACATAGCCGACGCCATGCACATCGATAATGGCGTGGTCGGCGGCGACCTCCTCCACCGTTCCGGCGAGACGGCCGATCATGGGGCGAGCGCCTTCATCTGCATGGCCCGCGATTGCGAGAGATGCGCGTGCGTGATGGCGACGGCGAGGGCGTCGGCCTCGTCGGGCTTCGGCTCGCCGCATTGGGGCAGAAGCAGTTTCACCATGTGCAGCACCTGATCCTTTTCGGCGTGCCCTGCCCCGACGACGGATTTCTTCACCTGGTTCGGCGCGTACTCGGCGACCGGCAGGCCGGCCTGCGCCGGCACCAGCAGGGCAATGGCGCGGGCCTGCCCGAGCTTCAGGGTCGCGACCGGATCCTTGTTGACGAAGGTGTGCTCCACCGCCGCTTCGTGCGGGTGGAAGGTTTCGACGACGCGCGCAAGGCCCTCGTGCAGATCCTTGAGCCGCAACGCCAGATTGTCGTCGCCCTGCGAGGTGACGGTGCCGTGGGCGATGTGGCGCAGGCGGTTGCCATCGGTCTCCACCACGCCCCAACCGGTGCGGCGGAGACCGGGATCGAGGCCGATGATCCGAATCGTGAACATGCGCCTTTGTAGCAGGGTTCAGCCGAGGAAAACGCGCCGCCGCGCAAGGTCGGCGATGACGTTGTCCATCGCCGCCGGGCCGATATCGACGCCGAGCCGGGCGGACATTTCGGCGGCCAGCGCGGCGCGGTCGCGCGTGCCGTCGCAAAGCTGGAGGAACAGCCCCGTCGGCGCCTGCTGCGGGGTCAGCCTGATGTGGCGGAGCGTGATGGTGCCGGGGCCGTGGGCGCACAGCGCGCGCGTGAGCGGGCCGACGCGCGGGCGCGCGCCGGGCTGCAGCGCGTAAGGCGGCGGGAGCGCGTGAACCGCGAGAAGGCCGGGGGCGCAAAGCTGGCGAAGCACGCCATCGGTTTCAGGCCCCGCGAGCGCGGCGATCTGGTCGTAGGACATCTCGCCCGGCTGGGCGTCGTGAAGCGCCGCCATGACGCAGGCCTGATCGTCGGTGAGCGGGGTGAAGACCGCGCCGTAATCCGAGACATAGCGCAGGCGCCCGGGGGCGTCGGGCGAAGGTTCGCATCTGCCTTCGAAGGCGAAGTGGAGACCTTCGAGACTGCGCGCGGGCGGCGGCGGCGCATCGGCGCGGACGAGGAGCGTGCGGCGGAACATATGCGCGCCGCGCAGACAATCGATCGCCGCGCCGCGCGCCGTCCAGTCGCCCTCCGG
>JAPUEF010000210.1:0-6104 GCA_027492655.1 Alphaproteobacteria bacterium | reverse complement strand
CCCCAGCAGCGCCTGCGCTTCATCGTCGAGATCGTGCGTGACGAGATCGATCAGTCCGGCATCGCCGGCGGGCATCAATCCGTGATGCGCGGCGGCGGCGGCGAAATCGGTCAGCGAGGCGGGCGCGTAACAATCGGCCAGCCAGTCGTGGAAGAAATAATGCGCGTCGAAATCCGGCATCGTCTGCGCCAGCGTGCGCAGTTGGGCGGCGAGGCGCGAATGATCCTGCTGATGGCGCGCGAACGCGCCGAGCATTTCGGCAGCGGCGCGGATGCGGGTTTCGGGATCGGCGATGCCGGCGGTGCGGCGGACGATTTCGCGCTGAAGCTGCTGCTTGGCGGCGGCGGCAGGCAGCGCGTCGTAGGAGACATAGGCGACGCCGCCGGGCGCAAGGCGCGCGCCGATCAGGTCGAGCAGCGCCCGGCGAACAGGCTCCGGCACCCAGGCATAGACGCCGTGGCAGACGATGTAGTCGTAGGCTTCGCCGTCGCGCGGCCAGGTGAGGATGTCGCCGAGTTCGACGGAGACGTTGGTGAGGCCGCTGGCGGCGACGAGCGCACGGCCCTGCCGAACAGGCTGTTCCGCGAGATCGAAGCCGACATGGCGGGCGTTCGGCGCGACCTGCGCCATGCCGAGAATGTTGAGGCCGTCGCCGCAGCCGATCTCCAGCACCGAGGCGGTCGCGGGATCGGGCGCGGACCAGCCGTGCAGCAGCCCGGCCGCGCGGATGCGGTCGGGCGTCAGCAGCGGCACGATGGCGGTGGGGTAAGCGACCTTGTCGTAGGCGAAGCCGCCGCTCATGCCCGCCTCACGCGATGAAGACGCGGCGCAGCGCCAGATCCGCGATCGCCGGGGCGATGCGGTCGGGCGTGAAGGGCGTGTTGAAGGCGGCCGTCATGTCGCGGGCGAGCGCGGCGCGGTCGCGCGTGCCGTCGCAGAGCGCGAGAAAGGTGCGGGTCGGGCCGGGTTTCAGCGTGAGTTTGGCGTGGCGAAGCGTGAGCGCCCAGTCGCCGTCCGCCAGCATGGCGCGGATGAGACGTCCCGCCACCGGGCGCTCGCCCGGGGTGAGCGTGTAGGACGGGGGCGTCGCATGCGCCGCGATCAGCGGCAGAGATGCGGCGCGGGTGAGAATTTCGGCGGCACGGGCGGCATCGCCGACCAGACGCGCGATGTCGGCAAATCCGCGCTCGCGGGTGGAGCCGTCGGCCAGCGCGTCCATCACCGCCTGCTCCTGCGCGTTCGCGGCGATGAGAAAGACATCGGCGTCGGCGGTGTAGCGGGTACGCCCGCCTTCCGCACGGCGTTCACCGGAGAACGCGAAGGCGAGATCATCGAGACCGGCGGCGCGCGGCGGCGGGGCATCCTTGCGCACCAGAAGGGCGCGGCGGAACATCTGGACGCCGCGCAGCATGTCGCGCCGGAAGCCGCGGGCTGCGAAATCGCTCCCTGCCCCGTCCATCAGCGCGCGCGCTTCGGCGTCCATGTCGTCGCCATAGAGATCGCCGAGCCCGGCGTCGCCCGCGACCGCCAGCCCGACGCGATCCGCCGCCTCGCCGAAAGCGCGCAGCGATGTGGGCGCGTAGGCGTCGGCCAGCCAGTCGTGGAAGAAATAGGCCGGATCGTAGCGGTCGATCTCGGCCATCAGCAGATCGAGCTGGGGTTTCAGGCGCGAGCCGGGACGCTGATTGCGGGCCAGCGCCTTCACCAGCTTCATCGCCGCCGCGACGCGCGCCGCCGTGCCGTCGATATGGGCGGTCTGGGCGCGGAGGAAAGCCTGGATTTCGACTTTCGCCGCAGCCGCAGGCAGGCAATCGAACGAGACATAGGCGACGCCGCCCGGCGCGAGACGGGCGGCGATCAGCTCGAGCAGCGCCGCGCGCACCGGCTGCGGCACCCAGGCATAGACGCCGTGCGCGGAGATGTAGCCGAAGGTTTCGCCATCGCGCGGCCAGGTGAGGATGTCGCCGGCTTCAAGCTGGATATTCGCAAGACCGGCGCGGGCGGCGAGATGCCTGCCGCGTTCGATCGCGACGGCGGAAAGATCGAAGCCGACATGGCGGGCGTTCGGCGCGACCTCGGCCATGCCCATGAGATTGAGGCCGTCGCCGCAGCCGATTTCGAGCACCGAGGCGGTCGCCGGATCGGGCGCGGACCAGCCGTGCAGCAGACCGGCGGCGCGCATGCGCCCGGTCGCCATCTGGGCGACGACGGGCGTGGGATAGGCGATCTCGTCATAGACGAAAGGCTTTTCCGCGTTCACCGTCCGTTGCGCCTTCCCGCCCGTCGTTACGCCGCCGCGAGCTTCTCCATCACGGCGTCGCTCATTTCGTAGTTCGCATAGACCTGCTGCACGTCGTCGTGATCGTCCAGCGCGTCGATCAGCTTCATCAGCGACCGTGCGGTGTCTTCATCGACATTCTTGGTGTCGAGCGGCTTGAAGACGATGCGCGCGGCTTCCGAGGTGCCGAGCGCCTTTTCCAGCGCATCGCGCACTTCGCCGAACGAGTCGACCGAGCACAGGAATTCGTGGGTCTCGTCGGTGGAGATAACCTCGTCAGCACCGGCCTCGATCGCCTGTTCCAGCATCGCGTCGGCGCTGCCCTTGGCGGCGGGATAGGTCATCGAGCCGACCCGGCTGAAGAGGAACGCGACGGAGCCGTCCGCGCCCATGTTGCCGCCATACTTGGAGAACAGCGAGCGCACGTCGGAGGCCGAGCGGTTGCGGTTGTCGGTGAGGCATTCCACGATCAGAGCGACGCCGCCGGGGCCGTAACCCTCGTAGCGTAGCTCCTCGTAGTTATCGGCATCGCCGCCCAGCGCCTTCTTGATCGCGCGGTCGACATTGTCCTTGGGCATATTCTCTTTCCGCGCGGCGGCGATGGCGGCGCGGAGTTTGGGGTTATGCGAGGGGTCAGGCAGGCCGGATTTCGCCGCCACGGTGATTTCGCGCGCGAGCTTGGAGAAGAGCTTGGAGCGCTTCTTGTCCTGCCCGCCCTTGCGGAACATGATGTTTTTGAACTGGCTATGGCCGGCCATCGGCGACTTCCGATCCTTGGAGAATGGCTGGTCTTAAGCGGGCGCGGGGGCAGGAGGCAAGACAGAAGCGCCGGCCCGCGCATTCGTGAGGCTCAATGCCACGGCTTCGGCGACCTTAATGCCGTCGACCGCAGCCGAGAGAATGCCGCCGGCATAGCCGGCCCCCTCGCCCGCCGGATAGAGGCCCTCGACATTGAGGCTCTGAAAATCGGCGCCGCGCGTCAGGCGCAGCGGGCTGGATGTGCGGGTTTCGACGCCAGTCATCACCGCGTCGTCCATGGCGTAGCCCGGGATCTGGCGGGCGAAATGCGGCAGCGCCTCGCGGATCGCCTCGACCGCGAAATCCGGCAGGCAGAGCGCCAGATCGGTGGGCGTGACGCCGGGACGGTAAGACGGCACGACCTCGCCCAGCGAGGTTGAAGGCCGTCCGGCGAGGAAATCGCCGACGCGCTGGGCCGGGGCGGACCAGGTTTCGCCCCCGGCCAGATAGGCCTTCTCCTCCCAGTGGCGCTGGAAGGCGATGCCGGCGAGCGGATCGCCCGCTTCGCCCGGATAGTCGTCGGGCGTGATGCCGACGACGAGGCCGGAATTGGCGTTCCGTTCGCGGCGGGAATACTGGCTCATGCCGTTGGTGACGAGGCGGCCGGGCTCGGAGGCGGTGGCGACCACCGTGCCGCCGGGGCACATGCAGAAGGAATAGACGCCGCGGCCGTTCTTCGCGTGATGGCTGATCTTGTAATCGGCCGCGCCCAGAATCGGGTGGCCGGCCTGCGGGCCGAAGCGGGCGCGGTCGATGACCGATTGCGGGTGCTCGATGCGGACGCCGATGGAGAAGGGCTTGGCCTCCATATAGACGCCGCGCGCGTGCAGCATCTCGAACGTGTCGCGGGCCGAGTGGCCGAGCGCGATGACGAGGCGGTCGCAGGCAAGCGTTTCGCCGTTCGCGAGGACGACGCCCGCGATGCGGCGGCGCGGCGTTTTGCCGTCCAGCACGATGTCGGTGACGTGGTGGGTGAAGCGGATCTCGCCGCCGAGGCGTTCGATCTTCGCGCGCATCTGCTCGACCATCGAGACGAGGCGGAAGGTGCCGATATGGGGCTTGGCGACGGTGAGGATTTCCTCCGGCGCGCCCGCTTCGACGAACTCGGTCAGCACCTTGCGGCCGAGATGGCGGGGATCCTTGATCTGGCTGTAGAGCTTGCCGTCGGAGAAGGTGCCCGCGCCGCCTTCTCCGAACTGGGCGTTGGATTCAGGGTTGAGCTGGCGCTTGCGCCAGAAGGCGAAGGTATCGACGGTGCGTTCGCGCACCGCCTTGCCGCGCTCCAGAATGATCGGACGGAAGCCCATCTCGGCGAGAAGGAGGCCGGCGAAAAGGCCGCACGGCCCCATGCCGATGACGATGGGACGCCGTTCCGCGCCTGTGGCTTTGGCGGGCGGCGTCCAGCTCATATCCGGCGCGGGGCCGATATGGGGGTCTTTCGCGTGGCGCTTCAGCAGCGCCGCCTCGTTCTTCACCTCGGCGTCGATCGTGTAGATGAGCTGGATCGCACCCTTCTTGCGGGCGTCCCAGGCGCGCTTGTGGATCGTGAAATCGATGAGGTCGGTTTCAGGAACGCCGAGGCGCTTCAACAGCGCCGGCTTCAGCGCAGCCGCATCGTGTTCGAGCGGCAGCTTCAGTTCATGGACGCGGAGCATCGTATCGGTCTCGCACCGGGGCGGCACCACGCACGCCAGACGGTGCGTCGATACTAGGTCGTCGCGACATAAGATTTCAAGGTTGCGGCATAAAGCACGTTCGCTACGCGCGGCGAAGGCGAGGCTAAAGACGACCCAGACCGTTTCATCACGGTCGGATCGAACGCGACGTACGACCGGGTCGCGCCACCTTAACCTGTGGCCTTCCAGCCGAACTGGAGCAGAGGCAACGCGGCTTCGGTGAAGTCGGCGAGCTGGGTGACGAGTTTGGGCTTTTGCAGGTCGGCGTCCTCGATCGGGCGGCTGGTGAGGAGCGCGGTGCGCTTGATGGCAGCGAGGAGCTTCTCATCCGTGATGCCCTCATAGCCCTTGGGCGTGCGTTTGAGCGTGAACTCGTCGGAGAGTTTCAGCTTCTTCGATTTGAGCGCGGCTTCCATGTCGAAGAAGGCTTTGGGCTTTTTCGCGATGCTCGCGCGGATGGCGGCGAGGGTCGGCGGTTCGGGCATGTACCAGCCGGCGGCGACGAAGCAGCCGATGGGATCGACATGGCAATAGACCATGCCGCCGGTGCCGCGCGTGCCATCGCGGTTGAGGACGAAGCCGGCATTGGTTTTGTAGGGCGATTTGTCTTTCGAGAAGCGGGTGTCGCGGTGGAGTCGGAAGATCGCCTTCCTGCGGTCGCCATAGACGGGGATCTTGCGGCGCTGAAGTTCGGCGGAGAGGTCTTCGACGAGATCGCCGAGCGGGGCCTTCACCTCATCGTCGTAGATGGCGCGGTTCTCCTCGAACCACGCCTTGGTCTGGTGGAAGCCGAGCGCCTTGAAGAAGGGCAGCGTCTGGGGGCCGAGGCCTTTGAAGGACATGAGCGCCCTGGTCCGGCTAGTCGGTCACGATCGGCATGATGTCTATGCCGTCGCCGGGAAAGATGGCGAAGTGCGGGTGGTTTTCGAAGAGGCGGGCGGCGTCTTCGATGGTGGCGGCCTCGACGACGAGATAGCCGCAGAGATCGTTCACTGCGTCGGCGGTGCCATCCTTCGTGACGCGCTTCGTCTTGCCGACCATGCCGCCTTTATCCGTAACGGAGGCGGCGGTGGCGGCGCTCCAGTCGTTCCAGGCCTTGATGCCTTTTTCATCGACCGCATCCTGATCGGCCTTGGGCATGGCGCGGAAGCGGACGACGTTTTCGGCGCGCATGGTGTAGACGGCGAGGAAGCGGGGCATGGTTATTCCGCCGGTTCGCGAACGGCTTCGGGGAGCGACTGCGAGAGGCGGCCGCCGGTGCGGATGGCGGTGATGTTCTTTGCAAGGCCGGTGCGGTTGTCGGTTTCGACATAGACGCCGCAAACGGTGGCGGGGCCGCTGGCGGGCTCCAT
>JAPUEF010000209.1 GCA_027492655.1 Alphaproteobacteria bacterium | reverse complement strand
TTCATCCGCGTGGGGAAGATCACCGTCCAGCGTTCCGGCTCGGCGATGGCGCCATCCGGCGTCACCCAGACGGAATCGACGCTTTCATAACCGTCATGCACGCCCAGTTGCCCCTCCGGCGCGGCGGCGATGAAGAACCAGGTATCGAAGCGCTTCGGCATCATGTCGGGCGTGATCCAGCGCGCGAACCGGGTCAGCCGGTCGGCGGCGAGACGGATTCCGTTATCGGCGAGGAAATCGGCCAAAGCCAGTTTCTCGGCGTTCAGCGGCACGCGGAATGCGTCCAGCGCCGTCACCTCCTCGCCGCTGAGAAGTTCGGAGGCGCCGGGCTTGCGCGCCAGCAGGATACCGCTCTCCTCGAACGCCTCGCGGATCGCGCAGGCGGCCAGCGCCAGTTCCTCGTCGCCATAGGCTTCCGCGCCGTCGATCAGCGCACGCAGGCGCGGATCGCTATCGCCGGGCGCCAGCTTGCCGCCGGGAAACACCAGAGCCCCCGAGGCGAAGTCGATCTGGTGATGACGCTTCACCATGAAGACCTCCAGCGCGCTCTCGCCGTCCCTGACGAGCAGGATCGTGGCGGCGGGAATGATGCGGGCGGGCGGACGTCCCTGGCTGGCTTCGGCGCTCATTGTCTCGGACTTTCCTCAAATTATCGGCGATTGCGCTGGTTTCGTTTCGCCCGATCCTAACGTCCCGCCGCCACGATCGCGAGCATTCGCCAATCGGGGGCCTGAATGTTCGCCAAAACGCTGTCGCTCGCCAAGCCGGACATCGACCGCGCCTTCGCCAACGACGAAATCGGCATCGTCCTGCAGCCGCAGGTCGAGGTCAGCGACGGCGCCGTCGTCGCGGCGGAAGCCTTCGTGCGCTGGAACCACCCCGACTACGGCGCGATGACGCCCCAGCTTTTCCTGCCCTTCATCGATGCCCATGGCGAAAGCCCCCGCCTGCTCGCCGCAGTGCTCCAGCGCGCGGTGGAGGCGGCCAGAGCCTTCACCGAGGCGGGACGCCCGTGGCGGGTATCGGTCAATCTCGGCGTCAGCGACCTGCGGACCGGCATCGCGCCGGATATCGTCGCGGCGGCTTTGCAGGACAGCGGCGTGCCGGCGCGCCAGCTGGTTCTGGAAGCTCCCGAGGCGGCGCTGGCCGAAGGCGACGTGATCGTGCGCATGGCGCTGAAACGCCTGCGCGATCTGGGTTGCCGTCTGGCGCTGGACAGCGGTGCGGCGCTGCCGCTCGAAGCCGGCGAGAACTGGCCCGAGCTGTTTTCCGAGATCAAGATCGGCGGCGCGGCGATCCTTCGCTTCGCCGAGATTGCACGCAAGATCGACGGCGGCCGCATCGCCCGCCGCCTCGCCTTCGCCCGCACGCATGGCCTCGCCTCGGTGGCGGTGGGCGTCGAGCAGGAGAAGACGCTGACCGCGCTGGTGAAGCTGGGCTTCGGCGCTGTGCAGGGCGCGCTGATCGCAAGGCCGCAGACCCTGGAACAGCTGATGGCTTGGGATGGCGGCTGGGCGGGTGAAGTCGCTACGCCTGCCGCGCCGGCGATGGAAGCCGCCGCACGTCCCCGCCCGCGCCTCGTCGTGCCGTCGCCGCCCCAGGCTTTCGAGCAACCGGCGGCGAAGCTGGTGGAGCAGCTGCGCCCGACGGCGGCTGACTTCGCCTTCGACGAAGACGACGACGACGCGATGGATGTCGATTTCGACGACGAAGGCTATGTCGATGACGCACCGGCCTTCGCCCGCGCCCAGCGCGAGCCCGAGGAAGAACTTGACCCGTCAGCCGACATGGCCGCCGACAGCGAAGAGCTGAGCGCGATGGAGAACGCCGCGCCGCTGCATGCCGGGATGATCGAGCGCCCGCGCCAGCGCGCTGCTGCCGCGCCCAGGCCCGCCTACGCGCCGCCTCCGCCGCCTGCGCCCGAACCCGCCGATCAGCAGGACGAACCGGCCTTCGACCGTCCGCTGGCCTTGCGCGTCAAGCACGAGGCGACGAAGCGCAGCCTGATGCAGCGTCTCGGCCTACGCCGGTGACGGCCGCGCGATGACGATGCGGTAGCTGGCGTAGAGCGCCAGCGCCGCCGTCACCGCCGCCAGCAGCAGGAAGAAGCCGCGCGGTCCGAAAGCGTCCATCGCCGCCGACGCGGCGATGGGGCCGAGCACGGAGCCGATCCCGAACAGGAGGATCATCGCACCGCTGGCCGGCAGACGGTGCTCCGGCGCGATACGGTCGTTCACATGCGCGACCGCCACCGTGTAGAAGGGAAACGTCAGCCCGCCGAACAGCGCGATGGCGGCGACCGTGACCGTCGCGTCCACGCCATGCGCGCCCGCTCCGACGGCCGCGGCCAGCGCCGCCAGCCCGGCCATCCCCGCCAGCACGATACGGCGGTCACGCAGATCGGAGATCCAGCCGATCGGCAGTTGCAGCAGAATGCCGCCCAGCACCAGCGCCATGACGAACAGCGCGATGCCTTCCGGGTCGAACCCCGCGCGCTGGGCATAGATCGGCGACATCGCCATCGCGACCGCCCACACGAAACCCGACACCACCGCGCCGACGACGCCCACCGGCGAGGCTTCGATCAGCGCCCGGAACGAGGCGCGGACATAAGGATGCCGACCCGGCCGTTCGATGCGGTCGAGCGCGACCGGAACGATCGCCGCAACGCCGAAGCCCGCGACGATGAACATCGACAGCGGCAGATTGTCGGCCAGCAGCGGCACGAAGCTCTGCGCCACCATCAGGCCCGCCAGCTGGACCAGGATGTAAACGGCGAAGACACGCCCGCGCATCGCATTGCTGGATTTGTCGTTCAGCCAGCTTTCCACCACCAGGAAGATGCCGGCGAGACCGAAGCCGAAGACGAAACGCGACACGGTCCAGGTGAACGGCTCGGTCGCGATCAGCACGCTCAGCGGCCCCGCGATCGCCAGTCCGGCGAAACAGACATAGGCTGCCACATGACCGACGCGGGCGATAAAGCGCGCGCCGAGGATCGACGCGACGACCTGCCCTGCATAAAGCCCGCTCATCACCAGCGCGATTTCGGCGGCGGAAAAACCGGCGGCGTCGCTGCGCAGGCCCAGCGCCGTCGAGAGCAGCCCGTTGCCGAGCTGGATCGACAGAACGCCCGCCAGAAGCGGCCACCAGGTGCGGAAAATGCTCAGCATGGTCGCGGGGGACTCGCAGGAGAAAACGGCCGGGAAACTGGGAGGGCGATGGCCTCCCGTCAAGCCGCCGCGTCGATATCCCGGCGCAGATCGCGATCGGCGCGCAGCAGCGTATCGCGCGCCTTGTCCGGGATCGGGTCCAGCGAGGCCAGCAATTGGGCGATGAACGGCGTGACCATCTTGTCAGAGACGCCCGCGATATAGCCGGGGCCGATATCCATCGCTGCCGTCTTGTAGTCGGAATCGAAGGTATAGACACTGTTCTCGTTGAACGAGCCGTCGTCCATGGCTTCCTTGCCCATCAGCACCTGGGCGTATTGCGGGCCGACGACGATGTCGTCCATCGTCGAATCCGTGCCCCGCAGCCGCGCCATCATCTGGCCTTCGCCGGCGGCGGGCAGGTCCGGAATATCCGCGCCGCTATGCTTGGCGTCCAGAACCGCCAGAACCTCGGACGCCGAGCGCGCGCCGCCGCCCTTGGCGTAGAAGATCGAGCGGTTGGCGCGGGCGGCGTCGGGGAAAATCCGGGCGGCGCTGCCCTCGCCCGACTGCGCCGCCTTGATCAGTTCCAGCGCCCCGCCCGGCCCCAGGAAGTGTGCGGCGTAGAGTTCGCCCCCGGTCGGCTCACGCCCCAGCGAACCGCGCAGCATGTTGGCGCTGTCCTGGGTGAACTCGCCCGCCATGGTGGCGGAAATTTCCGGGTCGTAGCGCAGGGCAAGAATTTCCCGGCGAATCTGCCGGTCGGCAACGACGTAGCGGCCGCTCTTGTTCTGGCTGATCTGGTCGGCGTACTGCCCGAGGCCATGTTCGGCCCCGTGTTCCTTGATCATCCCCAGCCAGGTCTGGTCGATGAACTGGAACAGGCCGGCCGCCGACGAAGTCCCTGCTTTTGCATCGGGATTCAGGCTGGATTCGCGCGCCGCCGTCTTCATCAGATAGTCGAAATCGGCGCCCGTGCGGGCGCTGGCGCGCTGGATGGCGACAGCCACCGTCGCAACGCTCGATCCCGCTTTCTCGATCATGCCAAGGCCCCCATCGCCTTCGGCTTTGCAGGGGCCGTGCCAGTCAGGCCGGGGCGCCCAGCGCCTCGGCCAGCTTCAGGCGCATGCCCTCCCGGAAGCGCGGCACATAGGGTTCGCGCGCGCCGAAGCCCCAGACCGGCCCCGGCCAGGCGGCGTCGCTTTCCTTGCGCGCGACGACGTGGATGTGGAGCTGGCGCACGATATTGCCCAGCGCCCCGATATTGATCTTGGTAGCCCCGGTCAGGCTCTTCAGCGTGCGCCCGGCGATCGCCGCCTCGCGCATCACCGCGCCCTGGTCGGCGGGCTCCAGATCGAACAGCTCGCTCACCCCCATCATCCGGGGCACCAGGATCAGCCACGGAAAGCGGCAATCATCCATCAGCAGCACGTCGCAGCGCGGCAGCGCCCCGACGAAGGCGGTGTCGCGTTCCAGTGTGGGATCGAGGCGGAAGTCGTCCATGGTCAGTAGGATTTCGGCAGGCCCAGCGCCTTCTCGGCCAGGAAAGAGAGGATCATCTCGCGGCTGACCGGCGCGATGCGGGCGATCATCGCCTCGCGCATATAGCGCTCGACATCGTATTCCTTCGCATAGCCCATGCCGCCATGCACCAGAACGGCGGTTTCGCAGGCTTCGAAAGCCGCCTCGGCGGCCAGATATTTCGCGGCGTTCGCCTCCATGCCGCAGGGCGCGCCCGCGTCGTAGAGCGCCGCCGCCTTGAAGACCATCAGGTCGGCCGCTTCCAGCTGCGCCCAGGCTTTCGCCAGCGGATGCTGGATCGCCTGGTTCTGACCGATGGGCCGCCCGAACACCACGCGCTCATTGGCGTAGGCCGCCGCCTTCGCCAGCGCTGCGCGCCCCAGCCCCACCGCCTCGGCGGCGATGAGGATGCGCTCCGGGTTCAGCCCGTGCAGCAGGCACTTGAAGCCCTCGCCTTCCGCGCCGATCCGTTCGTCGTCGCCGACCCGCAGACCGTCGATGAACAGCATGTTTGAATCGACCGCCGCGCGGCCCATCTTGTGGATCTCGCGGATCTCGACATGCGCGCGGTCAAGCGGCGCATAGAACAGCGTCAGACCGTCGAGCGGACGCCCCGCGTCGTAGGGCGTCGTCCGCGCCACGATCAGCGCCCGCGTCGCGCGCTGCGCCGCCGAAGTCCATATCTTGCGGCCCGAGATCACATAGCCGTCGCCGTCACGCACCGCCTGCGTCTTGATGCGCGCCGTCTCCAGCCCGGCATCCGGCTCGGTCACGGCGAAACAGGTGCGGTCCTCGCCCTTGATCAGCGGCGGCAGGAAGCGGCGCTTCTGCGCCTCGTCGCCGAACACGGCGATCGGCATCGGCGCGAAGATGTTCATGTGGACCGCCGACGCGCCGGAATAACCGGCGCCCGACTGCGCGATGGTCTGCATCATCGCCGCCGCCTCGGTGGCGCCCAGCCCTGCGCCGCCTATGTCGGTCGGCATGGCGATGCCCAGAAATCCGGCATCCGTCAGATCACGGACGAAATCCTGGGGAAAGGTCGCGCTCTCGTCGGCCTTGCGCCAATAGGCGGCGTCATAGCGCGCGCAGATGCGCCCGACTCCCTCGCGGATGGCGTCTGCCTGCGCGCTCACGCCGCCTCCGCGAAACGTCCGGCCGCGAACGGCCGCGCCAGCGAGGGCAACAGACCTTCCAGCGCATGCAGCGCGGCGGCATCGGCGATCAGCGGCGCGAACAGGATGCCGTTGCGGAACTGCCCGCTCGCCAGCGTCAGCCCTTCCGGCCCCAGCCCGCCCAGAGCCGGCAGGCCGTCGCCCGTCGCGGGACGGAAGCCGCAGGTACGTTCCGCGACCTTCAGCGCCGCCAGCGACGGTACGGCGCGGACCGCATGCGCCCGCAGCCGGTCCAGCGCCGCTTCATCCAGCGTCATATCGAAACCCGCCTCTTCCTGCGTCGCGCCGATGACGATGCGGCCATCGCTGTGCGGCGCGATATACGCGCCTTCCGCCCAGACGATCCGCCGCACGGGGATGGCGCGCGGATCGCCGGTGAGGCTCATCACCTGGCCCTTCACCGGGCGGATCGGCGGCCCCGGCAGATTCGAAACCTTCAGCAGCCCGCCGCTCCATGCACCGGCCGCCAGAACCACGTGGTCGAAGGCGACGACGCCCTCGCCCGTCACCACGCCCGTCACCTTGCCGCCGCTCTCGGCGATACGGTTGACCCGCGTTTCCGTCACCACCTGCACGCCCGCCTGCTGCGCCGCGCGGCGCAGCGCCAGCGCCAGCCAGCGCGGATCGGCGCGGGCCTCGTCACCGGCCCAGAAGGCCCGCGTGATGTCGGCCGAGAGGCCCGGCTCCAGCACCCGCGCGCCCGCGCCATCCAGCGCCACGACGCCCTCACCCGGCGCGTGGTCGCCTCGCACCACCAACGCGCCGCATTCCGCATAGCCTGTGGAAATCCCGCCCGCGCGCTCGATCTCGGCGGCGAAAGCTGGCCACGCCGCACGCGCGCTCAACGCGAACGCCGCAAGAGCCGGCGGCGCGTCCGACATTTCCAGCCGGGCGCAGATCATCCCCGCCGAGGCCCAGGTGGCGGCGCCCGCCCGGGCCGGCAGCCCGCCGGAATCGAAGACCGTCACGGTCGCGCGCCCGCTCTGCGCCAATCGCCAGGCGGCGCTGAGGCCGGCGACGCCGCCCCCGATCACCGCGATCGTCTTGCGCTTCAATGTCGACATTCCTTCATCATAGCGCATCCTGCGTCCGCCGCACTTGCGCATCTGCCCCGATGAGACGAAAGATCGCCCCATGCGGATTCTGATCGCCCTTGCGGCCGCGCTGTTTCTCGCAGCCCCCGCCGCCGCCTCGGACATCTCCGACGGGCGCAGCCTGTCGAATGCCTGCGAAGCCTTGCGCGAAACCACGGCGGGCGGCGCGAAAGCCCCCACCACCGACCCGTGCCGCGCCTGGCTGTTCAACTTTTTCACTGTCTACAAGGAAGCCTATGACGCCCGCGTCGCCGCCTATCTGAGCGGCGGCGCATCCGAGCCGCATGCCGGCCCCTGCTTCCGCCCGCCCGACTTCATCTCGTTCGTCGATGTCGCCGGCCTCGTCGTCGCGCAGGGCAAGGCGCGACCGGATCTGCTTGACGGCCCGGCCGAAAGCCTCGTCCTGGAAGCGATGGCTGCGGCCTATCCGTGCGACGCGCCGGACGATGCCGCAACCAAGCCGTAACGCCGTCCTCGCCGCCTGGATCGTCCATACGCTGACGGCCTCCGGCGCGGTGCTTGGCTTCCTCGCGCTGGAGGCGGCCTTTCGCGCCGACACGCCCGCAACCTTTTTCTGGCTCGCCGTTGCGCTGGTGGTGGATGGCGTCGACGGTCCGCTGGCCCGTGCGCTGCGCGTCGAAACCGCAACGCCCAATATCGACGGCGCGGCGCTCGATCTGGTGGTCGACTACCTCACCTATGTCGTCGCGCCGGTCGCCTGGATGCTGAAAGCCGACATCTGGCCTGCGCAGATCGCCGACCCGCTCGCCGCCTTCGTGCTGGTCACGGCGCTCTACACATTCGCGCGGCGCGACATGAAAGCGGACAGCGCCGACTTTCGCGGCTTCCCTGCAGTGTGGAATCTCGTCGCCGCCGCCTTCGCCGCTGCCCACGCCGCACCCTGGCCGGCGGCGGCTGTCACCATCGTTCTGGGTGCGCTGACCTTCACCGATCTGAAAGTCGTCCATCCGGTTCGCGTGAAAGCGCTGCGGCCGCTGACGCTCGCGGCGCTCGCCGCGTGGATGGCGGCCAGCGGCGTGCTCATCGCATCCGCTGATGCGCCGTCATGGGCGTTGCCCGTGTGGTGGGCGGCGACCACCTATCTCGTCGGGCTTTGCGCCTGGCGCAGCGCGATGCCGGCCCGGAACGAAAAAAAGGGCGCCTGAACGGCGCCCTTCCTTTCTGGATCGACCGCGAAACGTCAGCGGTTGATGCGGATCGAGTTGATCACGCCGTCCATCTGACCCTTCGTCGCTTCCAGCTTGTCGCTGGGCGTCAGGCAGTAGCCGAGAAACAGCGTCTTCGCCTTGAACGTCACATAGGCATAGAGCGTGATCGGCTGGTTATCGATTTTGGCCGTGGCGACGGCGCGCTGGAACGGCCAGCCGCCGGGGTGTTCGGGCTGCGGGCCGGTGCTGACATAGGCAAGCTCGGGCGCGCCCGAGAACATGAACTTCGTATAGAAGTCCGGGCCGAGATCGGTGGTCGCCAGCTCCACGCGGATCTGGTCGTCCGGCGCATCCAGCACGTCGGGGACGCTGTGGGTTTCGCAGTACACCGACATGTCCTGAGCGCCGACCACGAAGTCGGTGCCCTCGACATCGGTGGCGGCCAGCCAGCCTTTCGGAATGACGAGCGAATAGCCACGGGCATGGGTCAGCTTCTGGCCTTCGCTGGCGCTCGGGCCGGCGAGGTTCGGCAGCTGCGCCTGCACGGGCGCGGCGGTGGCCATCATCACGGCGGCCAGCGCGGCGGCGACGAGCGCGGTCTTGGTCTTCACGATCTTGTCTCCTGATTTGCCGATCATGCGCGCCGTCACTTCGTGATCTTGAACGACGAGAACACGGCGAAGAACGGACCCTTGTACTGGTCGAAGCCCTGGGTCGTCGCGTAGCACATCGTGCGGAACACCGAGCCAGCCTTGAAGGTCATGATGCCCGCGAAGGTCGCATCGATCTTCTGGCCGTTATTCTCGGCCTGAACCTGCGCGATCACGGTCTGGATCGGCCAGCCGCCGGGCGGGTTGGCCTCGGCGCCGACATGCAGATACTTCACGCTGGGGAACTGGCCGAAATAGGTGTTCGTCCAGAACTCCTCGCCCTGCGGCACCGCCAGCGCCTGACGCAGCTGGTCGTCCGGCACGTTGGCGAGGTCCGGCACCGCGAAGGCCGAGACGATGCAGAACGCATTCTGGTCCGGCGAGAGGAAACCGTAGTCGATGTCGTCGGCGCCGGCGATCACCTGCCAGCCGGTCGGATAACCGATCTGATAGCCCTTGCCGGCGTTGTTCAGCATTTCGACCTGGATGGGCTGCGGCGCCCCAGGCTGCGGCGCGGGCTGGCCCAGCCCCGGAAGCCCTTGCGCGGCAGCCAGACCGGCGACCAGAGCGGCGGCGGCGAGGCCCGATGCCAACCGCGATTTGAGCTTGAACATGATGT
>JAPUEF010000208.1 GCA_027492655.1 Alphaproteobacteria bacterium | reverse complement strand
CGCTTCCTCGACGGCCTGATCGGTCAATTGCTCGTCGATCTGCAGGAAAGCCTTCTCGGCGATGCGGCGGCCGATCTTCACGATCTCGGCGCGATGCACCGAGCGGACATAACGCCGGATCGCAGAGCGCGCCTTGCCCGTCACCACCATGGTCTCCCAGGCGGGCTGCGGCGTCTGGCTTTTCGAGCGGACGATCTCGACCTCATCGCCGTTCTGCAGCTGCGTGCGCAGCGGCGCGGCGCGGCCGTTGATGCGGGCGCCGACCGTCTGATTGCCGACATCGGTGTGGACGGCATAGGCGAAGTCCACAGGGGTCGCACCCTTGGGCAGCGCGATCAACGCGCCCTTCGGGGTGAAGCAGAAGACCTGATCCTGAAACAGCTCCAGCCGCGTATTCTCGATGACGTCTTCCAGCGTCTCGCCTTCGCGCGCCATCTCGCCGAGGCGCTGCAGAAAGGCATAGGCGGCATGCGGGTTCGCGCCGTCGCCGTTGAGGCCGATCTTGTCCTTGTAGGACCAGTGCGCCGCGACGCCGCGCTCGGCCACGTCGTTCATGTCGACGGTGCGGATCTGCACTTCGATGCGGGCGTTGTCCGGGCCGACGATGGTGGTGTGCAGCGACTGATAGCCGTTCGGCTTCTTCAGCGAGATATAGTCCTTGAAGCGCCCCGGCACGGTGCGCCACGTCATGTGCAGCACGCCGAGCGCCTTATAGCAGTCGGCGACCGAGCCGACGACGACACGAAATCCCATGACGTCCGAGAGCTGCTCGAACGAGATGCTCTTCTCCTGCATCTTGCGCCAGATCGAATACGGCCGCTTCTGGCGGCCGCGCACCCAGGCCTCGATCGTGTGCTCGGCGAGGACGCGCTTGATTTCGTCGGTGATGCGGGCCACGCGCCCGCCGCTTTCCGCAGTGAGGAAATCCTGCCGCTTGACGATGGAGTCGCGGGCGTCCGGGTTCAGCTCGCGGAACGCCAGATCTTCCAGTTCCTCGCGCAGTTCGTGCATGCCGATGCGGCCGGCCAGCGGCGCGTAGAGATCCATCGTCTCCTGCGCGATGCGCTGACGCTTTTCGGGCCTGGGAATATGGGCCAGCGTGCGCATGTTGTGCAGGCGGTCGCACAGCTTCACCAGAAGCACGCGCACATCGTCGGAGATCGCGAGGACGAACTTGCGGAAATTCTCCGCGTCCTTGGTGCGCTCGGACTGAAGCTCCAGCTTCGACAGCTTGGTCACGCCATCGACCAGCCCCGCGACCTCCTTGCCGAAGATGCGGTCGATATCCTCGTAGGTGGTCTCGGTATCCTCGATCGTGTCGTGCAGCAGCGCGGTTACGACCGTCGGCGCATCGAGCTTCAGCTCGGTGCAGATGCCGGCGACTTCGAGAGGATGTGAAAAATACGGGTCGCCGGAGGCGCGGCGCTGGCTGCCATGCGCCTTCATGGAGAAGACGTAAGCCCGGTTCAGCAGGCTTTCATCCGCGTCCGGGTCGTAGGCGTGAACGCGCTCGACCAGTTCATATTGACGCATCATGGCGTCAGCCCCCGCCTGACTTCGCGGGGGCGTAAATCAAACGCGAGGCCTCAAATGCCCTCGTCGTAACCTTCATCGTCCGGCTCCGGCTCACGCTCGGGCGCCTGCTGCGTCACGGCCTTGAAGAAGTCTTCCTCGGACATCTGAAGATCCTCGGGCTTGTCCTCGACTTCGGCCACAGTGACGGCGGCGGCGACCGGCACGTCTTCCATTTCCTGATGGCGCTGGAGGCTCCGCGTCATCTCGTTGCGGAGCTGATCGACGGTCACGGTCTGCTCGGCGATCTCGCGCAGGGCCACCACAGGGTTCTTGTCGTTGTCGCGCTCGACAGTCATCTGGACACCGGCCGAAAGCGCACGGGCGCGCTGGGCCGAGAGCAGGACCAGTTCGAAACGGTTCGGAACCTTGTCGACGCAATCTTCGACGGTGACGCGCGCCATCGCCGCACTCCTTAACAGTCTGACGGGGAACCACGCCTGATACAGAGATGAGGATCAGGCCGCAACCCCTCACGGCAGGTTAATTTGGGCGGGAAAAGCCCGATTTCCAAGGGCTTGCGCCATTTTCAGCAGATCGCGGGCCGTTTCTCCGGTCATCGGGTGCCGCCAGTCGGGCGCGACATCCAGCAAGGGAGCCAGCACGAAGGCCCGTTCATGCGCCCGCGGGTGCGGCAGAATCGGGCCATCGGGGCCGCTCCCGACCTGCCCATCATAGTCGATCAGGTCGAGGTCCAGCGGCCTTGGCGCATTCACCGCGCGACGTTCGCGCCCCAGCGCCGCCTCGACCCGGTGCAGTTCCGCCAGAAGCGCTGACGCCGAAAGCGCGGTCCGCACCTGCGCCACGGCGTTGGTATAGGGCGGGTCGGCCGGGTCGGGCCAGGCGGGCGAGGTGAACAGGCGCGACAGCGCCAGGGTCTCGACGCCGGCCTCGGCCAGCCGCGCCAGCGCCGCGCGGAAGGTCTCAGCCGGTGGCCCGGCGGGCGACGTCTGGTTAGCCCCGAGGGCGATCAGGATCATCAGATTGTTATCGCGCCTTTTTGCAGCGAGGCCTATGGTGCGCGCCATATTCCCTGGTTTCCGGCGGCGATATTGCCGCTCTTTTCCGGCCCGAGGCCGTTCGGAGTTTCAGATGTTCTACCAGAACGAGCGCCTTGCGCTCTTCGTCGATGGCGCGAACCTGCATGGCGCGTCGAAGTCTCTGGGCTTCGATATCGACTACAAGCGCCTGCTGGGCGAATTCGCCAAGCGCGGCCGCCTGATCCGCGCGTTCTACTACACGACGCTGATGGAGAACGAGGACTACTCGCCCCTTCGTCCGCTGATCGACTGGCTGGACTATAACGGCTTCACGATGGTGACGAAGCCCAGCCGCGAATACACCGACGCGCAGGGCCGCCGCCGCTTCAAAGGCTCGGTCGATATCGAGCTCGCCGTCGATGCGATGGAGATGGCCGACAATGTCGATCACATCGTCATCTTCTCGGGCGACGGCGATTTCCGCCGCCTGGTCGAAGCCCTTCAGCGGCGCGGCAAGCGGGTGAGCGTCGTCTCGACGCTGCGCTCGCAGCCGCCGATGATGTCGGACGATCTGCGCCGTCAGGCCGACAACTTCATCGAACTGCAGACGCTGCAGGCCCTGATCCAGCGCGATCCGGCCTCACGCGCGCAGGCCGACGAGCGCCGCGAACAGCGCCACCAGCAGCGTGGCGGGCCGCAGGCGGCGCCGGCGCAGACCGATACGGCGCTGGACGATCTGCTCTAGTGCCGGCCTTCATCCCCGAAGCGCCGCGCGACTGCCGGCTGTGTCCGCGCCTCGCGGCCTTTCGCGACGCCAACGCGGCGGCGCTGCCGAGCTATTTCAACGGCGCGGTGCCCTCGTTCGGGCGGGACGATGCGCGGCTGCTGATCGTCGGGCTTGCGCCCGGACTCCATGGCGCGAACCGCACCGGCCGTCCGTTCACGGGCGATTATGCCGGCGACCTCCTCTACGCGACGCTGGGCGAGGTGGGGCTGCTTGAAGGCGTCTATGCGGCGCGAGCCGATGACGGCGTGCGGCTGAACGGGACGATGATCTCGAACGCCGTGCGCTGCGTGCCGCCGCAGAACAAGCCCGAGACCGTGGAGATCAATACCTGCAACGGATTTCTGAAGGCCCGTCTCGCCGCCCTGCCCCGGCTCCGCGCCATCGTCGCGCTGGGCACCATCGCGCATAACGCGACGCTGACGGCCCTCAGCCGGAAGAAATCCGCACACAAATTCGGACATGGCGCGGTGCATCGGCTGGACGGGCTGACGCTCTACGACAGCTATCATTGCAGCCGCTACAACACGAATACCGGCGTTCTGACCCCGGCCATGTTCCGCGCCGTGTTCGACCGGGTCGTCGCCGATCTCGACGCCTGAAGCGCACCTTAAAAAGCAAACGGGCCGCATCCGAAGATGCGGCCCGCTCGTTTTCGGTCTGTCGACCCTGAGGGCTGCTTAGGCGGCCTTCAGGTTGCCAGCCGCGGACTTGCCGCGCTCCTTGACGATGTCGAACGAGACGCGCTGGCCTTCATTCAGGCTGCGCAGCCCCGCGCGCTCGACCGCGCTGATGTGGACGAACACGTCCGCGCCGCCGTCTTCCGGCTGAATGAAACCAAAACCCTTCGTGGTGTTGAACCACTTGACCGTACCAGTAGCCATATTCGTATCTGTCTCCGCATGCGCAGCGCGCATGATAGCGATGCCCCAACGAGACCATCCCGCCGGGGTTACAACTGAGGTCTGGGTCGTGTCGGGTTTGAGACGACGGCGTACCGTCGAAGCAGCGCCAGAAGCGGCCATAAGCTCGATTGCTGCATCCTTAAAGCACGATTGGGGTCTTCAAGGCAAGGCAATAACTGTCACCTGAGTGACAGTTATGCGACCCCGCTGCGTTAGCCTCCCTGGCTGCGGACGGATTCAACCGTCCCGGGGGAGGATTTCGTCATGGCGAAACGCGGTCGCTTCATGCTGGGCCTGGCGTCCGGGATCGTGCTGACAGGCGCAGCCGTCGGCGGCCTCACCTATCTCTTCCGTGGTCCCATCGCACAGGTGCTGACGCCCATGCCCGATATTCCCAAAACCGCCTCGGTCGGCGCTTCCGACGCCACCCGATCCGCCATGGCCGAGGCCGCCGCGCTGGTCGCCGCCGACGACCGCAAGGATTTCGACTTCGCTGCGCGCGGCTTCATCGCCACCCGCAGCGATCCGAAGATCAAGGACGCCAGCGGCAAGGTGGTGTTCGATCTCGATTCCTATGCCTTTCTGGAAGCCGCAGACGCGCCCGACACGGTGAACCCCAGCCTGTGGCGTCAGGCCAAGATCCTGACCCAGCACGGTCTCTTCAAGGTCGCCGAACGCATCTATCAGGTGCGCGGGTTCGACGTTTCGACCATCAGCTTCATCGACGCCGGGGCCGGCTGGATCGTGGTCGATCCGCTGACCACCGCTGAAGTCGCCAAGGCCGCTTTCGATCTGCTCACGGAGCATGCCGGCGCGAAGCCGATCCTCGCGGTCGTCTATTCGCACAGCCATGCCGACCATTACGGCGGCGTGGGCGGCCTGATCAGCGCGGCGGATGCCGAGAGCGGCAAGGTCAAGGTGATCGCGCCGGAAGGCTTTCTTGAACACGCGGTCTCCGAAAACATCATCGCCGGGCCGGCGATGTCGCGGCGCGCCCGCTATCAGTTCGGCATCACCCTGCCCCGCAGCGCCGAGGGCGAAGTGACGTCGGGCCTCGGCCCCGGTCTGTCGCGCGGCACGATGACCCTGATCGCGCCGACCGACATCGTCGAGAAGACGGGCCAGGAGATCACGGTCGGCGACGTGACCATGCTGTTCCAGGTGACGCCCGGCACCGAAGCGCCGGCGGAGATGAACTTCTACCTGCCGCAGTTCCGCGCGGTGTTCATGGCCGAGAACGCCAACCTGACCATGCACAATCTGCTGCCGGCGCGCGGCGCGCTGGTGCGGGACGCCAAAGCCTGGGCGGACTATCTGACCGAATCCATCCGTCTTTACGGCGCGGGCAGCGACGTGATGTTCGCGGCGCATGGCATTCCGCGCTTCGGTCAGGACGAGATCGTCACCTTCCTGACGCAGCATCGCGACGCCTACAAATTCCTGCACGACCAGTCGGTGCGGCTGATGAACGCCGGCCTGACGGGATCCGAGATCGCCGAGGTGCTGAAGCTGCCGGACGTGCTGGCGAAGCAGTGGTTCAATCGCGGCTATTACGGCACGATGAGCCACAATTCGAAGGCGATCTATCAACGCTATATGGGCTGGTATGACGCCAACCCGGCCAACCTCAATCCGCTGCCGCCCGAGCCTGCCGCGAAGAATTATGTCGAGGCGATGGGCGGCGCGGACGCCGTGATCCAGCGCGCCAAGGCCGCCGCCGATGCGGGTGAGTATCGCTGGGCCGCGACGCTGCTGAACCATGTGGTCTTCGCCGACGCGGCGAACCAGCCGGCGCGCGACATGCTGGCGGGCATCTACACGCAGATGGGCTATCAGTCCGAAGCCGGCACCTGGCGCAACATCTATCTCACCGGCGCGCAGGAGCTTCGCGCCGATCCGTTGAAGCTGCCGCCGGTCAGCCTGAGCACCGATGTGCTGGCGGCGACGACGACGCCCATGCTGCTGGACTTCGCGGCGGTGCGCGTGAACCCGGACAAGGCGGCGGCGAGAGCGTTCAAGATCAATATCGAACTGACCGACCGCAACGAGACGCATCTCATCACGGTCGAGAACGGCGTGCTGATCCATGAAGCGGGCGTCACCGATCCTTCGGCGGGCGCAACCGTCCGCATGAAGCGTCCCGACATGCTGATGACGCTTTTCGCCGGCATTCCGGTAGCGGTGCGGACGGCGGCAGGCGATATGACGATCGAAGGCGACGCGACGCTCTATGACGCGCTGGTCGATCTGATCGAGCCGGTCAGCGCCAACTTCAACATCGTGACGCCCTAGCTGTAGCGCTGCTCCAGCCAGGGATCGCCTTCATTGTGATAGCCCCGGACTTCCCAGAAGCCGGGGCGATCTTCCGCCACGAACTCGATCCGCTTGATCCACTTGGCGCTCTTCCAGAGATACCAGCGGGGGATCATCACGCGCAGCGGGCCGCCATGCTCGCGGCTGATCGGCAGGCCTTCCCAGGTATGGGCCAGCAGCACGTCGGGATCGGCGAAGACCTCAAGCGACACGTTGGTCGTGTAGGTGTCGTAGCTGTGGAAGACGACATGCTTCGCCTCGGGCCGGGGCATCACCAGATCGAGGATGGCGCGCGAGCTGACGCCCTTCCAGTGATTGTCGTAGCGGCTCCACTGGGTCACGCAGTGCATGTCCGAGACGCTTTCGACCTGCGGCAGCGCCTCGAGATCAGGCCAGGTCAGGCGAACCGGATTCTCGACCGCGCCGTTGACGAACAAGCGCCACTGGTCTTTCGGGATGTTCGGCTGAGCGCCGAGGTCGAGCACGGGCCAGTTTTTCACTTCGCGCTGGCCGGGCGGCAGACGATTCGCGTGCTGAAGGTCGGGCGAGCCGGTCAGCAGCCGCCCTTCCCGCGCCCAGCGCTCTTTCGACGCGATCAGCTTGTCCTTGAAGGCAGGCGCGTCGTCTTCGGCCATCGCTAGCCCTTCTGCTTCATCAGGCGCGCCTTGTCGCGCTGCCAGTCGCGTTCCTTGGTGTCGGCGCGCTTGTCGTGCAGCTTCTTGCCCCTGGCGACGCCGAGATCGATTTTCGCGATGCCGCGCTCGTTGAAATAGACCTTGAGCGGGATCAGCGTCATGCCTTCCCGCTCGGTCGCCTTGTGCAGCTTTTCGATCTCGCGCTGTTTGAGCAGCAGCTTCCGCACGCGCGTGGGTTCGTGATTGAAGCGGTTGCCGCCCCCGTATTCGGGAATATTGGCGTTCACCAGCCAGACATCGCCGTCCTTCACCTGCGCATAGGATTCCGCGATCGTCGCCTTGCCCGAGCGCAACGATTTGACCTCGGTGCCGGTCAGCACCATGCCGGCCTCGATATTCTCCTCGATCGCATAGTTGAACCGCGCCTTGCGGTTCTCCGATACGATCTTGCGATTATCGTCGCGCGCTTTCGCCATCAGATCAGTCCGGCGTGGGCCATCGCCGCCTTGACGCGCGCCTTCGCCCCGTCCGTCAGTTCGAGCACGGGCAAGCGGACCTCGGGCGAGCACAGGCCAAGGAGGCTGGCGCCGTATTTCGCCGGGCCGGGGCTCGGCTCGCAGAACATCGCATCGTGCAGCGGCATCAGGCGATCGTTGATGTCGTTCGCCGTATCCCACGCACCTTCCGCCGTCGCGTTCTGAAGCCGGGCGCAAAGCGCCGGGGCGACGTTCGACGAGACCGAGATGCACCCCACGCCGCCCTGCGCGTTGTAGCCGACGGCGTTCGGGTCATCGCCCGATATCTGGATGAACGCCTTGCCCGCCAGGATGCGGGTCTGCGACACGCGCTCGACCTTGCCGGCGGCGTCCTTGATGCCGACGATGTTCGCGATCTTCGACAGTCGCGCGACCGTTTCGGGCTGCAGGTCCACGATCGTGCGGCCCGGCACGTTGTAGAGAACCAGAGGGATCGTGATCGCCTCGGCCACCGCCGCGAAATGGCGGTAGAGACCTTCCTGGCTGGGCTTGTTGTAGTAAGGCACCACGCACATCGCCGCGTCGCAGCCGACCTTCTGGGCGTGCCGGGCGAGTTCGATCGCTTCCTGAGTCGCGTTGGAACCCGCCCCGCCCAGCACGAAGGCCCGGCCATTATTGGTTTCGACGGTCAGCTCCAGGATACGGCGGTGCTCATCATGGCTGATCGTGGGCGATTCGCCCGTCGTGCCGCAGGGAACCAGACCATGCGTGCCGTTTTCGATCTGATGCTCGATCACACGTTTGAGACCGGCCTCGTCCAGCGCACCTTTGGCGAACGGCGTAATCAGCGCCGTCAGAGAACCCCGCAAACGTGAACGATCGAAAGCCATCATGGTCCGGGGCCTTACCCCGCCTTTCTTCTGAAAAGAGCGCGGGAAACTACGCGCAGGTTAACGCTTTGCCAAGGAAGGGCCACGATCTTGCGGATGTATTAACCACCGCCGATTGGCGCTAGGTTCATCTATCCCTCAAAGACGAGTCCGACGACCATGCTTCCGCGCCGTCTCCTCGCCGCCTTCGCGGTTTCCGCAGCCCTGATCGCCCCGGCCCCTGCCGCAACGTCTATAAGCAGCAGCGATCAGGCGATCCTCGCCGCCGCCATCAAGGCCGGCGAACAAAAGAACTGGGCCGATCTCTATTCGCTCAGCCAGAGGGCCGACAACCCCACCGTCGCCGCCATCGCCCGCTGGCGCTATCTGATCGACCGGGAAAGCGGCGCGACCTTCGCCGACCTGTCCAGCTTCCTCGACGCCCACCCCAACTGGCCGAACGCCGAGACGACCCAGCGCAACGCCGAACGGGCCATGGCGCCGGACATGCCGGCCGCCCAGGTGCTGGCCTTCTTCAAAAAGCGCCAGCCGGTCTCCGGCGAGGGCATGATCATGCTGGGCGCGGCGCTGCTGGCGACCGGCGACACCGCCGAAGGGCCGATCTGGATTCGCCGCGGTTACGTCGCCGGATCGTTCTCGGCCGCCCGCGAGACCCAGATCCGCGAGACCTACGGCAGATATCTGCCCGCCGACGCCGACAAGCTGCGCCTTTCGGCCCTGCTTTGGCAGGACGATTTCGCGGGCGCGCAGCGCATGCTGGCCTATGTCGATGCCGGCACGAAGGCGGTCGGCACCGCGCGGCTGAAGCTGCGCTCCAACACCAAAGGCGCGCAGCAGTTCATCGACGCCGTGCCCGCCGCCCTGAAGGACGATTTCGGCCTGCTGTTCGATATGGGCCG
>JAPUEF010000207.1 GCA_027492655.1 Alphaproteobacteria bacterium | reverse complement strand
GAGCGAACGGCCTCCGAGCCGCGATTGCCGAATTCGGCGGCGCGGATCGCAAAACCGATCTGATTGGCGCCGCGCGCGATGGCGGCGGCGAGCAGGTCGGCCGGGATGTAGGGGTTGGTCAGGGGAACGCCGGCGATGACGCCCTGCAGCTGGCCGTTCTGTTCTGACAGGCCACCGTAAACGTTGTTGCTCTCGAGCGGGAACGGCTCGATCTGCGACACGGATTCCGACTTGGCGTAGTAGCCCTCGAAATACAGCGTGTGTCCGGGGGCGATGTCGTAGTTCACGAACGACGAGAAGTTCGTGCGCTCCAGCGGCACGAGGTTCAGGCGCTGTGACTGACGGTTGTAACCGTCGGTCGCCCCGTTATAAGCGCGAACGGCGCCCGAAGTCCGATCGATGACGTAGCTGGCCGACGCGGCGCCTGCCGCCGTCGAGATACGGAAGCGGCCACCCGGTATGAAGCTGGAATAGAACGGGCAGGTCTGCACGCCCACGTCGATCGCCTGGCAGTCCACAGCCGTTTCCGGACGCGAACGGGCATAGGCCGCGCCGCTCCAGTCATACGACACCGAGAACACCGCATTGCCCTTGCCGTCGGCGAAGTCGGAGCCGGCGGTGAGCGAGGCGCGAGCGGTCGATGCGGTCGAATAGACTTCGTTCCAGCCGCCCTGCAGCGCGAGCTGCACGCCGGTGAAGTTCTTGTTCAGGATGACGTTGACGACACCGGCGAGAGCGTCGGAACCGTACACCGCCGAAGCGCCGCCGGTCACGACGTCGATGCGCTCGATGAGCGCCGTCGGGATCATGTTGAAGTCGACGACCTGAGCGCCCGAGATGCCCGAGACGAAGCGCTTGTCGTTCACGAGAACGAGCGTGCGGTCCGTGCCGAGGTTGCGCAGATCGATCGAGTTGATGCCGGCGCCGGCGGTCTGGAAGTTCGAGTTCACGGGTGTGATGCCCTGAACGCCGATCTGCGGCACCTGACGCAGGATGTCAGCCGAGTTGGCTTCGCCCGACAGTTCGACCGTCAGCGCGTCGATCACGACGGTCGAGGTCGGATTTTCCTGGTTCGGCTTTTTGATGCGCGAGCCGGTGACGGTAACTTCTTCTTCGCCGGCAGCGGTGGCCGCGGGCTCGGCGGCCGGCGGCGTTATGTCCTGCGCGAAGGCCGTTCCCGCCAGGATGGCGAAACCGGCGCCCGCGAGGAGCGCAGACTTCAAAGTCCGCTCAAGTAGTGAATCAGTCACAGAGAAACCCCCTACACGGTTTTACAGATAGCCGACCCAACCCGGACTGGCGGCTATCGCCGCCATCGGCCCGTCAGGCATCCCGGAATAGTGTTGGCTAGCCCCCGCTATCCGGCTGACCGAAAGACCCGCCTCCGCATACGCGGAATCCGGCAACCCTTTGGTCGTTGGGGCAGAAGCTATTTGTGGGGTCCGGGAGGGTCAAACGGTTTGACGCTTCTGCGACATGGTTGTGGGATGGGTGTGTCTTTTGTGCCGTAACCGTAAACGTGGCGGTGTTTTTCGCACTGCAACATGGTCGATATTGAAGCATTGTTTCGGTTGCGACATTACGATGTCAATTTGACGCCCTGCCACGGTGTGCGCCATGAAAGAGGTAGCATTCGCGGCATCAGGACGGCCCATGTTTTCAGAGATTGCGCGGTGGTTTGTTGAGTCGGGCGCGGTGCCGCAGGGCAGCTTGCGGGTCGAGCGGCGGCGCGAGGAGAGGGTGACGGTCGAGCGCGGGGTGGTGCAGCCGCGGCGGATTTCCGAGAGTTTCGGGGCCATGGTGACGGCGATCGAGGGCGGTTTGGGCTATGCCGCGACCTCCGATCTGAGCGTGACGGGGCTGAAACAGGCCTGCGACCGGGCCGTGGCCATGGCGCGCGCCGCGGCCGGCCGGATGATCCCCGGCTTCCCCGTGCCAGCCCCGTTCGAGGGCGATATCGACTATCGCGGGCCTGAATTGCGGCCCTGGGCCGGGGTGCCGTTGTCGGATCGCATCGCCATGTTGCGTGACGCCGACCGCGGCCTGAAGAGCGATGACCGCATCGTGGACTGGGGCGCCTCGTTCTGGTCGATCGACAAGGAACAGCTTTACGTTGACGTCAAGGGAGGGCGGGTCGCCCAGCGCGTCCATTATCTGATGCCGACCCTGTGGGCCGCCGCCAGCGCCCAGGGCGAGACCCAGCGCCGGACCTTTTCGGATGCCGGGATGCGGGTCGGCGGGGCCGAAATCCTGGACCAGATCGGTTTCTTCGCCGCGCCGGCCCAGGTGTCGGCGGAGGCGATCCAGCTGCTGGAAGCCCCCAACTGCCCCGAGGGGACGATGGACCTCGTTCTGGGGCCGGGACAGATGGTGCTGCAGATCCACGAATCCATCGGCCACCCGCTGGAGCTGGACCGCATTCTGGGCGACGAGCGCAATTACGCCGGCACCAGCTTCGTGACGCCGGACATGTTCGGGACGTTCCGCTACGGCTCGGACCTGCTGAACATCACCTTCGATCCGACGCTGGGCGAGGAGATCGCCAGCTATCCCGCCGACGATGTGGGAACGGCGGCGTCGCGCGAATATCTGATCCGGGGCGGCCTGCTGGAGCGGCCGCTGGGCGGGGCGACCAGCCAGGCGCGGGCGAACCTGCCGGGCGTCGCGAACGAGCGGGCCTGCTCGTGGAACCGCCCGCCCATCGACCGCATGGCGAACATCAATCTGGAGCCGGGCGAAGGCACGCTGGACGCGCTGATCGGCCGGGTGGAGCGGGGCGTCTATATGGAGACCAACCGCTCGTGGTCGATCGACGACAGCCGCAACAAATTCCAGTTCGGCTGTGAATACGGCCGGATCATCAAGGACGGGAAGCTCGGCCCGGTGGTGCGCAACCCGAATTATCGCGGCGTCTCGTCGGCGTTCTGGCGCGCGCTCAAGGGTGTCGGCGGGCGCGAGACATTCCTGGTGTCCGGCACGCCCTATTGCGGCAAGGGCGAACCCAATCAGGCGGTGAAGGTGGGCCACGCGACGCCCGCCTGCCTGTTCGGCGATGTGTCCGTGTTCGGGGGCGCCTGATGCGCGAACATTTCGAGGCGGTCGCCCGCGCGGCGACGCAGAAGCTGACCGGCGGCGAGGATGTGCTCATCAACTATCGCGCCGAGGATTCCACCTTCATCCGCTTCAACCGCAGCGCGGTGCGCCAGCCCGGCACGGTGCGGGAGATCGAACTGAGCCTCGACCTGATCGAGGGCAGACGCCACGCCGAAGCGAGCCTCAGCCTGACCGGACGGATCGACGAGGACGAAAGCCGCATCGCGCGGGCGCTGGACGATCTGCGCGCGGCGCGCGGCGAGACGCCGGACGATCCCTATCTGCTGGTGAACGAGACGCCTTCCGACACGGCGCGCGAGATCGGCGGCGCGATGCCGGAGGCGGACGCGATCATCGATGCGGTGACGGCGGCGGGCGCGGGACGCGATCTGGTGGGCTTCGTCGCCGCCGGCCCGGTCTATACCGGCTTCGCCAATGCGCGCGGCCAGCGCAACTGGGACGCCGCCGCCAGCTTCAACGCCGACTGGAGTTTCTATGTCGGCGGCGACAAGGCGGTGAAGACCAGCCATGCCGGTTTCGAATGGGACGCGCAGGCTTTCGCGCGCGTCGCGGGCGATGCAGCCGGGCGGCTGGAGGCGCTGGCCCGCCCGCCGGTCACGGTGAAGCCGGGCGAGTATCGCGCCTATCTGACGCCCGCCGCGCTGAACGAGATCATGGGGATGCTCAGCTGGGGCGGCTATGGCCTTGCGGCGCAGAAGACCCGCTCGACCATTTTCCTCAGGATGATCGAAGGCGGCGCCCGGCTGAACGAGCGCGTGACGCTGAGCGAGGCGACCGCGAAGGGCGCGGCCCCGGCCTTCCAGCGCGAAGGCTTCATCAAGCCTGCCGCCGTCACGCTGATCGACAGGGGCGTTTATCGCGACTGTCTGGTTTCGCCGCGTTCGGCCGCCGAATACGGCGTGCCGACCAATGGCGCGTCGGGCGGCGAAACGCCGGCCTCGCTGGACATGGCGGCGGGCGAGCTGCCCGAGGCCGATGCGCTGAAGGCGCTGGGTACCGGCATCTATGTTTCGAACCTCTGGTACCTGAATTTCTCCGATCGCAGCGCCGGACGGCTGACCGGGATGACGCGCTTCGCCACGTTCTGGGTCGAGAACGGCGCGCTGGTGGCGCCGTTGAACGTGATGCGCTTCGACGACACGATCTTCCGCATGCTGGGCAGCAATCTGGAGGCGCTGACCGCCGAGCGCAGCCTGCTGCTCGACCCCGGCACTTATGACGGGCGCAATCTGGAAAGCGCCCGCCTGCCCGGCGCGCTTCTGTCGGCGATGCGCTTCACGCTATAAGGACGAGGCAAGCGCGCCGCTTCGGCGCTTTGGGGGACTACATGATCCGCAATCTGATCGTCGGCGCGTTCGAGGCCTTCGCCTGGATCTTCTTCGTGGGCGTCATCGCTTACGCGACCTGGTTCGGCTGGCATCACGCGGTGCTGGGCGAACTGGCGTTCAACGGGCGGATCATCGAGCCCTGGCAGGGCGGCGTCGCGGGTTTCGTCGCGGGCACGCTGGCCGCCATCGTCGGCACCGGCCTGATCTTCACGCTGCTGGACATCCGCGCCGGCACCGACCGCATCGCCTATCTGATGGAAGACGAGCTGCGCCGCCGCCGTGGCGGCGATATCGACGGCTGAGGACGGGCAGGGGAAGCCTTACGGCTTCCCCTCCACGCTCATCCATCGCGAGCGGTGGGTGTTGAGGAGATTCTCCTCCCAGCCCTTCACCCAGGTGTGCACCAGATTGCGGCTGACCCCGTAGAACAGCGGCGTCAGCGGATTGTCTTCCAGCATCAGCGCCTCGGCCTCGCGCATGATCGCCGCGCGCGCCGTCTCGTCGCGTTCCTGGTCGGATCGGCGGATGAGGTCTTCATAGGCCTGGCTGGCATAGCGCGACATGTTCATGTCGCCCGCCGAGGGCTGCGCCAGGAACAGGAAGTTCTTGGCGTCGTTGAAATCGGCGAACCAGTTGGCTTCCGCGACTTCGAAGTCCTGCGCCCGCACCGTGTTGTAATGGACCTTCTTCTCCATCACGACTAGCTCGACCTTCAGGCCGATCGCCCCCCACATCCCCTGCAGCGCCGCCGCGACGCGCCGTGAATCGTTGTCGGAGATATAGTTGTAGCGGAACGAGATGGGATTGGACGGGCCGTAGCCCGCTTCCTCCAGCAATCGCTTCGCCTCGGTCAGGCGCTCGGCCATCGGCATCGACGCGAACGAGAGGCGCGGCCCGTCCGGGTAGCCGGCCGTGCCGGGCGGCACGATGGAATAGGCCGGAACCTCGCCCGCCTTGATGATCTGCCCGGTGATGACCTCGCGGTTGATGGCGAGCGCGATCGCCTTGCGCACGCGCGGATCGTCGAACGGCTTCTTCAGCGTATTCATCACGATGTAGCGCACGTTCACGATGGTCGAGACTTTCAGCTCGTCCGCCATGGTGCGCTTCAGCATCTCGATCTGCTGCGAGGGGAAGCCGACATTGAGGTCGATCTCGCCGGTGCGGAACCGCTTCAGCGCCGCTTCGCCGTCGTCGGTGGGATAGAATACGACGCCATCCAGCTTCACGTTCGCCGCGTCGTAGAACGTGTCGTTCTTCACCGTGACGACGCTGTCGTTCGGCCGCCACGAAACCAGCTTGAACGGCCCGTTCGAGACATAGGTTTCGGGCTTCACCCAGTCGTCGCCGTATTTTTCGACCACATGCTTCGGCACCGGATAGCTGATCTGGTGCATCAGCAGCTGCGGCAGATAGGGCGCGGGATGCGTCAGCGTGATTTCCAGCGTATTCGCATCCACCGCGCGCACGCCGAGCGACTCCAGCGGCGCGGTTCCCGCGTTCACCGCCTCCGCCCCTTTGATGTCGTAGAGCATCGAGGCGTATTGCGAGGCGGTCTTCGGGTCCATCTGGCGGCGGAACGAGAAGACGAAATCGTCGGCCGTCACCGGAACGCCGTCCGACCACGTCGCGCCCTGACGGAGTTTGAAGGTCCACACCAGCCCATCATCGCTGACGGTCCAGCTTTCCGCCGCGCCGGGAATGGGGTCGGAGTGAGCGTCCTCGGTGGTGAGGCCGAGGAACAGATCGCCCAGAATATTGCTTTCCCAACTGCCCGTCGCCTTGGACGGGTCGAGCGTGTCGGGATCGTTCTGGTTGCCGCGATACAGCGTCGCCGCCGATGCCGCGGCGGTGAAAAGGACCGCCGCGGCGAGCGTGGTGACGAAGCGGCGCGCCATCAGCGGCCCTCGATCGACATCCAGCGCGAACGGTTCACGCCGCGCATATTGCCGGTCCAGCCCTTCAGATACGGCTTCACCAGATAGTTGTTGAAGCGGAAGCGGGTGGGGGCGACGCCGTATTCGTCGAGCAGAAGCTGCTCGGCCTCGCGCATGATCGAGGCGCGCTTGGTCGCGTCCACCTCTTTGCGTTCCGCCGCCATCAGCTCGTCGTATTTGGGGTTCGAGTAGCCGCCATAGTTGAACCCCTTGTTGTTCGTTTCGAACATGAAGAGGAACGTCTCCGGGTCGTTATAGTCGCCGACCCAGGCAGCCGTCGCGACTTCGAAATTCGCGACCTGAAGGTGCTGGTTGTAGTGCGTCGCGGGCTCGTTGAAGACCAGCTCGGCGTTGATGCCGACCTGACGCCACATGGTCTGCGCGGTGGCGGCGGCGCGCTTCGAATCCGGATCGGTGGTGGTGTAGAGGCGGAAGGTCAGCGGATTGCCGGGACCGTATCCGGCCTCGGCCAGCAGCTCCTTCGCCTTGGCGACACGTTCGGCCTGCGAGGCGAACTTGCAGTCCGGCGAGGTCGCGCCCTTCTCGTAATTCGCCGTTTCCGGCGGCACCAGCGCGCAGGCCACCGGCTCGCCCAGCTGATAGATGCGGTCGGTGATCGTCTGGCGGTCGTAGGCGAGGCTGATCGCCTGGCGCACGCGCACGTCGTTGAAGGGGGCGTTGCGCTGGTTGAAGATCAGGTAGGAGGTCGCGAGATAGGGCGCGTTCTTCACCTCGTCGCCCATCGTCTGCTTCAGCTGCTTGAACTGCTGGGTCGGGAAGTTGTCGTGCAGATCGACCTCGCCGGCGCGGAAACGCTTCAGCGCGGCGTTCACGTCGTTGATCGGAATCCAGTTCACGACATCGACCTTGACGTTCGCGGCGTCGTGATAGGTCGGGTTCTTCAGCAGGCGGACATATTCCTGCACGCGCCATTCGCCCAGCGTGAAGGGGCCGTTCGAGACGTAGTTGCCGGCCTTGATCCAGTCATTGCCGAACTTCTCGATCTGCCATTTCGGCACCGGGAAGGTCGCCTGATGCGCGACGATGCCGTCGAAATAGGGAGCCGGGTGCTCCAGCGTCACGACCAGCGTTGACGGATCGGGCGCGGCGACGCCGAGCTGGTCGAGCGGCAGCTTGCCGCCGTTCACCGCCTCGGCGTTCTTCACCACATAGAGGATCGAGGCGTACTGGGCCGCCGTCGCCGGGTCCATCAGCCGGCGCCACGAATACACGAAGTCATCTGACGTGACGGGCGTGCCGTCGGACCACACCGCGCCCTGGCGCATCTTGAAGGTCCAGGTGAGGCCGTCTTCGCTGACCGTCCAGCTTTCGGCCGCGCCGGGGATCAGCTCGCCGTTGACGTCCTCGGTGATGAGGCCTTCCAGCATGTCGCCGACGATATTGTTCTCCCAGGTGCCCTGGGTGTTGTGCGGATCGAGCGAGAACGGGTCGCCGCCGGCATTGCCGCGATTGAGCACGACTTCGGCGCTGGCGGGGGCCGCCGCGGCGAACATGAAGACCGCTGCGAAAGCGGCGAGGGCGCGTCTGAACATGAAATTTGCGTCCTGTGTTGGATCTGTCTGGGACGAAGGTTAGCACGCCCCCGCGCCGTGCGGGGGCGGCTTCACGCGGAATCTATCAGCCGGCCTTGCGGCGGCGGGCGAAGAGCAGGCCGGCCCCGAGCAGCGCCACGACGCCGCCGACGATCAGCCAGAGCGTCATGTCGCCCTTGCCGCCATCGGCGACCGGCACGGCGGTGGAACCGTCGGCGGCCGGACCTGGCGCGGCGGCGTTTCTCGCGGCGGCGTCGATCGACATCCAGCGCGTGCGGTGATTATTGGTGAGGGCCGGCTCGAAGCCCTTCACATAGGGTTGCACCAGATTGCGCGAGACGGCGTTGTAGATGGGCACCATCGGCGCGTCGTCGAGCATGATCTGCTCGGCGCGGCTCAGCAGTTCGCCGCGCTTGACGGCGTCCTTCTCGTTGTCGCCGTCGATGTTCAGCTGGTCGAACGCCGCGTTGGAATATTTCGCATAGTTCATCTCTTCCGACGCGGTCTTCGCGAGATAGAGATAGGACGAGGCGTCGGGGAAGTCGGCGATCCAGCCGGCCAGCGAGGCGTCGAAGTTCTGCTGGCGCAGATTGGTATAGACGACCTTGGTTTCCGAACCGGCGGGCGTCATCTCGACGCCGATCGCCTTCCACATGCCCTGCAGCGCCACCGCGATGCGCTTGCCGTCGGTGGATTGCATGTGCAGGAACTCGAAGCGCAGCGGATTGCCGGGGCCGTAGCCCGCCTCGGCCAGCAGCTCGCGCGCCTTCTTCTGGCGCTCGGCCATCGGCATGTCGGCATAGGAGAGTTTCGCCGTGTGCGGATAGTCCGGGATATCGGGCTGGACGAAGGTGTAGGCCGGCGTCTCGCCGCCTTTCAGGATCTGGTTGACGATCACCTCACGGTCGATGGCCATGCCGAGCGCGGTGCGGATGCGCTGGTCCTTCCAGGGATCGCGCGTGAGGTTGAAGACGATGTACCAGTTGGCGATCCACGGCGAGACGCGCACCTTCTCGGGCATCGAGCGCTTCAGTTCGTCGATCATCTGGCCGGGAATGCCGGTGGAGAGATCCAGCTCGCCGGCGCGGAAACGCTTGGCGTTGGCGATCTGATCTTCCTGCGAATAGTAGCGCACCACGTCGATCTTGACGTTGGCGGCGTCGTAGAAGCGCGGGTTCTTGCGCACCTCGACATAGGAATTGGGCGTCCACGAAACGAGCGTGAAGGGGCCGTTCGAGACGTAATTGCCGGCCTTGACCCAATCGTCGCCCAACTTCTCGATGACGTGCCTGGGCACCGGGAAGAAGGCGTAGTGGCTGAGCATCGAGGGCAGGTAGGAGGCGGGGTGCTCCAGCGTCACCTCAAGCGTGTGAGCGTCGATCGCCCTGGCGCCGATCTGGTCGGGCGGCAGCTCGCCGTTCAGCACCTGGCGGGCGTTCTTGATGATGTGGGTGATCGACGCGTATTGCGAGGCCGTCGCGGCGTTGTTGATGCGCTGGAAGGCGAAGACGAAATCGTCGGCGGTGAGCGGCACGCCGTCCGACCACACCGCGTC
>JAPUEF010000206.1 GCA_027492655.1 Alphaproteobacteria bacterium | reverse complement strand
CAAGTCGGCGCTGTATCTGGGCGCGGCGTGTAAGGCGCGCGGCGGCATGCTGTTCACGGTGGACCACCACCGAGGCTCGGAGGAGATGCAGCCGGGCTGGGAGCATCACGACCCGGAGACGTGGGACGCGAAAGCCGGGTCGATGGAGACGCTGCCTTTCCTGCGCGACACGCTGCGGCGCGGGCATCTGGAAGACAATGTGATCGCCGTCGTCGGGCGTTCCGCCACGGTGGCGCGCCATTGGCAGACGCCGCTGGCGTTGTTGTTCATCGACGGCGGACACTCGATGGAACTGGCGCTGGCGGATTATCGCGGCTGGGCGCGGCACGTCATGCCGGGCGGCTATCTGGCGATCCACGACGTGTTTCCGAACCCCGAGGACGGGGGCAGGCCGCCTTATGAGATCTACAAGGCGGCGGTGGCGAGCCGTCAGTTCCGCGAGCTAGAACAGGTCAAGTCGCTGCGGCTGCTGGTGCGGCTCGGCGGCTAAGGGCTTCGTGAAGAGGCTCGACGCGGGCGAGAGGCCGTAAATGGCGTCGGCCGCGAGAATGGCTGCGCCGGCGGTCCAGGCGGGCTTTTCGACCGGCCAGGGGACGTTCTCGGCGTATTGAAAGCCCATCCAGTAGGCGCGGCTGTCGTCGCGCCATTGATCCTGAAGATGGAACATGTCGCGCGCGGCGGCGGTGTCGCCGGCGGCCATGAGCGCCATGGCGAGCTCGCAGCCTTCGGCGATCGTGACCCATGGCTCGCCCAGCACGCAGCGGCAGCCGCGCCCTTCGACCACGAATTCGTCCCAGCGCGCGGCGAGGCGCGCGCGGGCTGCTTCGCCCGTGAGGACGCTGCAGAGGACCGGATAATACCAATCCATCGAGAAGTTCGACTTGCTGGGCCAGGTGCGATCGAAGCGTTCCGGCTTGTTCACCAGACAGTCGCGGAGCGCCGCGCGGGCCTTGCGCCAGCGCGCCGCGTTGTGGCCGAGGGCTTCTGCGATGGCGATGGCGCAGCCGACGGAATGGAAGATCGAGGCGCAGCCGGTGATGAGTGCGTCGTCGGGTTCGGCTTCCGGTCCGGGCGCGGCCCAGCGGATGTCACCGTGCGGCGTCTGGAGCGCGACCACGAAGTCGATGGCCTTCTTCACCATCGGCCAATAGCGCGTCAGCACCGCGCGCTCGGCGGTGACGAGGTAGAGGTGCCAGATGCCGGTGGCGGGGTAGGCGCAGAAATTGGTGTCGCGCTTCTTCGGCTCGTCGCCGGTGCCTTCGTATCTGCCGGTGTCGAGCGAGACGGAGCTGCCGTAATGCGCCCACCACGAGCCGTCGGCTTCCTGGGTGGCCGCGAGATAGTCATAGGCGCGCTTCGCCTCGGTGACGCGGCCGAGAACGGCGAGGCCCATGGCGGCCTCGGTGTGGTTCCAGGGATCGAAGACGCCGACATCGAACCAGGGGATCGCGCCGTCGGGCTTCTGCACCGCGAGGATGCGCCTCAGCGCGCCGTCGAAGAAACCGGCGGGCAGAGTCATGCCGGGCCGGCCTTGTCGAAATAGAGCACGACCGACTTGCCCATCAGCGGGTCGGCGATCTTTTCCAGCGCGCGGGTCAGCAGCGGGCGCTTGAGGATGTCCCATTCGAGGAACTTACGGTAGGCGCGGACCATGCGGCTGGTGTCGCGCTTGTCCCACATCGCGCATTGCAGCCACCAATAGGGCGAGTGAAGCCCATGCGCCCAGTGACGGCGGCGGAATTTGAAGCCGGCCTCGGTGACGTCGCGCTTCAGGCCCGAGGTGCGGAAGATGCGCACATGGCCGCCGGGATTGTTGTGGTAGCGCTCTTCCAGTTTCAAGCAGACCCATTCGGGAAAGGCGCGCGGCACCGAGACGCCGAACTTGCCATCGGGTTTGAGGATTCGGGCGATCTCCTTGAGCGCCGACTTATAGTCGGGGATGTGCTCCATCACCTCGGAGCAGATCACGCGGTCGAACGAGGCGTCGGGGAAAGGAAGCCTGAGCGCGTCTGCGACCGAGAGCGAGTAGGCGCGCTTCGAGTTCGGGTCCATGTCGGGAGCCTGCTTGAAGCCCTCGCGCGTGGAGACGACATCCTCAAAGCCGAGATCGACGCCGACCACGTGGCCGACCGCGTGATAATAGGCCTGATGCACATGACGTCCGCGGCCGCAGCCGAGGTCGAGCGTGCGCATGCCGTCCTGAAGATCGAGAATTTTGAGGTCGATGGTCTGCACGGCGTCAGCCCAACACGTGCTGCAAGCCGTAATGCTTGGCGATGGCTTCCTTATAGACCGCCACCGCGTCGGCGGCGGCGCGCGACCACAGGAAATTATCCTGGATGCGGCGATAGCCGGCGGCGCCAAGCTCGGCGCGTTTGCCCGGATTGTCGAGCAGGTCGCCGATGGCGCGGGCGAGCGCGGCGCTGTCGCGCACCGGCACGATGACGCCCGCGTCGCCAGCGACTTCGGGCAGCGAGCCGCCTTCGGTGACGACGACAGGAACGCCGCAGGCCATCGCCTCGCCGGCGGGGAAGCCGAAGCCCTCATAGACGGACGGTGAGACGGCGACGGTAGCCTCGGCGTAGTAGCGGCGCATTTCCTCGATGGTGAGGCCGTGCACGAACTTCACGCGATCGCGGATGCCCAGCTCGTCGAGGGCGCGCGAGGTGTTGCCTTCGCGCAGCTTGGAGACGACGAGCAGTTCCAGATCCGGCCGCGTCTTGAGCAGATCCGCGTAGGCGTGGATCAGATACATCAGGCCTTTGAGCGCCACGTCGGCGCTGGTGACGCACATGATGCGGTTGGTCTTGCGGACGACGCCCGGCTCGGGATGGAAATCACGCGCGTTGATGCCGTGAAGGACGACGCGCATGTTTCTCGGATCGACGCCGAACTCCGTCGCCACGTCGCGCTTGGTCGATTCCGAGACGACGATCACCGGATCGAGCTTGCGGGCGACCTTCTTCTGCATGTTCACGAAGGAGTGCCAGCGGCGGATCAGAAGCTTGAGCTTCAGCGACTTGGCATGCGCGATGGCGATGTCGCGGTCGCGCGTGATGGGGTGGTGGATCGTGCCGGCGACGGGCAGGCCCAGTTCGCGGACTTTCAGCAGACCCCAGCACAGCGTCTGGTTGTCGTGAACCACGTCATAGTTCTGATGACGGGTGCGCATGTGCTTGTAGAGGCGTTCGCCGAAGGATTTCAGCTCGCCGAAGCCGCCGGAGATATGGGTCAGATATTCCTGGATGTCGGTCCAGGTTTTCGGCGCTCCCTTGGGATAGCTGGGGATGCCCATCCAGTTCTTCGGCTTGGCGTAGAGATCGAGCGATTCCAGCTTGGTCAGCAGGATGCGGTTGTCGAGGTTCGGATAGGGCGGGCCGGAGATGACCTCGACCTCGTGCCCGAGCTCCAGGATCGCCCGGGACATATAGTCCATATAGATGCCCTGACCGCCGGTGTGCGGATCGGAGCGGTAGGAGGGGAGCAGGATGCGCAGCGGCTCGTCGCCGCGCAGCACGGCCTCGCGACGACGTGCGGCAGCGGCCGGATCGATCGCGTGTTCAAATGACTTGGAAGGGCTCAAGGAATTCAAGGGAAACCTGACGCGAACGGAAGGCGGGACAAGTGCCAGATGGGGCACTCTGTCGCAAGCCGACGTAACGTCAGCGCGGGCGTCTAGCGTTGGCGACCTGTTTATGGCGGAAGCAGTCGGTCATGTGGTCGTTGACGAGGCCGCAGGCCTGCATCCAGGCATAGACGATGGTGGGGCCGCAGAAGGTGAAGCCGCGCTTTTTCAGGTCTTTCGACATCGCGGTCGAGATGTCGGTGGCGCCCGGCACCTGCTTCATCGAATTGAACGCATTATTCTGCGGCTTGTCGCCGACCCACGACCAGCAATAGGCGCTGAAACCGCCGGGATAGGTTTTTTCGATTTCGAGCCAGGCTGCGGCATTCCTGATCGTGCCTTCGATCTTGCCGCGATGGCGGATGATGCCTTCGTCTTTCAGCAGGCGCTCGACATCCGCTTCCGTCATGCGGGCGACCTTCGCAGGGTCGAAACCCTTGAAGGCGCGGCGGAAGTTCTCGCGCTTCCGGAGGATGGTGATCCAGGAGAGACCGGCCTGAAAGCCATCGAGGATGAGCTTTTCCCAGAGCGCGCGGCTGTCACGCTCCGGCACGCCCCATTCGGTGTCGTGATAGTCGAGATAGAGCGGGTCCGTGCCGGGCCACACGCAGCCGCCGCGTTCGAGCTTTTTCGCGCTCATGTGTGGAGGCAGGCTTCGATCTTGTTGCCGTCGGGGTCTCGCACGAAGGCGCCGTAGTAGTCGTGGCCGTAGTCGGGGCGGGGACCGGGGGCGCCGTCGTCGCGGCCGCCATGGGCGAGCGCGGCGGCATGGAAGGCCGCGACCTGATCTTTGGATGTCGCGGCGAAGCCGATATGCGTGCCGTTTCCGGTGCTGGCGGCGTGGGTGTCGTGCGGCTTCTGAATCCAGAACACCGGATGTTCGTCGCCATAGGCGACGGCGTGCGGCGCGAAGTCGAGAACGCGCTTGAGGCCGAGCGTCGCCATGGTGGCGTCATAGAAGGCGAGCGCCTTCGCCATGTCGTTCGAACCCAGCGAAACGTGATGCAGAACCGTCGCCATATGAGCCTCCCCAGCCGTGAGGGCAGTATTTGGAACAAACAGGGAACTGTCAAGTGGGTATTCGTTTGTCGCCGGCGGTATTCGTTTGTCAGTTTTCGGGAGGGGATGAATTTCGGGGGCTTTCGAGCCGGTCCGTCAGTGCGGGGAGCGGGTAGGCCGGAGTCTGCAGGAAAGCGTTCAGCCCTCCGGCGGAGAGCATCTGACTTTTAATCAGAGAGTCCAAAACGGAAAGCCTGATCGAGGCGATGGCCTGGGAGCCGATGCCATGAGCGAGTTCACCCGCCTCTGCGCCGCCTGGAGCGTTAAGGCGGGTGCCGGGTGGCGGGGCATCACCGTCAAAGGCGACCGGGACCAAGCGGCGGCGGGGCGCGGCCTTGTGCTTCATGCGGGCCGTCACCTCCTGCCCGACATAGCAGCCCTTTTTGAAGTCGACGCCGTGGAGTTCCTCCAGATTGGCGTCGAGGGCGAACTGGCCTTCGGTATCGGCGCTGTCGGGGACGCCGAGGGCGAGGCGGCGGATGAGATAGTCGGCTGGTTCGGCGTCGGGTGTCAGGCTGTCCGGCGCTGCGATCCAGCGGGCGCCGAGGGCGTGGAGGCGCGGGTCGGCGGGCGCGGCGGCGACCTCGCCCCAGGCCGCGAAAACGGCCTGGGTGGTCGAGAGATCTTCGAGGCCGACGGGGGCGCGGAGGCGGTAGAGTTTCAGGCGTTTCAGAAGTTCGGCTGCGTGGGCTTTGGCGACGTCGAGGCGGTAGCCGTCCGGCGCGGCGTGGATGATGAAGTCGGCGACGATCTTGCCTTGAGGAGTCAGCAACGCCGCGTAAGCGCTTGATGCGGGACTCACTTTCGTCACGTCGTTGGTAACGAGGCCTTGCAGGAACGCGGCCGCGCCTTCGCCGGTGACAGCGAGAACGGCGCGGTCGGTGAGTTGGACAGCTGGCATGCGCCCTTAAGTGGTCCGAGGCGCTTTGAAGGGCAAGGGGCGGTGCCTATAAGCGGTGTCATGACCCAGACATTCGATCTCGTAATCCGTGGCGGGCAGGTGGTGACGCCGGGGGGGCTGGTGAGCGCCGATCTGGGCGTGCGCGACGGCAAGATCGCGGGGATCGGATCGTTCGGGGCGGAGCGGGGCGGCGAGGTGATCGAGGCCGCAGGGTTGCATGTGCTGCCGGGGGTGATCGACGCGCATGTTCACTTCCGTGAGCCGGGGCTGACGGCCAAGGAGGATTTCGAGACCGGTTCGCGTGCCGCTGTGCTGGGGGGCGTAACCAGCGTCTTCGAGATGCCGAACTCGAACCCGCCGACGGTGAGCGCCGAGGGGCTGGCCGACAAGCTGGCTCGGGCGGCGGGGCGAATGGCTTGTGACTACGCCTTCTATATCGGCGGGACGGCGGAGAATGCGTCCCATTTGGGCGAGCTGGAGCGGCTGCCGGGGTGTGCGGGCGTGAAGATCTTCATGGGGGCGTCGACCGGGTCGCTGCTGCTGGCGGACGACGAGGGGCTGACGCGGGCGCTGGCGAGCGGGAGCCGGCGGATCTCGTTCCATGCCGAGGACGAGGACCGGCTGCAGGCGCGCAAGGCGCTGGCCCTGCCGGGGCGGGTGGAGACCCATCCGGTCTGGCGCGACGCGGCCTGCGCGCGGATCGCCGGCGAGCGGCTGATGCGGCTGGCGCGGGCGGCGGGGCGGAAGGTGCATGTGCTGCACGCGACGACCGCCGACGAGATGCCGATCTATGCCGCGAACAAGGACATCGCCTCGGTGGAGGTGACGGTGAACCATCTGAGCATGACGGCGCCGGATTGCTACGAGCGGCTGGGCAATTACGCGCAGATGAATCCGCCGGTGCGCGAGAAGGCGCATCAAGATGCGTTGTGGGCGGCGGTGCGGGATGGGACGATCGACGCGATCGGCTCGGATCATGCGCCGCATCTTCGCTCGGAGAAGGACGCGCCCTATCCGCAGAGCCCGTCAGGGATGCCGGGGGTGCAGACGCTTGTGCCGATGATGCTGAGCCATGTGGCGGCGGGGCGGCTGAGCCTGGAGCGGTTCTGCGAGCTGACTTCGGCCGGGCCGGCGCGGATATATGGCGTGGCGGGCAAGGGCCGGATCGCAGAGGGCTATGACGCCGACTTCACGATTGTCGATCTGAAGGCGAAGCGGGTGATCCGCAATGCCGACATGGCTTCGCGCTGCGGCTGGACGCAGTTCGACGGGTTCGAGGCGACGGGCTGGCCGGTGATGACCGTAGTGCGCGGGCGGGCCGCGATGCGCGACTGTGCGGTGACCGGGCCGGCGTCGGGCGAGGCGGTGCGGTTCGGTTAGGTCAGGTGCCGAGGCGCAGATGTTGAACGGGAGCTGTCTTTGCGGCGATGTCGCATATGAGGTTCAGGCGGAGGCCGGGCCTATCGTGCATTGCCACTGCCGGACGTGCCGAAAAGCGCATGGCTCGGCGTTTTCGAGCGTCAGCAATGTTCCGCGCACTGCGTTCAGGTGGACGCGCGGTGCCGACCGGCTCTCGGCTTATGAATCGTCACCGGGAAAGACGCGGTACTTCTGCGCGCGGTGCGGTTCGCACATCATGGCCGAAAGGACGGACCGCGACACGGTGTTATTGCGTCTTGGATGTCTCGATACGCCGATCGCCGATGTGCCGGTTCTGCATATCTGGCGATCCGAGTGCGCCAGCTGGTACGATCCCAAGGTCGTTCTGCCCGAGTTGCCGGAGGGCGTGCAGCCGCGTCCCTAGTGGCCCCAAAGCTTGAGGCTCAAGCCGCAAAGCGGTGGGCGTTCAGTGCATGTGGAATTCGTGACTGTAGAGTTTGAGTTCGGCGGGGGTGAAGACGCCGCGGACGGCGACGCGGACGGTGTGGAGCTTGCCCTCGATGTTCTCTTCCCAGAATTCCAGGAACTTGTTCAGCACCGGGAATTTCGGGGCGATGTCCAAATCCTGCCAGAGATAGGTTTGCAGAACGGCGGGATGATCGGGCAGGCGATAGAGGATTTCGGCAGTGGTGAGATTGTAGCTGCGGATACGCTTTGCGAGTTTCAGGTCCATGGCGAGAGGCGCCCCAACTGAGGTTGCGTCATCCCCCTCCTGACCGGACCCACCGTCAGCTTTTTTGTGCCGATCAGGGTTGCGCCGGATTCGTCAACGAACCGTAACAAAGGCGGGGCGGCGCGCCCCTTCGCCCCTCTGCTTCGCAAGGGACTTTACGGGGGCCTTGGGTTGACCCGGGGGCTTATTTCCTGTGCTTTCCGGCGCAATCAATAATCACCGACACCTGAGGAAACACAAAATGGCCGGAACTTTCCGTGCGATCCTGTTGGAGAAAACCGACGGCGCGCCGTCGCGGCGGATTGCCGAACTGACAGACGCCGACCTGATGGACGGCGATGTGACCGTCGCGGTGTCGCATTCGACCATCAACTACAAGGACGGGCTGGCGCTGACCGGCGCGGCTCCAGTGGTGCGGCGGTGGCCGATGATCCCGGGGATCGATTTCGCAGGCATCGTCGAGACGTCGAGCCATGCCGGATACAAGCCGGGCGACAAGGTGGTGCTAAATGGCTGGGGCACGGGCGAGACCCATCTGGGCGGTTACGCCACGCGGTCCCGTGTGAAGGGCGATTGGCTGGTGAAGCTGCCGGACGCTTTCACCGCCGCCGAAGCGATGGCGATCGGTACGGCCGGTTACACGGCGATGCTGTGCGTGCTGGCGCTGGAGAAGAACGGCGTGATGCCGTCATCCGGGCCGGTGCTGGTGACGGGCGCGGCGGGCGGTGTCGGCTCTGTCGCGATCGCGCTGCTGGCGAAGCTGGGCTTCGAGGTGATCGCCTCGACCGGCCGGGCCGAGGAAGAGGGCTATCTGAAAGGGCTGGGCGCTGCGTCGATCATTCCGCGCAGCGAATTGTCGGGCGATGTGCGGCCGCTCAACAAGGAGCGCTGGGCGGGCGTGGTGGACAGCGTCGGATCGAAGACGCTGGCGAACGCTCTGGGCTCGACGAAATATGGCGGGACGGTCGCGGCCTGCGGTCTTGCGGCGGGCATGGACCTGCCGGGATCGGTGGCGCCGTTCATTCTGCGCGGCGTGACGCTGGCGGGCATCGACAGCGTGATGGCTCCGAAAGCGAAACGCGAAGAGGCATGGGCGCGTCTGGCGGTGGATCTCGACAAGGCGAAGCTGAAGGCGATGTCGGAGACGGTGAGCCTTGAGACCGTGATGGGCATGGGGCCGGCCATTCTGGCCGGCAAGGTGCGCGGCCGCGTGATCGTGGATGTCGCAGCGTGAACGCGCTCGGCAAGGTCGTGGCCGACGTTCCGTTCCGCAAGAGCGCCAACAAGACGCCGCAGGTGGAGATCGAGCGCCGTAGCGACGGCTCGCTGATCGTCCGTAATCCGCATCCGCTGATGACGCCGCCCGAAAACCTAATCGCGCCGTTCAAGCGATGGGCGCAGGAGGCGGGCGACCGCATCTGGCTGGCCGAGCGCATTCCCGGCAAAGACGGCTGGCGTGAAGTGACCTACGCGCAGGCGTTCGACCTGATCGGGCGGATCGCCGCCGCGCTGATCGCGCGCGGGCTGAACGGCGAGCAAACGCCGCTGATGATCCTGAGCGGCAACAGCGTCGATCATGCGCTGATGACCTATGGCGCGATCCTGGCGGGATGTCCGGTCGCGCCGGTGAGCCGCGCCTATTCGACCATGTCGAGCGACTTCGGCAAGCTCAAGCATGTGTTCCATCTGGTGGAACCGAAGGCGATCTGGGCCGACGATCTGACGCCCTATGCCAAGGGCCTGTCGGCGCTGGACCTGACGGGCGTGAAGCTGTTCCACAGCATCAAGGGCGCGGACGG
>JAPUEF010000205.1 GCA_027492655.1 Alphaproteobacteria bacterium | reverse complement strand
CTTCCAGATCGCCACCGGGTCCAGTTCCGGCACCTATTTTCCGATCGGCCAGATGCTCGCCTCGCTGATCAGCCACCCGGCCGGCGTCGCCCGCTGCGAGGAGGAGGGGCGCTGCGGACCGGTCGGTCTCATCGCCGCCGCCCGCGCCTCGGAAGGTTCGATCGCCAATGTGCGGGCGGTGAACGAGGGGCGTGTCACCTCCGGCCTCGCCCAGGCCGACATCGCCGCCGCCGCCGTCGATGGCAAAGGCCCGTTCAAGGACGGCGGCAAGGCCGAAAACCTCCGCGCCATCGCCGCGCTGTTCCCGGAAACCGTCCATATCGTCGTCTTCTCGGATTCGCCCATCCAGAAGATCGCCGATCTCAAGGGCAAGCGCGTCTCCATCGACGCGCCGGGCGCGGGCACCAACGCCACCGCCCGCCTCATTCTCGCGGCCTTCAAGCTCAGCGAGAAGCGCGTCACCTTCGCCTTCGAGAACGCCGAGCGCTCGCTGGAGATGATGCAGGCCGGCGACCTCGATGCCTTCTTCTTCGTGGGCGGCGCGCCGCTGGGCGTGGTCGAGGAACTGGCGGCGCAGGGGAAAATCCGCCTCCTGCCGATCGCGGGCAAGGAGATCGACAAGCTTGTCGAAGCCGCGCCCTATCTCACGAAGGCCGATATTCCCGCCGGCACCTATCAGAACATGCCCGCCGTCCCCACGCTGGAGGTCCGCGCCATCTGGCTGGTGAATGCCCAGGTGCCGGACGAGCTGGTCTATGAAATCTGCCGCGCGCTGTTCAATCCGGGCAATCGCGGACTGCTCGATTCAGGCCACCCGAAAGGCAAGCTGATCCGGCTGGAAACGGCGCGCGATGGCTTGCCGGTGCCGCTGCATCCCGGCGCCCAGCGCTATTACGACGAAGTCGGCAATCCGAACTGAGCGCGTCACACGACGCCGCGGGCGACTTCGTCCGCCGAAGCCGTCAACCATTCCTGCATGAAGGGATGCGCCCACACGCGCTCGGCATAGGCCTTCGCCGGTCCGCTCAACGCCACGTCATAGGTGCGGAAGCGCGAGACGACCGGCGCGTAGAAGGCGTCGGCGATGCCCGGATGTGCGCCGAACAGATACGGCCCGCCGGACTGTGCAAGACACGCCTCCCACACCGCCACGATGCGGGCGATCGCCTTGGCGGTGCCGGCGTCCGGCGAAATGCCGGGTTTGTGACGCGCGAACTCCATCGGGAACTGCTGGCGCAGGGCCGCGAAACCGGAATGCATCTCGGCCGCTACGGCGCGGGCCTTCGCCCGCTGCACGCGGTCTTCGGGCCAGAGATGCGCATGCGGCGCGATCTCCGCCATGAACTCCGCTATGGCGAGGCTATCCCAGATCTGGAACCGCCTGTCGCCGTCCTCCACCGTCAGCAGCGGAACCAGTCCCGAAGGCGAAATCTTCTTCACCTCCGCCTCGGTGTCGTCATGGCGCAGCCGCACATACTGCTCGTCGAAGGGCAGGCCCGACAGCTTCACCGGCAGCCAGCCGCGCAGCGACCATGACGACCAGTTCCTGGTGCCGACGGCGAGGGTCAGTTTCATGGCGCTTCCCCTGAAAAGGCTTTCGGTTTGATTCGGAACGCGGCGCGACCGTAATCTCCCGCGCCGGACGCGCCCAGCGTTCACTATGTCTCATCCTCGCGTTCCTTTGGTCCCATGCCGCTTCATCCCCTCGCCGCCATCACGCCCGACGACGGCAGCCCCGCCACGCCCCTCTACGCCGTCGCCGCCGCCGAGTGGACATCCTTCGCGGAAGGTAAAGGCATCGTCGCCTGGGCCGCTGCGCAGGACTTCAAGGCGCAGGCCGGACGTATCCTGCTTCTGCCCGGCCCGAACGGGCTTGAAGGGGCGGTGCTGGGCCTCGGCGGCAATGACGATCTGATGATCTACGGCGCGGCCGCCGAGAAACTCCCCGCCGGCGATTACCGCATCGCCGGTGCGCCGGGCGTCGCCGGCAGCTTCCCGGCGCTCGGCTTCGCGCTCGGGGCCTACAACTATACCGAATTCAAACCATCGAAACGTCGGCCCACGCCGCGTCTGCTGGCCGATCCAGCCATCTATGCCGAAGCCGCGCGCCTCGCCGAAGGCGTCAGCTTCGCGCGCGATCTCGTCAACGCTCCCGCCAACGTCATGGGCCCGGCCGAACTGGAAGCCGCCGCGCGCAAGCTGGCCGAGGCGCACGGCGCGGCCATCCGCGTCGTCGCGGGCGACGATCTGCTGCAGCAGAACTATCCCATGATCCACGCCGTCGGCCGCGCCTCGGCGCGCGCGCCGCGCCTGATCGACCTGACCTGGGGCGATGCCGCCGCGCCCACGGTGACGCTGGTCGGCAAGGGCGTCTGCTTCGATAGCGGCGGCCTCGACATCAAATCCGCCGCCGGCATGGCGATGATGAAGAAGGATATGGGCGGGGCGGCGGCGATGCTGGGCCTCGCGCACATGATCATGGACGCGAAACTGCCGGTGCGCCTGCGCGTCTTCATTCCCGCCGTCGAGAACGCCATTTCGGGCGATGCTTATCGCCCCGGCGACGTGCTCGTCAGCCGCAAGGGCCTCACCGTCGAAATCGGCAATACCGACGCCGAAGGCCGTCTTGTCCTGGCCGATGCGCTGGCCGAAGCGGACGATGAAAGCCCCGATCTTCTGGTCTGCATGGCCACCCTCACCGGGGCGGCCCGCGTCGCAACCGGCTTCGAACTGCCTCCGGTCTATACCCATGACGAGGCGCTGGCCGCCGATCTGGCGGCGCTCGCCGTCACCGAGCAGGATCCGATGTGGCGCATGCCGCTGTGGAAGAACTACGAAAGCTGGATCGACGGCAAAGTGGCCGATCTCACCAACTCGGCCGACAGCGCCTATGCCGGCTCCATCACTGCGGCGCTGTTCCTCAACCGTTTCGTCACGCAGACACGCAGTTTCGCGCATTTCGACGTCGCGGCCTGGACCGACAAGACGCGCCCCGGCAAGCCGGCCGGCGCCGATGCCCACTGCATCCGGGCGCTTTACAGGCTGCTTCAGAACCGTTTCGGATCGAAAACGTCTTGATCGGAACGCCGCCGCCCGTCAGTCTCCGCCGCTGACAGGGACAAGCGATCGATGACGCTCGATATCAAGCCGATGACCGCGCTCGCGCTGTGGCGCGACGTGACGATGGAAGGCGTGCGCGCCGACACGCCCGATCTGACCCAGCGCCAGCTTGCGATCCTGCTGCATGTCTATCTGCAGCCGCCACCCCATACGGTGCGGGGCCTCGCTCGTACGCTGAAAGTCACCAAGCCGGCGATCACCCGCGCGCTCGATACGCTCGGACGCATCGGTCTTCTGAAACGGCGGCGCGACGAGGAGGATCGGCGCAACGTGCTGATCCAGCGCACCGTGAAGGGCTCGGTATTCCTCAGCGATTTCGGCGACCGCATCGCCGACGCTGCAGCGGGCATGGAGGCGACGTGACCGCGCATGACCCGCGCCTCACCGCCGCTCGCGCCGATCTGGCGGCGGCGCATCTGAAGGGCGTCGTCGATGCGCCTGCCTATGCCGATGGCGCGGCGATGGTCGGCGCAGCGGGAAAGACCTGGATTCGCCGCCGCCCCGCGCCGGACGCGCCGGTCGAAACCGAATTGCTCTTCGGCGAGACCTTCACGGTCTATGACGTGAAAGACGGCGTCGCCTGGGGACAGGCGGCGCTCGATGGCTATGTCGGGTATGTCGCGCTGGCCGATCTTGTCCCGGCGGGAGTGCCTGCGACGCAGCGCGTCACGGCCTCATCGACATTCGTTTACGCGAAGCCCGATCTGAAGTCGCCGGTGCTGAGGACGCTGCCGCTGCACGCGCGCGTCACGGCAGGGGCGGGCGACTACGCTGAAATCGCGGGCGGCGGCTTCGTCTATGCCCGTCACCTCGCGCCGCTTCGGGCGGCTGCGGACGACTTCGTCGCGGTCGCCGAACGCTTCATCGGGGTGCCCTATCTGTGGGGCGGGCGCACGCCGCTCGGCTTCGATTGCTCGGGTCTCGTCCAGGCGGCGCTGGCGCTCGCCGGCGTCGCCGCGCCGCGCGATACCGACATGCAGCAAGCGGCGCTCGGGGCCGCTGTCGCGATCACGCCCGATCTTCAGGGTCTGAAACGCGGCGATCTCGTCTTCTGGAAAGGCCATGTCGGCATCATGCGCGACGCCGTGCGTCTGCTGCACGCCAACGCCCATCACATGACCGTCGCCAGCGAACCGCTCGCCAAAGCGGCCCACCGCATCGCCGCCTCCGGCAGTGCGATCGCCGCGATCAGACGGCTTTAGGGCGAAGGCCGAACAGGTCCAGATTCAGCGTCATATCGTCGTGCGCCATGGGATATTCCGTGCCGCCGCGCGCCGGCAGTATTTCAGCGACCTTGGCCAGCGTCTGGATCGCGACGGCGGTGCGCATCTGCAGGCCGGCGCGCCATGCCAGCGAGGTCACGGCGCGGGCATTGCGCGATTCGAGCACCCGCAGCACCGTCGCGGCGTCGGTGCCGGCCATCGCCGCAAGCGCGTGAAGCACCACGTCGCGCCGGTTCATATCGATCGCAGCGGCCACGAAATGATCGTCCAGCGCGCCTTTGGCGGCGGCTTCGCGCACCGCCCGCTCGGCGTTCTGTTCGGTATCCTCCAGCGCGCCTTCATTGATCGCCCGACGGGCCTTCAGCTTCAGCTCGGCCGCCAGATCGGGATCGACGCCCGCCCGCTCGGCCAGCTTCTCGATCAGCGTCGCCGATACGAAGCCGGCGATCCGCCGCATCACCCGCGCCGACAGATTGGGGCGGCGCGTCAGCGGCGCATGCCAGGCTTCCACCGCCGCCGCCTTGTCGATCAGCGTCTCCAGCGCGGTCTTTGAAATATTGGCGGCCGGGTTGTCCAGCAGCGCGGCCGTCGCCCCGATATCCATCGAGGCGATCACCGCGTCGCAGACCGCGACCGACAGATTGCGCCGCCTGGCGATGGCCGTCAGCACGGCGCTGACCCGCGCCAGATTGACGATCTCCAGCAGATCCGCGTCCGACAGCAGCGGCGAATATTCCAGCAGCGGCGCGGCGACGCTCAGCTCGGGGTCGCGCGCCAGACGCCGCACCAGATCGGCGGGCGCGGCTTTGCAGGCTTTGAGCTCGTTCGCGACGATGGCCCGGACCCGTGGCAGTTCGTCGCGCGCCAGCCGGTCCAGCGTCTGCAGCGTCAGATCGCGGATCCGCTCGCTTTCCTCGTTCTTCAGATGCGGCACCAGCCGGGCGATCTTGCGGGCGAGCGCGGCGCGTACCTCCGCGTCGCCGTCTTCGGCCAGAAGGTGGTTGGCCTTGGCCGGGGTCGAGCTGTTGGCGGCGACCCGCCGGCGGATCGCGGGATCGCGATCTTCGGCCAGATAATAGAGAATTTCCGCTTCAACCCCGTGCCGGCCCGCCAGCTCGCGCTTCAGGTCGGCCGAATGGCTTTCCAGCGCCGCCCGCGCCTGTTCATAGCTCAGCTGTCCCGGCAAAGCCGGGCGGCCGCGCAGGCGGTTGAGGAGGGTTTTGAACATGGCCGACACCCTAGCCGCGACGCTGTTAAAGCCGGTTTAAGTCTGGTATCCGCCCGCACATGAATTTCCGGCACATCGATACGTGGCTGTTCGATCTCGACAACACGCTCTACGACGCCAACTCCGGGGTCTTTCCGCAGATCGACCGCAACATGAAGCGGTTTCTGATGGCCGAGTTCGACCTTCCCGAAGACGCCGCGCACGCTTACCAGAAAGAGCTTTACCGCGATTACGGCACCACCTTGTCGGGCCTGATGACCCGGCACAGCCTCGATCCCGCCCGCTTTCTGCATCATGTCCACGACATCGACCTGGCCGAACTCGGCCCCGACCTGCGCCTGATCGCGGCGCTGAAGCGCCTGCCGGGGCGCAAGGCGATCTTCACCAACGCCAGCGCCAGACACGCCGAAAACGTCGCCGGCAAGCTGGGCATTCTCGATCAGTTCGACGCCATTTTCGACATCGTCTCGGCCGACTACCGGCCCAAGCCTGACATTTCGGCCTATGAAAAGACGTTGCAGCACTACGCCGTCGATGGCCGCCGCGCCGCGATGTTCGAGGATCTGAAGCGCAATCTCGTTCCCGCTGCGGCGCTGGGCATGACGACGGTATGGATCGCCAACGAGGCCGGCTGGAGCCATGGCGACGCCGGCGTGCCCGCCGACATCGACGATCATGTCCACCATGTCGCCGGAGCGCTGTCTGACTTCCTGCACGACATCGAAATCGGAGACGCCTGATGACCGACCTCAGCCTTGCCGCCGCGATCGACGCAGCCTGGGACGATCGCGAGACCCTGTTGCCCAAAACGAAAGGCGCGGCCCGCGAAGCTGTGGAGACTGCGCTGACCGGGCTCGACAGCGGCGCGTTCCGCGTGGCCGAGAAGCTGAACGGCGAATGGCTGGTCCATCAATGGCTGAAGAAGGCGGTGCTGCTCTCGTTCCGCCTGAATGACATGGGGCTCATCGCCGGCGCGCCGGGGCTGAACGCCAACTGGTGGGACAAGGTGCCGTCCAAGTTCGAAGGCTGGCAGGAGGGCGATTTCCGCGCCGCCGGCTTCCGCGCGGTGCCGGGCTGCGTGGTGCGCCGCTCCGCCTTCATCGCGAAGGGCGCGGTTCTGATGCCCAGCTTCGTGAATGTCGGCGCCCATGTCGGTGAAAACGCCATGATCGACACCTGGGCGACGGTCGGTTCGTGCGCCCAGATCGGCGCGCGCGTGCATATTTCGGGCGGCGCAGGGATCGGCGGCGTGCTGGAGCCGCTGCAGGCGAACCCGGTGGTGATCGAGGACGACTGCTTCATCGGCGCGCGCTCGGAAGTCGCCGAAGGGGTGATCGTGGGGCAGGGTTCGGTAATCTCGATGGGCGTGTTTCTGGGCCAGTCGACCAAGATCGTCGACCGCGCCACGGGCGAGATCTTCTATGGCCGCGTGCCGCCTTATTCGGTGGTGGTGCCCGGTACGCTGGGCGGCGGCAACGGCTCGCCCGCGCTCGCCTGCGCCGTCATCGTCAAGACGGTGGACGAGAAGACCCGCTCGAAGACCTCGATCAACGAGCTGCTGCGCGACTGACGCGACGCGCAGCTACGGCTGCGGCGTCGCGCTGGCGATCTCGTAGAGGCTGAGGCGGCGGTCGTGCATGCCGATCGCCTCGCGCGCTGCTTTCCAGGCCAGGAAATGCGGCGTTTCGCGATGCGCATCCAGCGCCGCCTGATCGCGCCAGACCTCGTGCACATTGATGAGGCCCGGCTCCAGAACGTCATAGCCGAACGCGAAATAGACGCAGCCTTCCTCGCGGCTCGAGGCGTCGATCACCGCGCACATATGCGGCTCGGCCTCGGCGAGCTTGTTGGGGTCGATACGGAAGGTGCCGGCGAGGATCAACATCGCTTACCCCTGCGGCTGCATGGCGGCCAGCGCCTCGGCGTCGATGCCCATGGCCTGCGCAATGGGCGCGAAGGCGGACGCCCCCGCTGCGCCGCTCGGCCCCAGCGTGATGCCGCCATCCACGGTCAGCGCCTGCCCCGTCACAAAGGACGATCCGTCGCTGCCCAGATACAGCGCCGCCTCCGCGATGTCGGCCGGCACGCCGCCGCGCGGTATGGGCTGCGAGCCGCCCGCCGCTGAGGCGATGGCGTCCACCGTCGTATCCGCGAACTGCCGTCCAAGGCCCATGGAGCTTGCGAAGATCGGCGTCGCGATCAGCCCCGGGCAGATCGCGTTCACGCGGATGCGGTACGGCGCGAGCTGCACCGCCGCCACCTTCGACATGTGGATGATTCCCGCCTTGGCGATGGAATAGAGGATCGGCCCGAAGCCGTTCTGCAGGCCGGCGATCGAGGCGGTCGAGATGATCGACCCGCCCGCCTCGCGCATCAGCGGCACGGCGTGCTTGATGCCGAACAGCGCCGCCCGGATATGCAGATGCATGACGCTGTCGAAGCTTTCCGCCGTCACGTTCTCGGCGTTCTCCAGCGGCCCGCCGGTGCCGGCATTGTTGAACAGGATGTCCAGCCTGCCGAACGCGGAAACGGCGAGATCCAGCGTCGCCTTCACCTGCGTCTCGTCGGTCACGTCGCAGCGGATATAGCGGAAGGCGTCGCCCAGCTCTTCGGCCATGCGCGCGCCCTTGTCGTCCTGCAGGTCTGCGCCGACGACCTTCGCGCCCTCGCGCACGAACAGATCCACCGTCCCGCGCCCGATCCCTGACGCCGCGCCGGTGATGACCGCCACTTTGCCTTCAAGCCTGCCCGCCATTGGCGTTCTCCCCCAATATATGTCGGCGGCACCATCTGCGCCCCGGCCCTCCGGCGCAAGCATTGACCCTCCGTCCAGCGCTCTCTAACAGACGGTTTCCATGCCCGATCCGATCGACGCTCTCGCGCTCGCCCGCGACCTGATCCGCCGGCCCAGCGTCACGCCCGCTGATGAAGGCGCGCTCGGCGTGCTGGAAGCCGCCCTGACGCCGCTGGGCTTCGTCTGCGAGCGGATGCCGTTCAGCGAACCGGGCACCGCGGATATCGACAATCTCTATGCCCGGCTCGGCACGACCGGACCGCTGCTCTGCTTTGCGGGGCATACCGACGTGGTGCCGCCGGGCGATGTGAAGGCGTGGAGCGAAGACCCGTTCGGCGCGGTGGTGAAAGATGGCTTCCTCGTCGGGCGCGGCGCGTCCGACATGAAAGGCTCCATCGCTGCTTTCGCCGCTGCGGTCAGCCGGTTCGCGCCGAAACTGGCCGGACGCGGTTCGATCGGCTTCATCATCACCGGCGATGAGGAAAGCGTCTCGATCAACGGCACGGTCAAGATGATGAAGGCGCTGTCCGCGCGCGGCGAGACGGTGGATCACTGCGTGGTCGGCGAGCCGACCAGCCAGCGCAGGCTGGGCGACACGCTGAAAATCGGCCGGCGCGGCAGCTGCACGGGCCGCCTGCGCGTGCTCGGCGCGCAGGGCCATGTCGCCTATCCTCACAAGGCCGACAATCCGATCCCGAAACTCGTCGCCATCCTCGCCGTCCTCACGTCACGCCGCCTCGACGAGGGCACGCCGCATTTCGAACCCTCGAACCTGGAAGTCACCACGGTCGATGTCGGCAACCCCGCCACCAACATAATCCCCGCCGACGCCCGCGCCGTCTTCAACATCCGCCACAACGATCTCCAGACCTCCGCCGATCTGGAGCGCTGGGTGCGTTCGGCCTGCGACGCGGTCATCGCCGAACGCGGCGGCGCGTATGAACTGGACTGGATGACGGGCGGCGACTGCTTCATCACCCAGCCCGGCGACTTCACCGCCATCCTGTCGGATGCGGTCGCCGATATCACCGGCGCAGCCCCGGATTTCTCAACCGGCGGCGGCACCTCGGATGCCCGCTTCATCAAGAATTACTGCCCGGTCGCGGAACTCGGCCTCGTCGGCGAGACGATGCACAAGGTCGATGAGAACGTGCCGGTCGCCGATATCGCGGCGCTGACCGACATCTACGAGCGCGTGCTGGAGCGCTATTTCGGCGTGGCGGGCTGAAACGTCATGGCCATCGGCGTGTTCGAT
>JAPUEF010000204.1 GCA_027492655.1 Alphaproteobacteria bacterium | reverse complement strand
ACCGCCATCATGCGCCCAGGCGATCAGATGCTCGATCTCGTCTTCGTTCTCGCCGCGCAGCGCCACGGTATTGATCTTCACCGCCATGCCGGCGGCCTTCGCAGCGGCGATGCCCTCCAGGACCGGCTCCAGCGCGCCCAGCCGCGTGATGGCGCGGAATTTCGCCGGGTCCAGCGTGTCGAGCGAGACGTTGACGCGGCGCAGTCCGGCGCGCGCCAGATCGTCGGCGAAGCGTGCGAGCTGGCTGCCATTGGTGGTCAGCGTCAATTCCTTCAGCGCGCCGCTCGTCAGGTGGCGGCCCAATCGCTCGACCAGCCACATCAGGTTCTTGCGCACCAGCGGCTCGCCGCCCGTCAGGCGTAGCTTTGTCACGCCTTTGGCGACGAAGGCCGTGCAGAGGCGGTCCATCTCCTCCAGCGAGAGGAGATCGGCCTTCGGCAGGAAGGTCGTATCCTCCGCCATGCAATAGGTGCAGCGGAAGTCGCAGCGATCCGTGACGCTGACGCGCAGATAGGAAATATGCCGCCCGAACGGATCGATCATGGGGGAGATATAGCAAGCCGGGCCGTCCCCGCGTAGGGGTGGGCGGCGGATCAGGCGGCCTTGCGCAGAACCGTCCGGCGCGCGTCGTCGCGGCTGACGGTGGTGAAGACTTCCTCGGCTTTGGCCCGGTCCTGCTGGCTGAGGATGCCGGAGCGGCCGCGCAGGGTCTCGGCCTGCGAGAACATGGTCGCGAACACCGACTTGTCGATGCCGACGGCCTGGCAGATGAGCGCCAGAACGGCGACATCTCCGCCTTTCAGAAGGCGCGCGACCGCCTCGACCGGCGCGCCGATCAGCTTGGCGACGGCATGCTCGAAAACGTCGAGCTGGCCCTGACCCAGCGCCTTCACGGCGAAGCCAGGTTTTAGTTGCCCGGCGGCATGCAGCTTGGAGACCAGACGCTCCGGCCCGCTCGCGTGGGTCATGCGGGCGTGAGCCTCGGCCGACGCCATCGCCAGATCGCGGCGGGCGGCGACAGGATCGATCCCGAAGCGCTGGGTGATGAAGCCGTGCAGCGCGTCGGAGACGAAGCCGCACATGCGCGTCGCAAGGTCAGGGCGAAGCTCGGAGCGGGCCAGAACGCCGCGCTGGAGTTCGATGTCGCCGCGCGAGCGTTCGGCGAGCCGCTCCATCGTCTCGTTGGCGATGCGGGCGCGCTGGTTGCGCACCAGCGACAGCAGAACGTCGGGCGCCGAACTTTCGGCGAGCGAGGCGGCGATGCGCTCCGACACGTCGGCGCGGCCGGCGATTGACTGCTGGTGCAGATGCGTCGCGGCGTTGATGATGTCGATCAGTTCGTCCTCGCTCAGCAGCGTGGACTTCTCCAGCACGCCGCGTGCGACTTCGATGCGGTCATTGGCGAGCAGCAGAATCAGATCGTGCGGCGCGTCGTCCATCTCCGACATGCGCTCCGCCAGCGCCTGCCGCACCTGCATTTCGACCTGGCGGGTCAGCTGGCGCATGATCGCATTGAGCAATTCACGTTCGGAAGCGGTGAAGCCGCCGGCGCGGGATTCCATCAGCGCTGCGATGGACAAATAAAGCTCTGACCGGCTTTCGGCAGACTCCGATTGAGCCAGCGAAACCAGTTTGCCAATCTCGGGATCTATGCCGCCCGCAGACACTCTCGAACGCGCCCCACAACGCAACGTCTGAGACTATACTATCGGCGGAACCTAAGAGCGCGTTAAACCTTTGCGAGAGCGTCAACGTCATGTCGTCACGAACACCTGACCTGATCCTCGCGCTGGATCAGGGCACCACCAGCACCCGCGCCGTGGCGTTCGACCGGGAGGGGCGGATTTCCGCCGCCCATCAAGTTGCATTGCCGCAGTACTACCCGGCGGACGGGTGGGTCGAGCATGACGCACACGACATATGGCGCGCGGCGCAGCGGACGCTGGCGCAGGTGGCGGGGGAGGTCGGCGCCGGCCGCATCGCCGCCATCGGCATCACGAATCAACGTGAAACGACGGTCCTGTGGGATCGGGCGACCGGCACAGCGCTGGGCCGCGCCATCGTCTGGCAGGATCGCCGCACGGCGGATGCCTGCGCGGGGATGAAGATGCGCGGACTGGAGCCGCAGATCCAGAAGCTGACAGGGCTTCTGCTCGATCCGTATTTCTCCGCCACCAAGCTCGGCTGGCTGCTCGACCATGTGCCGGACGGCCGGGCGCGGGCCGAAGCGGGAGAGCTGGCGTTCGGCACGATCGACTCGTGGCTGATCTGGAACCTGACGGGCGGCGCGGTTCATGCGACCGATGCGACCAACGCCTCGCGTACTTCGCTGTTCAATATCTCGACGCAAAGCTGGGACAGCGATCTTCTGTCGTGGTTCGGCATCCCGCGCGCCGTCCTGCCTGAGGTTCGCGACAGCGCCGGATCGTTCGGCGTCGCGCGAGCGGACTATGCAGGCGATGAACTGCCGATCCTCGCGGTGGCGGGCGATCAGCAGGCAGCGGCGGTGGGGCAGGCGTGCTTCCAGCCGGGCCTGATGAAAGCGACCTACGGCACCGGCTGCTTCGCCATAGCGAATACCGGCGCGCGCTTCATCGTCTCGCAGAACCGGCTGCTCTCCACCGTCGCCTCGCGCATCGACGGACACACCGCCTATGCGCTGGAGGGATCGATCTTCATGGCCGGCGCGACGATCCAGTGGCTGCGCGACAAACTGCGCCTGTTCGACGACGCGGCGCAGTCGTCTGTTCTGGCCATGCAGGCCGATCCGAATTCCAACGTGATGCTGGTGCCCGCCTTCACCGGCCTTGGCGCGCCCTATTGGGACGCCAACGCCCGCGCCGCGATCAGCGGGCTGACACGTAATGACGGGGCGGCCGAGATCGCCCGTGCCGGGCTTGAATCCGTCAGCTTCCAGACGCGCGACCTGCTGGAGGCGATGGCCGCCGACCTTGCGGCGGCGGGAGAGCCCGCGCCGCACGCTCTGCGGGTCGATGGCGGCATGGTGGTCAATGACTGGTTCTGCCAGAACCTCGCCGACCTGACGGGCCGGACCATCGAGCGCCCGGTCGTGACCGAAACGACGGCGCTGGGCGCGGCCTTTCTGGCCGGGCTGGCGGCAGGCGTCTTCAGCTCGACCGAGGACATCGCCCGCGCCTGGCGGCTCGATCGCCGCTTCGAGCCTGCGATGGGCGCCGACCAGCGGGACGCGCGCTACGGCCGCTGGAAAGAGGCGGTGGCGCGGGTCCGGCTTGGAACCGGGCCGAATTGACGTCAGGGCGTCGGGCGCGCACTCTGCCATCAATCAGAACAGCTGAGGGAGGCCTTCATGGCCGTAGCACTTGAAACCCGCGCGCCGTCGCTGAAGGGCAAGATTTCCGAAGCCGAATGGCAGGTCCGCGTCGATCTGGCGGCGACCTATCGCCTCGTCCACCACTACGGATGGGACGACATGATCTTCACCCATATCTCGGCGCGCGTGCCGGGGCCGGAGCATCACTTCCTCATCAACCCCTACGGCATGCTGTTCGACGAAATCACGGCTTCCAGCCTCGTGAAGATCGACCTCGACGGCAACAAGGTGGAAGAGAGCGAATGGCCGGTGAACCCGGCCGGCTTCACCATCCATTCGGCCATCCACGCGGTGCGCGAGGATGCGCAATGCGTGATCCATCTCCATTCGACCGATGGCGTCGCGGTCTCGGCCCAGGAACACGGGCTGCTGCCGCTCGACCAGCACGCGATGATGCTGTTGGGCGACATGGCCTATCACGACTACGAAGGCATCGCGCTGGATCTCGATGAGCGCGAGAGGCTGGTGCACGACATCAAAAACCACAGCGTCATGCTGCTGCGGAACCATGGCACGCTGACCTGCGGCAAGACCTGCGCCGACGCCTTTCTGCGGATGTACTATCTTGAGCGCGCCTGTTCGATGCAGGTGCGGGCGCTGGCGGGCGGCGCGAAGTCGAACCCCACCAATCAGGGCGTCGCTGAAAAGACGGCCGGGCAGGGCGCGGTCGCATTCGACGGGTTCGTCGGCGCGATGGCCTGGCCGGCATTGCTGCGTATGCTCGACCGCAAGGATCCGAGCTATCGCAGCTAAGCGACCAAAGCGCGCGGTTGCGAGCGTCCGGCTTGCGCCGGGCGTTTCGTCTTCTAGAGTTCCGTCCTGAACGATGCGCGGCGCGATGAGGCGTGGCGATCCCAGGAGAATCCCGCCATGCGCGCTCTCGTCCTTTTTGCAGCTCTTCTCATCGCGGGTTGCGCCCAGACCGCGACGACGCCCACTGCTCCGACGGTGGCCACCGCCAAACCGGAAATGCCCGCAGAGCCGACCAACGATGCGGCATGCGTGGCGGCAGGCGGCAAATGGGGGCCGGTCGGGCTGATGGGGACGCCTGCCTGCACCCTGCCGTCGCCGACCGCCGGCAAACAATGTTCCGATTCCAGCGAATGCGCCGGGTCATGCTGGACCGATCAAGCGCCGGGCGCCAAGGGCGCCGGCTACTGCCAGCCCACGAACATGCCGTTCGGCTGCCATTCCGAGGTCGTCAACGGCGTGGCGCAGCCCGCCCTTTGCGCCGACTGACATCGGCTTGACTTGGCGCTGTCGCCTGACATTCTGTCAGAAATGACGGCTCTTCCCATCGCCACACGCGGGCGTCGCCCGCAGGACTCCCGCGCCAGACTTCTGGCTGCGGCGCGCAATCTGTTCGTCGAGCGCGGCTATCACGCGACACGTCCTCAGGATATCTCGCGCGAGGCCGGGCTCGGTCACGGCACGTTCTATCTTCACTTCGCGGACAAGCAGGCTTGCTTCCTCGCCTTCGTCGATGAAGCGCGCGCCGAGCTCGACGCGACGCTGTCGCGCCATCGCGAGGGGATGAGCGATCTCGCCGCCTCGGTGCGCGCCTCACTGGAAGCGATCTACGCTTATGGCGAGGCCAATCCCGGCGTGCTGGTGACGGCCATGAACGATGCGGGCGTCATCGCCGCCGAGCAGGCGACCTCAGAAACGCTGATCGACAAATGGGCCAGGGACTGGGCCGGGACGCTACTGACCCTCTCGCCGGCGGGCGCGTCCGTCTCCGAGGAGGATGCCCGCGTCATCGGGGCAGCCATCGTCGGCATCATTCATCAGGGCAGCAGTTACGCCCAGCGCCACGGCAGCGCGCCCGCCAGCGCGATCGAAGTTCTGACGCGCCTCATCGTCAAGGCGCTGACCTGAAACCAAGAACCGACAAAATATAGGAAACGTCATGGCGCTCGATCTCAAAGGCAAGGTCGCTTTCATCACGGGCGGCGCGTCCGGTCTCGGCCTTTCGATGGCGCGGGCCTTCGGCAAGGAAGGCATGAAAGTCATGCTCGCCGACATCGACGAAACGGCGCTGGCCGCTGCGAAAAAAGATCTGGAAGATCGCCAGGTGCCGGTCTCGACCGTCCTCTGCGACGTCACCGACCGCAACTCGCTGAAAAGCGCGGCGCTGAAGACCATCGCCGATTTCGGCAAGGTCCATGTCGTCTGCAACAATGCCGGCGTCGCGGTCGGCGGCGCCTATGATACCGTGCGCGACAAGGACTGGGACTGGATCATCGACGTCAATGTGAAGGGCGTCTATTACGGCGTCGAGACCTTCATGCCGCTGATCCTCAGCCACGGCGAAGGCGGCCATTTCGTGAATACCGCCTCGATGGCGGGCATGATCTCGCCGCCGAACCTGGAGCCTTACTGCGCCACCAAATTCGCGGTCGTCGCGATGAGCGAAGGCTGGGCGATGCAGTTCGCGCCGCTCGGCGTCGGCGTCTCGGTTCTGTGCCCCGGCTTCGTGAAGACGCTGATTCACGAAAGCTGGCGTAACAAGCAGTCGAAATATGGCGGCGCGGTCGATACAGATCCGGGCGTCGGCGCGACCCGCGAACAGGCCGCCGCCAACGTGCTGGGCGGCATCGATCCCGAGGTCGTGGGCGCTCGCGTCGTGGAAGGCGTGAAAGGCGGCGAGCTGCACATCTTCACGCACCGCGAGATGCGCGCCTTCGTCGAGATGCGTTTCCAGATGATCCTGCAGGGCTTCGATCGCGCCGATGCCAGCCCGGCGCTCAGCGTGTTGCCCAAGGCCGATCCGGCGACGATGCTGCAAGGTATCCAGACACCGGGCCATTAACCCCGACGCGCCATGCGGCGGCGTGGCGCAGCCCTGCGTCACGCCTTTTGCTTGTCAGGCGGCGTTGCTTCACGCTTGGATCGACCCTGCGCTTGGGGGAGCGGCAGGGGATGGATCGTCCGACGGAGGGGTGGAGCGCCGTATCCGTGCGCCGTCGCGGTGTGTGGGCCGATGTCCCGCTGACCCGCACGCAGCTGACGACGATCGCCGGACTTGCCCTCATCGTCACGGCCGGTTTCGCCGCCGCGCCGCGCGTCACCGCCGAGCTGCTCATCGGCTCGCTGATCGTGCTCGCCTCCGGCCATATGATCTTCCGTTTCGTGATCTGGCTGGCGGGCCTGCGCGCGCAGACCACGCCCGCGCTCCAGCGCCTTGATGCCGATCTTCCGGTTTATTCGCTGATCGTGCCGCTCTACCGCGAGGCCAATATGGCGGCCGGCCTCGTCGCGGCGCTGGACGGGCTGAGCTATCCGAAAGACAAGCTCGACATCCTCGTGGCGCTGGAAGACGACGACGCGGAGACCAGAGCGGCTTTTCAGGCGCTTTCGCCCGGCCCGCACTGGCGCATCGTCGTCGCCCCGCCGGGCAGGCCGCAGACCAAGCCCCGCGCCTGCAATGTCGCGCTTGGCCAGGCGCGGGGCGACTTCGTCGTCATCTACGATGCCGAGGATCGGCCCGATCCGGATCAGCTCCGCCGCGCCGTTGCCGCCTTCGACGCCGGCGGAGCAGGGCTCGCCTGCCTGCAAGCGCGCCTCTTTCCCTTCAACGCGCGCGAGAACGCCCTCACCCGGCTGTTCGCGCTCGACTTCGCGCTGTGGTTCGACGCGATGCTTACGGGCCTGCAGCGCCTCGGCTTTCCGGTGCCTCTGGGCGGCACCAGCAATCATTTCCGCGCGGCCCTTCTGCGTGAGGCCGGAGGCTGGGATTCGTGGAATGTCACCGAAGACGCCGATCTCGGTATCCGCCTCGGACGGCTCGGACACAAAGTCGGCACGCTCGATTCCACCACATGGGAGGAAGCGCCGGTCAAGCTGAAAGCCTGGCTGCCGCAGCGCACGCGCTGGTCGCGCGGCTATCAGCAGACCTTCTTCGTGCATGTCCGATCGCCGCGCACGCTGGCGCTCCCGGCGCTCGGAGTTCGCGGCTGGATTTTCATGATCTTCTTCGTCGGCGCGTCGTCGATTTTCGCGATGATCAACCCCGTCTTCTGGGGGCTGGCTTCGTGGCACGCCGTCACCGGCGACACGCCGCTCGATGCCGTGTTCGGTCCGCTGATCGGGCCGATGGCGGCCGGCCTCATGTTCGCCGGCAACATGCTCTCGGTGCTGATGACCGTGCTTGCGCCGCTCCGTCGCCGGCTGTGGCCGTTGATGCCGTGGGGCCTGCTCGCCCCGGTCTATTGGGCGATGATCTCCGCCGCCGCGTGGCGCGCCGTCTTCGTCTTCATCCGCGATCCGTATCGCTGGGAGAAGACGCCGCATGGCCTGACGAAGCGGGGCGGCGCGTGAGGCTCGCGCCCCTCATCGCCGTCCTGTGCGTCGCGCCGGCCGCAGCGGGCGCATGGGCGCAGCCGAAGGATTACGGTCTCTCGATCAACAGCGTCGGCCTCGCGCAGGCGTCGGACGGTGTGCAGCGGCTTGTGTTCGAGGGCTATGGCGAGGCCGGGCTCGGATCGGACCTCACCGCGATCTTCGCCTTCGAGGGCGAGATGACGCGCGGCGCGGCGTCCAATAGCTGGCGCGCGGGCGGTGGCCTGCGCTGGTCGTTCCAGCTTGCGGATGCGCCCGACTGGCGTTTCGCGCTGGAAGGGCGGGGCAGCTGGCAGGATTACGGCACGGCGCTGGCCGATCCCGTCTTTGCGGGCGACGGGCTAGGCGCGGCGGTGCAGGTCGATGCCGGCCGCGCCTTTCAGGCGTTCGGCGCTCACGCCTTCGCCAATTTCAGCGCAGGCTGGGCATGGCGGGGCGATACCGCCGACGAATGGCGGTTGAACGCCGTCGCGGGCATCGATCTGGATGACGACTGGCAATTGGGCGCGGGCTGGTTCTCCACCTTCGCGCCCGGCGATCTCTACGATCCGGGCGTCTATGAAAAGCACGAGGCGCAGCTCTCGCTCCGCTGGCGGCTCGACGCCGACTATGCGCTCGGCCTTTCGGCGGCGCAGGTCATCGCCGCCGATCGCGCGCCGCGCGAAACGACGCTGCGCCTTGCTCTATGGACCAGCTTCTATCCCGAGCCGGACGAGGACGATTAGCTGAACGCCTGAATGCCGGTGATGGCGCGTCCGAGGATCAGCGCATGAACGTCATGCGTGCCCTCGTAGGTGTTCACGGCTTCCAGGTTCAGGACGTGGCGGATGACGCCGTATTCGTCCGAAACGCCATTGCCGCCGTGCATGTCGCGGGCCTGCCGCGCGATCTCCAGCGCCTTGCCGCAATTGTTGCGCTTCATCAGCGAGATCATCGGCGGCGAGGCTTCGCCCGCCTCGAACAGTCGGCCGAGCCGCAGCGCGCCGTGAAAGCCCAGCGCGATTTCGGTCTGCATATCAGCCAGCTTCTTCTGGATCAGCTGCGTCGCGGCCAGGGGGCGGCCGAACTGCTTGCGGTTCAGCGTGTAGTCGCGGGCCGCCTCGAAGCAGGCTTCCGCTGCGCCCATCGCGCCCCAGGCAATGCCGTAGCGGGCGCGGTTGAGGCAGCCGAACGGGCCTTTCAGACCCTTCACATTCGGCAGGTAGTTCGCATCCGGGACGAACACATCCTCCAGCACGATCTCGCCGGTAACGGAGGCGCGTAGCGAGAATTTGCCTTCGATCTTGGGCGTCGAGAACCCTTTGAAGTCGCGCTCCACCACATAGCCGCGAATGTCGCCGGCATCGTCCTTCGCCCATACGACCGCCACATCGGCGATGGGCGAATTGGTGATCCACATCTTGGCGCCGTTCAGAATCCAGCCGCCGTCCACCTTGCGCGCCTTCGTCACCATGCCGCCGGGGTCGGAACCGTGATCCGGCTCGGTCAGGCCGAAACATCCGACGAATTCGCCGCTGGCGAGTTTGGGCAGGAAACGCATGCGCGTTTCCTCGGTGCCGTAGGCATAGATCGGGTGCATTACCAGGCTGGACTGAACGCTCATGGCGGAGCGATAGCCGCTGTCCACGCGCTCGACCTCGCGGGCGGCGAGGCCATAAGCGACATAGCCAAGGCCCGCGCAGCCGTAGCGCTCGGGCAAGGTGATGCCCAGCAGGCCCTGTTCGCCCATCTCGGTCATAATGGCCCGGTCGAAAACCTCGTGCCGGAAACCGTCCTTCACGCGGGTGGCCAGGCGGTCGGCGCAGAAATCGCGGGCCGATTTCGCGACGATCCGCTCTTCTTCGGTCAGCAGATCGTCCAGACGCAGCGGGTCGGACCAATCGAACGGCCCGGCATCAGGGTCATGCTTGGCAGGCAAAGGGCGGGCTTCCGACATGGGCGATCCGATCGAGAAATGGTGCCGGAAGAGGGGATTGAACCCCCGACCTTCGGTTTAC
>JAPUEF010000203.1:5688-9703 GCA_027492655.1 Alphaproteobacteria bacterium | reverse complement strand
GGGCCGCCCTTTTCGTTTCGCCTTACCGTGTCGGCGGCGCGACGAGCGCCGTCGTCGCCCGCCGCACGATTGGCAGCGCGAACAGCAGCGTCGGGAAGGCGATGAACCAGGAAATAACCCAGGCCGACATCCAGCGTTCCAGGAACACGGGCGCGAAGCCGATGCTCCGTGCTGTTGAAACGCCCGAGACGACGAACGTCATCAGGATCGAAAGCAGGAACGGCATCACCAGCCAGGCGGAGCTGGCTGGCAGGCGCGGCAGGGTCGATTTCTTTGCAGTCATGGATTGTCTCACAGTCGAAGTCCTTGGCCGTGCATCCGCCGGAAAACCGGCACACCCGCGCAAGGACGGGTTGGATGCGTTGCCTGACGTGAGACGCTTACGGCTCGGGTGAGCGCGCTCTTCTTATCTGCGCCCTCGCGGTGGTTTCAAGGCGCTGCGGCCTTTACAGCCGGGATCGGCCTTCGCAGGATCGCGCCAACGACAGAATTCGGAGGAGCCAGATGGGCGGGATTTCGTTTGAGCGGTCGGCGTCGCGCCGGGCCGGTAGCAAGCTGTCGTTCCTGTCCTTCCCGGTCTCCGACGGCGGCCGCGACTGGACCTGCGCCGGCATCCTCACAGTTCCCGAAGCGTCGTCGTCGCCGGCGCCAGCGGTCATCGTCGTCCACGGCTCGAACGGCGTGGACAGTCGCGGCGAAAGCGCGACCGAGGCCCTGAACGCCGCCGGCATCGCCACCTTCGAGATCGACTTGTGGGCCGCGCATGGCGTGATGGGGCCGGAGACGCGCCCGAAATCGCCGTTTGAAACCGTGCCGGATGTTTTCGCTGCGCTGGCTGTCCTCGCCGCACGTCCCGACATCGACGCCGCGCGCATTGGGCTCAGCGGGTTCTCCTGGGGCGGGCTGATGACCATGCTGGCCGCCACGCGCGCCATTCACGACAAATACGCCGCTGCCGGCGCGCGCTTCGCCGCTTTCGCGCCGTTCTATCCCGTGGCGTGGATCTACAATGTCGTGCCGGGCTTCGACTTCCGCGATCTCACCGGCCCGGTCCTCATCCAGCTCGGCGCCGCCGACACCTATGACGACCCGGACACGGGCGAGAGGCTGCTCGCTACGCTGGACGAAGCCGACCGCGCGAAGGTGACGCTCCACATCCATCCCGGCGCGACCCACGCCTGGGACCGCCGCGAGCCCGACATCACGGTGCACGACCCGTTCTCGCACAAGGGGCAGGGCGGCCCTACGCTGTTCGCCTACGATGCCGCGACCGCGCGCCGCTCGGCCGGACTGCTGACGGATTTCTTCGCCGCCGCGTTCGGGATTGCACGGCCGGCCCCGCCCAAAAGCTTCGTCAAACCCTTCGCCGATGCCCGGCGGGTCGGCGACGTGCTGTTCCTGTCCGGCGATATCGGGTTCGATCCGGCGACCGGAAAGCTCGCACCCGGCGGCATCGGGCCCGAGACCCGGCAGGCGTTCGAAAACATCAGCGCCACGCTCGCCCGCCACGGCCTCGCCCTGGCGGACATCGTGAAATGCACCGTCATGCTTGCCGACATGAACGAGTGGGCGGCCTTCAATGAGGTCTATCTCACCTATTTCGACAAGGATTCGCTGCCTGCCCGCAGCGCCTTCGGGGCCACCGCGCTCGCCTTCGGCGCGCGTATGGAGATCGAGTGCATCGCGCGTTACCCGGCGGGGGCTGAAACCCCATAGCGCGGTTCGTTACGCAGTTCAGATTTCAAGGATCTGCTGAAAACCGCCATAGATCATGCGCTTGCCGTCGAAGGGCATCTTCGTGTCCTTCATGCGGGGATCGTCCATCACCTTCGCCCAGCCGGCATCGCGGGTGGCCTTGTCCGGCCAGACGATCCACGAGAGCACGACCACTTCGCCTTCGGCCGCCAGAACCGCCTTGCGGAAATCCGTCACCTGACCTTCGGGCACGTCGTCGCCCCAGGTCTCGACGCATTTGAGGGCGCCGTGTTCCAGGAAGATCGGGTCGATCGTCCGGGCATGCGTCAGGAAGGCTTCCTTGGCGTCAGCGGCAACCGCGCACACCACGCCGTCGATATAGCTCATCTCGCTCTCCTTCTCGTCGTCTCGGCGTTCAGTCTGGCGATCCTGCGCCGTTTAGTTATCTTAAACAACTAAGAAGTTATAAAAAATAACACATGAAGCCGCGACACTATGACGACGCCTGCGCCACGGCCCACGCCCTCGACCTGATCGGCGAGCGCTGGTCGATGCTCATCATGCGCGAGCTGATGATGGGGCCGCGCCGGTTCAGCGATCTGAGGGCCAGTCTTGAAGGCCTCAGCGCCAACGTGTTGACGCAGAAGCTGGAGGCGCTGGAGGCGGCGCGGGTCGTCCGGCGCGAGAAACTGCCCCCGCCGGCGAAGGCGCAGGCCTATGCGCTCACCAGTTGGGGGCTCGAAGCCGAACCGATCCTGCTGGCGCTCGGCCGCTGGGGCGTTCGTTCACCGGGCCACGATCCGACCCTGCCGTTCAGCCCCGTCGCCTTGATGCTGTCGTTCCGGGCGAAGTTCGATCCTGCAGCGGCCAAAGGCCTCGACGTCAATCTGGCCTTCACGTTGGACGGCGAGCCGTTCACGGTGGCGGTCAAGGGCGGCCGGCTGACCACCGAGCGCGGCCATCCGCCCATTCCGACGGCCCGCATCACCGCGACGCCCTCCGTCATCGCCGCCCTCGTCTACGGCAAGGCGCCGCTTGAGGCGCTGGAAGGGCAGGGGAGCCTCATCCTCTGGGGCGACGGCAAGGGGTTGAAGCGCTTCGCCGCGCTCTATCGCATGCCGCCCAAAGCCGTTTGAGCTTTGCGTCAGATCAAGGCGGCCTCCGCCCGGCCGCGCGAGACAGGCTTCAGGAGAACCGCATGACCCCGTCCCAGCTCGCCCGCAAACATGTGTCCGCCGCGCTTGCCGAGGCCGCCGCCGCGCCCGTCGATCACGACGCCACGCTCCGCGCCATCATCTCGGAGGTCGTGCATGCCTTTCTTGAGACGAAGCCGCTGGCCGAGGTCCAGCGCGAACTGCGCGACGCCGCAGATCACGCCGATCCGAACGAGGACTTCACCTTCATGCGGCCCTGATCGCCTCAGCTGTAATTGAAGCTCACCGAAAGCCGTTCCGCCTTCGCCCCGTTGCGCGGGACTTCGTGACGCAGCCAGCTTTCCCACAGCACCACCTCGCCCGGCTTCGGCGCGACCGAAACGAAACGCTGGCGCGCTGGCGGGGCCGTCCGCTTCACCTGAGGCGCCGCCATCATCAGGCCCAGCCTGGGGTCTTCGAACCGGATCGCCGAGGCCCCCGGGGGTAGGTCGATATAGATCGTCCCGCTGATCACGCTGCCGGGGTGGATATGCGCGGTGTGCGCGGCGCCGGGCTTCAGCAGGTTCACCCACATGCTGTCGCAGGTCAGTTTGCGCCCCTGCATCTCGAAGGCCAGCGCCCTGGCGAACGCACCGACATGCTTTTGCAGTCGCGCCTGAAGCTCCGCGAATGTGCTGTCACGCCAGCTCAGATCGTCCAGCGACGCATAGGACGTGTAGCCGCCATAGCCGTTTTCGGCGCACCAGCGCCGCCCGGCGGCATCGTCTTTCGCCAGCTGACGGATCGCCCCGGCGATATCGCCGATCAGCGCGCCTTGCGCCGGCCCGCCCAGTTTCGCGCGGTAGATCTCGGTCGAAAAGACGCTGAGGCTCATGCGCCTAGTGCAGCTTCCGCACGATCACCGTGCCGGCCGAGTAACCCGCGCCGAACGAACAGATCACCCCCAGATCGCCGGGCTTCAGGTCGTCCGAGTATTTGTGGAAGGCGATGATCGATCCCGCCGACGAGGTGTTGGCGTATTCGTCAAGAATCACCGGGCTCTCGCCGGGGACGGGGTCGCGGCCCAGCACCTTGCGCGCGATGAAATCGTTCATGTTGATGTTCGCCTGGTGCAGCCACAGCCGCTTCAGCTGCGCGGTCGAAATATTCGCCTCCGCCGTATGCGC
>JAPUEF010000203.1:0-5678 GCA_027492655.1 Alphaproteobacteria bacterium | reverse complement strand
CATCGGCACGACTTCCTTGAACACCTTGCGGCCTTCCTGGACGAACAGCTTGTCCAGCTTGCCGATGCCTTCCGGGGCGGCGCGGTTCAGGAAGCCGAAATTGTTGCGGATATTGTTCGAGAACTGGGTTTTCAGGCGCGTGTCGAGAATCTCCCAGCTGTTCTCGGCCTCGGTCGCGTCGGCGCGCTCCAGCAGGATCGCGGTCGCCACGTCGCCGAAGATGAAATGGCTGTCGCGGTCGCGGAAATTCAGATGCCCCGAACAGATCTCGGGGTTCACCACCAGCAAAGACCGCGCATGCCCGGCGCGGATCATGTCCGCCGCCGCCTGAATGCCGAACGTCGCCGACGAGCAGGCGACGTTCATGTCGAAGCCGAAGCCCTGAATGCCCAGCGCGAACTGAATCTCGATCGCCATGGCCGGATAGGCGCGCTGCATGTTGGACGCGGCGCAGATCACCCCGTCCACGTCGGCGGCGGTGCGGCCCGCGCGCTGCAAAGCCTGCTGGGCGGCGCGCACGGCCATTTCGGCCAGCACGGAAATTTCCTCGTTCGGCCTCTCGGGAATGCGCGGCGTCATCACCTCGGGGTCCAGCGTTCCGGTCTTGTCCATCACGAAACGGCTTTTGATGCCGCTCGCCTTCTCGATGAACTCGACGCTCGATTCCGAAAGCGCCGGCATCGTCCCGGCCGCGATCTCCTCGGCATGCTGCGCATTGTGCAGCTTTACGAAGGCGTTGAACGAAGCGACCAGTTCCGCGTTGGAAATGGAGTTGGGCGGGGTAAACAGCCCGGTTCCCGAGATAGCGACGCTGGAGGTCAAGCGGGTCATCCTGAATGTCAAAGCGGCCCGTCAGGGCCGCGCGTTAAGGCTGGTTTACGCCAATCCGGCAATGCCGGGAAGCGGGGCATTTTCCCGCACTGCGGCATAGGTTAAGGGAGGGCGATGACCGACAGCACCGCCCTTGTCCTGTTCTCCGGCGGACAGGATTCCACCACCTGCCTCGCCTGGGCGCTCGACCGCTTCGATCGGGTGGAAACGGTCGGCTTCTTCTATGGCCAGCGTCACGCGGTCGAGCTGGAAACGCGCCCCCGCATCCTTGAACGGCTGAAGCGTGATTTTCCCGCCTGGGGCGCGAGGCTGGGCGAAGACCGCATGCTGACCTTGAATCTGCTGGCCGAAATCGGCGGCACGGCGCTTACCGCCGAAACTGAAATCGCGATGGGAAAGTCCGGCCTGCCGAACACCTTCGTGCCGGGCCGCAACCTCCTGTTCTTTACTACCGCCGCCGCCGTCGCCTATCGCATCTTGTCGGCGGCATGTGCGAAACCGACTATTCCGGCTATCCGGATTGCCGCGACGATACGCTCAAAAGCCTTCAGGTGGCCCTCAATCTCGGCATGGAGGCCCGCTTCGTGGTCGATACGCCGCTGATGTGGATCGACAAGGCGGCGACCTTCGCGCTGGCCCGCGATCTCGGCGGACAGACGCTCCTCGATCTCATCGTCGAGGAAACCCATACCTGCTATCTCGGCGACCGCACGCATCGCCACGTCTGGGGCTATGGCTGCGGCGCCTGCCCGGCATGCGATCTGCGCGCCAATGGCTGGGCGAAATTCACCGCGACCGCCGCATGACCTATTCGGTCAAGGAAATCTTCTACACGCTGCAGGGCGAAGGCGCGCAGGCCGGGCGCGCTGCGGTGTTCTGCCGCTTCGCCGGCTGCAATCTGTGGAGCGGGCTGGAACGCGACCGTGCCGCGGCCGTCTGCACCTTCTGCGACACCGACTTCATCGGGTTCGATGGCGAAGGCGGCGGCAAGTTCAGAACGGCAGAGGCGCTGGCCGATGCGGTCGCCGCAGCGTGGCCGGAGGGGCAGGGCGGCGCGCCTTATGTCGTCTGCACCGGCGGCGAACCGATGCTGCAATTGGACGATGCGCTGATCGCGGCGCTGCATGCGCGCGGCTTCGAGATCGCCGTGGAGACCAACGGCACGCTGACGCCGCCGCCGGGCCTCGACTGGATCTGCGTCTCGCCCAAGGCCGATGCGCCGCTCGCGCTCACGGCGGGCGATGAACTCAAACTGGTCTTCCCGCAGGAAAAAGCGAGGCCGGAGCGTTTCGCCGGCCTCGCCTTCAAGCACTTCTTCCTTCAGCCGATGGACGGCCCGGACCGCATCGCCAACACGAATGCGGCCATCGCCTATTGCATGGCGCACCCGCAATGGCGGCTTAGCCTCCAGACCCACAAGATCACCGGCATTCCCTGACGGGTCATTCTTCCGCGTTCTGCTCGGCGAAGGCGTGCAGCCGCCCGCTGACCGCGACCAGATAAGCCGTCGACCAGCCGATCAGCAGCAGGCCCACCATCGCCTCCGTCGCGCCGAACAGGTGCCAGTCGGGCGATAGCAGAACGTCGCCATACCCCAGCGTCGTATAGGTCTCGATGCTGAAATACAGCGCGTCGGCCAGCGACAGGGCAGGATCGACCAGCAGGAAGGCTGCGCCGTAAGCCCAGATTTCGACCGTGTGCACGGCGAAGATCGCCGCCACCGTCACAAGGATTACGAAAGCTTGCGGACGCAGATCATGTCGCGCGTGATAGCGCCCGAAATGCCGCCGCGCATATCCGCTGATCAGCGTCAGCCCGACGAAATGCAGCAGCACGCAGACGATCGCCATCAACGCGGCGAGAGCCAGATTGGCGAACATGAATCCGGCTCCCGCTCACGCTTCAGATCAGATCGCCGCCGCAGGCCGCCGCCGTCGTGCCGTCGCGCTCGAACGCCTTCAGCACATTGCGGCCCACCGTCCAGCGATGCACCTCGTCCGGCCCGTCCACCAGACGCTGCGAGCGGATATGCGTGTACCAGGCGGCCAGCGGCGTATCGCGGCTGTATCCCAGCGCACCGTGCAGCTGCAACGCGGTGTCCACCACCTTGTGCACCATATGGGCCAGGAACAACCTTGGCGATGGAGTTCTCCTGCCTGAGGTCCAGGCCCTTCTCGGCCTTGTAGGCGATGTGCAGCAGCATCAGCCGCGCCTGATAGAGTTCGGCGGCGCAATCGGCCAGCATCCACTGCACGCCCTGACGATCCGACAGCTTTTTGCCGAAGGTCGAACGGCTCGTCACATGCTGCGCCGCGAGGTCCAACGCCCGCTGCGCCATCGCGACGTTGTGCATGCCGTGACGCAGGCGGCCATAGGCGAGGCGGTGCTGCCCCATCGCGAAACCGTTGCCTTCGCCGCCCAGAAGATTGTCCGCCGGCACGACGAGATTCTCGATCTTCACCTCGCTGTGCCCGCCGCCCATGATATGGCTCAGCGGGCCTTCCACGGCCATCGTCTCGATATCGCGCGCAATGCGATAACCGGGGTTCGGCAGCTCCACGATGAAGGTCGAGAACTGCTGGTGGCGCGGCGCATCCGGGTTGGTCTTCGCCATCACCACGGCGATGTCGGCGACGCTCGCCGCCGACGAGAACCACTTCTCGCCGTTCAGGACGTAATTCTCGTTGCCCTGCTTCTCGGCGCGCGTCTGCATGCCGGTGGCGTCTGCGCCGGCCGCCTTCTCGGTCATCGAATAGCAGATGCGCTTTTCGCCGTTCAGCAGCGGCTTCAGGTATTTCTCTTTCTGGAAGTCGGTGCCGTGCTGCAGCAGGGTCAGCATGGTCGCGTCGTCGGGGCCTTGCGTGTTCATCGACAGCGCGCCCAGATGGCTCTGGCCCAGCTCCATCTGCACCAGCGCGTTGGCCAGCGGCCCCAGGCCCATGCCGCCATACTCCTGCGGGATGAAGGGGCACCACAGCCCTTGCGCCCGCGCCTTGGCACGCAGTTCGGCCAGCGTCGTTTTATAGTCCGCGCCCTCGATCAGCCGTTTCTCGGCCGGGTGGCATTCGTCCTGCACCCATTGGCGCACTTTCGCCCGGATCGCCTTTGCGTCCGGGGGAATTTCAAAATCGATCGCCATGCGTTTCCTCGTTTGTCGTTAAGTGCCGATGGCGCAGTGTGGCGGTCGGCGGTGGGCTTGTCATCCGTCCCCGCAACTCCTCAAAACAGGGCATTTCGCACTCCGAAGCGCCGGATCAGTCTGGTGGCCAAGGAGAATGCTATGTCCGGTTTGCCCCGCCTTTCCCGCATCGCCGCGCTCGCGGCGACGTTTGCCGTCGCAGCCTGCGGGAACACGGCGTCTGGAGCCCTTGAAGCCCCTGACAAGACGTGGCGGCTCACCGTTCCGGAAGGCTGGACGTCGAAAGGAATGACCGGCCCGGCAGGGCAGGGCGGATACGTGATCTACAGCCCCGGCGTTGCGGAATCCGACGCGGACAGGGGAGTCCCGAAGAACAGCGGCGACGCCGTCTGCCGTACGATGACGAAACCCGCCAAGGACGGGCCGAAAACGCAGGCCCAGCTGAACGAGGAAACCCGCGCGCGGTACGAGGTCGAGCGCAAACGCATCGACGGCATCGAAAATCCCGTCGCGAAAGAAATGGTCTTCCTGGAGCTTCGCGAGGTGAACGGCGTCCTCGGCCTCGACGGGCTGTTGCCGTTCCATGGCGGCGAAGGCCGTATCGCGCTTCAGGGCATGGCGGCCTTTGCAACGCCTGATGGCGCGCGCACCGTGGTCTGCTTCATTCTGATCGATGACACAGGGAAGGCGGCTGACTATCCCACCCTCGCGCAGCTCCGCGCGCTGCTGAAATCGTTCGAGCCGCTTTGAGCCGGCTTTGAACCCCGGCGCCGCATCGGGCAGGGCGGCCGCTTCCCTTGCGGAAGCTGTTTGATCTTGAAGGGCGGGGGCTGTATGACCCCCGCCTCCCATGCTCGAGATCACCAAAACCTTCTCTTTCGAGGCCGCGCACTACCAGCCGAATGCTCCGGCCGGGCACCCGAACGCGCGCGTCCACGGCCACAGTTTCATCGCCGATGTCACGCTGTCCGGCGAGCCCGATCCCGTCCACGGCATGATCCGTAATCTCGACGACGTGGAAGCCGCGCTTTCCGGCGTGCGCGCCGCGCTCGACCACCAGTTGCTGAACGATGTCGAAGGGTTGAAGCGGCCGACGATGGAAATGCTCTGCATGTGGATCTACGACCGCCTCAAGGCCGACCTGCCGGAGATCGTCGCGGTGTCGATCCGCCGCCCGACCGTCGGGCAGAGCTGCACCTATCGGAGGGCGTGATGGCGAAGGTGAAAGGCCTCACCCAGCTCGGCGCGCCGACCAGACTGCCGGCCTCGCCCGAGGAAGCGGTGCTGGAAGCCGCGCCCAACCCGCAGGCCGGCACGAACTATCTGATCCGCTTCACCGCGCCGGAATTCACCTCGCTGTGTCCGATGACGGGCCAGCCGGATTTCGCGCATCTGGTGATCGACTACGTGCCGGCGAAGGCCATCGTCGAAAGCAAGTCGCTGAAACTGTTCCTCGGCTCGTTCCGCAACCACGGCGCGTTTCACGAAGACTGCACGGTCAGCGTCGGCCAGCGCATCGTCGCGGCGATCAAACCGAAATGGCTGCGCATCGGCGGCTACTGGTATCCGCGCGGCGGCATTCCCATCGACGTGTTCTGGCAGACCGGCAGGCTGCCCAAGGATGTCTGGGTGCCCGACCAGGGCGTCGCGCCCTATCGCGGACGCGGCTGACCAAAAACTGGCTAAGCAGCTTTCGGTCCCGGACCGA
>JAPUEF010000202.1 GCA_027492655.1 Alphaproteobacteria bacterium | reverse complement strand
CGCGTTTTCCTCTCGCCGGTCATGGCGCTCTACGAGAATGCGCTGACCGCACACGCCGAACCGCTGTGGCGCATGGCGGATGTCGTCGCCCCCGCCGGCGCGCCCTGGTCGTCGCAGCGCTTCGTCGCCGCCTGGCTCGCCGCCTTCGCCGCCTGCGGCCTCGACGACGACATCGCCCGCGCCTTCAGCCGGACGCCGCCCTCTCTCGATCGACTGATCGCCACGGCCGCGCGCGATACCACCATCGCCAAGGAGAACCCGACCCCGCTGGACGGCGCCTTGATGCGCCTCGTCGCGGCGGCCGGCCTGTCGGTCTTCCAAGTGCCTGATTCGATTCCCGAATCCGCGCCGCATCCGGCCGCCGTTAACGCCTATTAACGGCGCAGTAACCTCACTTAACGAGACTGGCCGCAGCTGAATCGCCAAGGGGCGCCCATGACGCTTGCCGCCACAAAGACACGCGCCCGCCCCGGCGGGGACGCTGCGGCGTTCGCCGCGTCCATCGCCCGCCGCACCCGCCAGCTCGCCATCGCCGGCATCTATCGCGCGGGTTCCGGCCATCCCGGCGGCGCGATGTCATGCGCCGACATTCTGGGCGTTCTGTATGGCTGCGAACTGAACATTCCCGGCGGCGCGGCGCTGGATCCGGACCGCGACCGCTTCGTCCTGTCGAAGGGCCACGCCGCACCCGCCCTCTACGCCGCGTGGGCAGCGATGGGTTATGTCGGCGACGACATTCCGCTGGCCCTCCGCCGCATCGGCACGACCGCGCAGGGCCACCCCCATGTGCTCGACCAGCCGTTGAGCGAAACCTCCACCGGCTCGCTGGGGCAAGGCGTCTCGGTCGCGGTCGGCATGGCGCTGGGCCTGCGCCATCAGGGGCGCACCGCCCGCGTCTATGCCCTGCTGGGCGACGGCGAGTGCCAGGAAGGCGAGGTGTGGGAGGCCGCCATGAGCGCCGCGCATCACAGGCTGGCCAATCTCTGCGCCCTCATCGACTACAACAAACTGCAATCCGACGACCGCAACGCCAATATCATGGGGCTTGAACGTTTCGCCTCGAATTGGCGCGCCTTCGGCTGGAAGGCCGTCTAGCTCTACGGCCACGACATCCCCGCGCTGCTGACAGCGCTTGCCGACGCCGCACAGCACGATGCCGGCCCCACCGTCCTCATCTGTCATACCGTCAAGGGCAAGGGCGTCTCCTATATGGAGGACCAGCCGCTGTGGCACGGCAGCGTGAAGATGAAGCCCGAGGAAACGCGCGCCGCGCTGATCGAGCTTGGCGCGCCGGATGGCGACATCGCGGCGTGGATGGCCTGATATGAACGCACCGTCCCTCATCGCCGCATCCGGCGACTCGCTCCGCGAAGCCTTCGGCAAGGCGCTGACCGCCGCCGCCGAAACCCGTCGCCAGGTCGTGGCGCTGGATGCCGACATCGCCGGCGGCACGGGTCTGCATCATTTCCGCAGGAAATATCCCGACCGCTTCTTCCAGTTCGGCATCGCCGAACAGAACATGATGGCGGTGGCCGGCGGCATGGCGGCGACCGGCCTCGTCCCGGTCGTCACCACCTTCGCGGTGTTCTGCCTGCGCGCCATCGAACAGGCGCGCCTGTCCATCGCCTATGCAAAGCGCAACGTGAAGATCGTCGCCTCGCATCCCGGCCTCGATGTCGGACCGGATGGCGGTTCGGCGCAGGCGCTGGAGGACATGGCCGCCTTTCGCGCCATTCCGGGCATGACCGTCATCTCGCCCGCCGACAGCCATGAAATGGCGCTGGCGACCGAAGCGGTGCTCGACTTCGCCGGCCCGGTCTATATGCGAACCGGCCGCTCGCCCTCGCAGCGGCTCTATGGCGAGGGCCATGTCTTCGCCATCGGCAAGGGGCATGTCCTGCGCGACGGCGGCGACGTGACGCTGATCGCCTGCGGCGTCGAAGTGGCGCGCGCCCGCGAAGCCGCCGACCTTCTGGCCCGCGAGGGCATCGACGCCCGCGTCGTCAATATGGCGACGATCAAACCCATCGACGCCGAACTCGTCGCGCGCTGCGCCCGCGAAACCGGCGCGATCGTGACGGCGGAAGACCACAACATCCATGGCGGCCTCGGCGGCGCGGTGGCCGAGGCGCTCGCCGCCACCCATCCCTGCCCGGTGGAATTCGTCGGCGTGCGCGACGTGTTCGGCGAATCGGGCGAGCCCGATGAGCTGGCCGAAAAATACGGCCTCACCGCGCCGCATATCGCGGCGGCGGCGCAGCGCGCGCTGGCGCGCAAACGCCGTGGCTGACATCGATCTCTCCGGGCGCGCGGCGCTCGTCACCGGCGGCGGGCGCGGCATCGGACGCGCCATCGCGCTTCGCCTCGCGAAGGCCGGCGCGTCGGTCTGCGTCGCCTTTCACAGCAATGCGGAAGAAGCCGCGATCGTCGCGCGCCTCATCGCGGAAGGCGGCGGACAGGCGATAACCGCGCAGATGGAGGTGACGAACCGCGACGAAATCGCCGCCGCGCTCGACGCCACCGAACGCGCCTTCGGCCCCTTGCGCGTCCTCGTCAACAATGCCGGCGTCAACAAGCCGACCGATTTCGACAAGGTGACGGACGCCGACTGGGATCAGATCCTTTCGACCAATCTCAAAGGCCCCTTTGTCTGCAGCCAGCTCGCCTTGCCGCGCCTCGCGGCGGCAGGCGGCGGCTCCATCGTCCATATCGGCTCGGTCAGCGGCCAGTATGGCGGCCCGCGCACCGCCCATTATGCGGCCTCGAAAGCCGGCCTCATCTCGCTGGCCCAGGTCATCGCCCGCTTCGGCGCAGCCAAAGGCGTGCGTTCCAATGTCGTCGCAGCCGGCCTCATCCAGTCCGACATGGCGGCCGCCGGTCTCGCTTCGCCCGCCGTGCAGGCGGCGGCGGAAACCATCGTGATGAAGCGCCTTGGCACGACCGCCGAAGTCGCCGATGCCGTCGCCTTCCTCGCCAGCGACGCCAGCGCCTACATCACGGCGCAGACCCTGAACGTGAACGGAGGGCTCTACTTCTGATGAAGAAGGGCCTGCTCATCGTCTGCGGCGGTATCGAGGCGACGCACGGCATCGCCCGCGCCCGCGAGATGGGCCTGCATGTGGTGGTCAGCGACGGCGACGCGAATGCGCCCGGCCTGAAGCTGGCCGACGGTCAGATCATCGCCTCGACCTACGATTCCGGCGGCGCCGCAGATGCCGCCGAACACTACAGCCGTGCGATCCATCCCATCCATGGCGTCATCTGCATGGGCGCCGATGTGCCGCATACCGTCGCCGCCGTCGCCGCGAGGCTGGGCCTGCCCGGCCTCTCCCCCGAAACCGCCCGCCTCGCGATGGACAAGCTGGCGATGAAGGAACGCCTCGCCGCGCATGGCGTGCCGATCCCCTGGTTCGCGCCGCTGCGCGATGCCGCCGATCTCCAGCGCGCGCTGCTGGAGCGTGGCCGCGATCTGGTGGTCAAGCCGGTGGACAGCCGGGGCGGACGCGGGGTGCAGCGCATGAACGCCGGCCGCGACGCCGCCGAAGCCTTCGAGGCCGCGAAGGCGCAATCGCCGACCGGGCGCGTAATGGTCGAGGCCTATCTTTCCGGTCCGCAGATCTCGACCGAATCCATCCTGCTGAACGGCGTGGGCTACACGCCCGGATTCAGCGACCGGAACTACGAATATCTCGAACGCTTCGCGCCGTGGTTCGTGGAAAATGGCGGCGATCTGCCCGCGCAGGTCTCCGCCGCCATCCGCGCCGATGTCGAAGCGACGGTGACGGCGGGCGCGCAGGCGCTCGGCATCGACAACCACAACTACAAGGGCGACATGGTCGTCCATGACGGCAAGGCGCATGTCATCGAGATCGCGGCGCGCCTGTCGGGCGGCTATTTCTGCACGCGCGAAATTCCGCTGAGCACCGGCGTCGATTTCGTCGGCGCGACGATCCGTCTGGCGCTGGGCGAAACCGTCGCGCCGGCCGATCTCACGCCCGCCGCCGAACGTCCCATCGTCCAGCGCTACGTCTTCCCGCAGGCCGGCCGCATCGCCGCGCTGCACGGTCTGGACGAGGCGCGCGGCTTGCCGGGCATAATCGAAGTCCTGCCCTCCAAAGCGCCGGGCGATCTCATTCCGCCCGCCACCTCAAGCGCCGCCCGCGCCGTGATGCTGCTGGCGACCGGCGCAAGCGTGGCGGAGGCGCGCGCCAACGCCGAACGCGCCATCGCCGCGATCCGCATCGAGATGACGCGGGAGGCGGCATGACGCTCGTGGAGACCAACGGCCGCCTCGCCCGCCCGCGCCGCGTCGGCGCGCTCACCGGCTACGCGCTCTTCCATCTGAACATGATGTTTTCGTCGATCGAGGAAAGCGAACGTCCGCACGTCATCGCGCGCTGCTACGATCCGCTGCTCGATCTCGCAGAGACGGGCCTGAAGATCGCCGTCGAGGCCACCGGCCTGACGCTCGAGATCATCGACGCCCTGCGCCCCGACTGGACGGCCCGCCTGAAGCGTCTGATCCGCGAAGGCCGCGCCGAGTTCGTCGGTTCCGGCTACGCCCAGGCCATCGGCCCGCTGATGCCGCATCAGGCGGTGGCCAAGAACCTGTCGCTGGGACGTGGCGTCTATCGCCGCCTGCTGGGCGTCACGCCGCGCCTCGCGCTCATCAATGAACAGGCGTGGAGCGGCGGTCTTGTGCCGCTCTACCGCGCCGCGGGCTATGACGCGGTGGTGATGGACTGGGACGACCCGGCCGCCCATCACCCCGAATGGAACCGGCACTGGCGCTATCATCCGCAGAAGGCCCAGGGCGCAGACGGATCGGCGATCGGCCTCCTCTGGTCCAACACCATCGCCTTCCAGAAACTCCAGCGTCTCGCCCACGGTGACATCGCGCTCGAGGATTACGCCGATTTCGTGCTCGGCCATCGCGGCCCGGTGGACCGCGTTCTGGCGCTCTACACCAACGACGCCGAGTGCTTCGGCTATCGCCCGCCGCGCTTCGGCACGGAAGACCCGGTCAGCGACGGCGAGTGGGGCGCGGTCCGCGCCGCGCTTCAGACGCTGATCGGGCGCGGCGTCACGCTGGCCCATCCCTCCGAAGCGCTCGATGCGGCGCAGGGCGCGAATGCCGGCAATCTGCTGCGGCTCGAAGCCGCCACCAACCCCGTTCCGGTCAAGAAGCAGCCGAAATACAACATCACCCGCTGGGCCTCCTCGGGCCGCGACGACCTCGCCGTCAACACCGCCTGTCATCGCCTCTGTCGCGACCTCGTCGCGCGCGAGGCCCCCGATGCGGAATGGCGCGACCTGCTGCGCTTGTGGTCCAGCGACTTCCGCACCCACATCACGCCCGCCCGCTGGAAGGCCTTCCGCGCCGAACTGGACGGCCGGATCGCCGCGCTGAACGACGACGCGCCGCCGCTGCCCTTCGCGCTGAACGACCAACGCCCGCCACTTCCCATCGTCGAACGCGGCGAGCGCCTCATCTATGTCGAGACCGAGCATCTCCGCGTCGCCTTCGACATGCGCCGCGGCCTCGCCGTCACCGCCATGGGCCGCGCCAACGAACGCGCCCTCATCGGCGGACTTCAGCACGGCGAGATGGACGACATCGCCCTTTCGGCGGATTGGTACACCGGCAATTTCGTCTTCGAAGGCCCTGGCGAACCCAAAGTCACCGATCTGGAACGCTGCGCGCCGCAGATCGCGCTGGACGAGGAAAGCGGCCGCGTCACGCTCACCGCCGTGCACGAAACCCCGCTCGGCCGCGTCACTAAAACCGTCACCGTCCCGCCCGACGCCGCCCGCATCGAGATCGCCCAGACCTTCGACTGGCCGGCCTGGGGCAAAGGCTCGCTGCGCCTCGGCCACGTGACGCTGAAGCCCGATGCCTTCGACACCGCGCGCCTCGCCTACCGCACCCATAACGGCGGCGCGGACGAGGAAATCTTCCCGCTCGACGGGCGCACCGTCGATCTCGGCCATGCCGTTTCGTTCCTCATCTCCTGCCGCGCCGGCATCGGGATGACCGAAGGCCGCCTGCAGCTCGACGACGGCGCCAACGCGGTGCGGCTGGAGGCTGACCTCGCCAGCGCCGCGCTCATCGGCCTCGTCGAACATCGCGTCATCCACGGCCAGACCTTCTGCCGCATGATGCTGTCGGCGCTTGAGATGGACGAAACCCGCCGCCCCGATACGCCCTCGCCGCCCCGCACCCTGCGCTACGCCATCGCGCTCGACAGGGTAAACGGCTGTTAACCGTGCTGGACCGACATTGAGACCGCCATGCCTCTGACCTTCAAAGCCCAGCCTGCGGAACCTTCCGCGCCCACCACATCGCCGGCCTATGGCCGCCTGATGAACTGGATCGCGCGACGCGACTTCCTCGATCCGCAGATCGATCTGAACGACCGGACGGTGCTCGTCACCGGCGGCACCGGCTCGTTCGGACAGGCCTTCGTCCGCGAGGTGGCGGCGCGCTACAAGCCGCGCCGCCTCATCATCTTCAGCCGCGACGAGCTGAAGCAGTTCGAGATGATGCAGCTCTTCCCGCAGGACCGCTTCCCGTTCATGCGCTTCTTCATCGGCGACGTGCGCTCGCGCGACCGGCTGGAAATGGCGATGCGCGACGTGGATTACGTCGTGCACGCGGCGGCGATGAAGCAGGTGCCGATCGCCGAATACAATCCGCTGGAATGCGTCCACACCAACATTCTGGGCGCCGAGAACATCGTCCATGCGGCGCTGGCGCGCGGCGTGAAGCAGGTTCTGGCGCTCTCCACCGACAAGGCGGCGAACCCCGTCAATCTCTACGGCGCGACCAAGCTCGCCTCCGACAAGATTTTCGTCGCCGCCAATCATCTGGCCGGCGCGGAGGGCACCCGCTTCTCGGTCGTGCGCTACGGCAACGTCATCGGCTCGCGCGGCAGCGTCGTGCCGATGTTCCAGAAGATGATCGGCGAAGGCGCCGACTCATTGCCCATCACCGACGACCGCATGACGCGGTTCTGGATCACCCTGACGCAGGGCGTGAACCTCGTCCTCTCCTCCATGGCCATGATGAAGGGCGGCGAGATCTACGTGCCCAAGATCGCCAGCCTGCGCATGACCGAACTGGCGCAGGCCATGGCCCCCGGCCTGCCGCACCGCCTCGTCGGCATCCGCCCCGGCGAGAAACTGCACGAGGTGATGATCCCCGAGGATGTCGCCCGCCAGACCGTCGAACTGGCCGACCGCTACGTGATCCTGCCGTCGTGGGGAAACCTGCGCGATGACTATCTGGCGGCGGGCGGCCGCAGCGTCGAAGACGGCTTCAGCTACGCCAGCGACCGCAACCCGGACGCGCTGGATGCGCGCGGCCTGCAGACGATGCTGGCCGGCGCGTTTACGTGAACGCCCCGGCCACGGCGGCGCCCTTCCTCCCCTATGGCCGCCAGGTCATCGAGGACGACGACATCGAAGCCGTGCGACAGGCGCTGACGGCGCCGCTGCTGACCACCGGCCCGCTGGTCGAGGCATTTGAAGCCGAACTCTGCGACGTCACGGGCGCGAAGGAGGCCGTCGCCTGCGCCAACGGCACCGCGGCGCTGCACCTCGCGGCGCGCGCCGTCCGGCTCGACCGGGCGCAGAGCGCTATCGTCCCCGCCGTCACCTTCGTCGCCACCGCCAACGCCGTGCGCTATTGCGGCGCGGAGGTGGTGTTCGCCGATGTCGATCCGGCGACCGGCCTGATGACGCCGCAGACCCTGCGCGATGCTTTACGCCGCGCGCCGTCGCACACCGCGCGCGCCGTTTTCCCGGTGCATCTGAACGGGCAAAGCTGCGACATGGCGGCGATCGCCGGCATCGCCCGCGAATGGGGCGCATGGGTCATCGAGGACGCCTGCCACGCCATCGGCGGCGCGCAGACCGGCGGCGCTGCGGTCGGCGGCTGCGGCCATGCCGATCTCGCCTGCTTCAGCTTTCATCCGGTGAAGACCGTGGCGATGGGCGAAGGCGGCGCGATCACCACCAACGATCCCGCGCTCGCCGCGTCGATGCGGCGCGACCGCAGCCACGGCCTCATCCGCGAGCCGAACGCCGCCGAACCCTGGGCTTACGAGCTTCAGGAGCCCGGCTTCAACTATCGTGCGCCGGATATCCTCTGCGCGCTTGGCCTGTCGCAGCTGAAGAAGCTGAAACGCTTCACCGCGGCGCGCGCCGCGTTGGTCGCCGCCTATCGCACGGCGCTGGCGGATCTCGCGCCGCTGGTCCAGCCGGTGCCGGATGCCGGCCACGGCGAGACAGCGTGGCATCTTTTCGTCGTGCGGATCGATTTCGAGGCCGCCGGCATCGCCCGCGCCGATCTCATGCGCCGCCTGGCCGAAGCCGGCATCGGCAGCCAGGTGCATTACATTCCGGTGCACCGCCAGCCTTACTACGCCCGCCGCTATCCCGGCGCCGATCTTCCCGGCGCGGACGCCTATTATGCGCGCTGCCTGTCGCTGCCGCTCTTCGCGTCGATGACCGTGGATGACGTGGCGCGCGTCGCCGCCGCGCTGAAGGCGGCGCTCGGCTGAAAACGAAAAGGCCGCCGGCGAACCGGCGGCCCCACGGCCCGGCGCCGCCCGGGCGGGCGCTATCCCTTGAACAGCGACAGAATGATCTGCGGCGCGGAGTTGGCGATCGACACCGCCTGCGCGCCCAGCTGCTGCTTGATCTGCAAGGCCTGCAGCTTCGCGCTTTCCGTCGCCATGTCGGCGTCCACCAGATTGCCGATGCCGCCTTTCAGGCTGTCCGACAATTTGCTGACGAAAACGATGTGGGCATCGACCTTCTTGCCCACCGAACCGATGCGCGCCAGCGCCGAGTTGGTGTTCTGGAGGCTGGCGTTGACCAGGGCCAGCGCGGTCGAGGACGACGCCAGCGACAGCAGATTGGTCGAATTCTGGATGGTGATGATCGAGCCGCCGACCGACATGTTTTCCGGGATCAGCGTGATCGCCGAGGTCGCATCGGAATCGGCCAGCATCTCAAGGCCCGAGGTCAGCGAGCCGTTGATCAGGTTCGCGCCGTCGAACTTCGCGTTCTGCACAATGGTCGCGATCTGGGCGCGGATCGACTTGAAGTCCTCGTTCAGCGCGGCGCGGGCGACGGTATCGACCGAGCCTTCGCTGGCCGCGATCACCTTCTCCTTCATCTGGATCAGAAGGTCGGAGATCGTCTCGCCGGCGGCCAGCGCCACGTCGGTGATCGACTTGGCGCGGTTGAGGCTGGACGACACCGCGTTCAGCGCGCCGACATCGGCGCGCATGCCCTGCGCGATGGCGTAGACGGCGGCGTTGTCTTTCGCGCCGGTGACTTTCAGGCCGGTCGAAACGCGGTTCTGGGTAACGTCGAGTTCGCGGGTCGTGCCGTTCAGATTCTGCAGCGCGATCATCGCCGCGACATTGGTGTTCACTGACAGCGTCATCTGGGTTCTCCGCAACTCACCGGCGTCAATTCCGACGCCCGTCTCGCGGACCCCACCGCAAGCGGCGGGCCAGTTCCGTTAAATATTCAAGGCATTGAAATTGCTGGATATATTTCCAGCCGGCAGCGGCGGCCGTTCACCGGCAGGGCGGCAGCCTCTGTCGAAGGTGGAGAAATTTGCCGGGTCGGCGCGAAGAAAAGACCCGGCTCTTGCGAACCGGGCCAGTCAAGCGTGAACGGACAGAACAAACTTCGGGAAGCGGCTTCAGACCTTGCT
>JAPUEF010000201.1 GCA_027492655.1 Alphaproteobacteria bacterium | reverse complement strand
CGAAACGTCAGGCTCCGGCGAGGTGAAGGTCGGGAAAGCCGGCGCCACGTCGGTTACGATTTCGGGATCGGGCGACGCCGAAATCGGTCAGGTCGTCGGTAGTCTCGGCATCGACATCAGCGGCTCGGGCAAGGTCGCAGTGGACAGCGTGAACGGCGCGACCGCGATCAGCATCGCCGGCAGCGGCGACGTGTACATCGCCAGCGGCCGCGCCGATCCCTTCGCCGCAGACATCAGCGGCGACGGAAACGTCGTGTTCGGCGGCACGGCGGTCAATCCGCAGATCTCCACGTCAGGATCGGCGGACATCTGCCTCGCCGCCGCCGAAGGCACCATCGAGAGCGACGGCGACATCACCGTCAGCCCCACGGCCTGCAAGCGGAGCTAGGCGCGTTTCATCTCGCGCGCGAGGCCGCCGATCCGCGACATCACCGCGGCGGCCTCCTCGACCATCCGGCGCACGATATCGCCAGCCGGCGGCGCATCGTCGATGCCGCCCGCACCCTGCCCCATCGCGAAGCACGAGCGGTCGCGCTCCAGCCCTTCCAGCTGACCGCCGATACCGCCCATCACCTTGTTCTGGTGGCTGACCATCGCCTGCATCGGGAACGGCTGGATGTCCTGCGGCCGCTTCTCCCAATCGTTGACATAGGCGTTGCGGAAGGCGCGCAGCGTCTTGCCCGTGTAGGCGCGCGTGATGATCGTATCCTCGTCCGACGCGCCGATGATCACGTCCTTGTACATCTGCCCGGCATGCGCCTCGGCCGAGGCGATGAAGCGCGTGCCGATCCAGACACCTTCCGCGCCCAGCGCCAGCGCGGCGGCAAGCCCGCGTCCATCGACGATCGATCCCGCCGCGACGACAGGGATCGACACGGCATCCGCCACCTGGGGGATCAGCGCCATGCCGGCGACGCGGCCCGTGTGACCGCCCGCTTCGGTGCCCTGCGCCACCACGGCGTCGAGGCCGCCCTGCTCGGCGTGGCGGGCGTGCTTTACGGTGCCGGCGACGTTCATCACCTTGAGACCGGCATTGTGAAACTTCTCGACCAGATGCGGCGGCGGCACGCCGAGCCCCGAGATGAACGCCGCCGCGCCCTCCTCGATGATGATGTCCGCCGTCTCTTCCAGAGACTGCGGGATCGCGGCCAGCAGATCGACGCCGAACGGCTTCTTCGTCAGTTCGCGCACACGGCGCATCTGGGCGCGGATTTCCTTCGGCTGGACGCCGGCCATGCCCAGCGTGCCGAAGCCGCCGGCTTCGGACACGGCGGCGGCCAGTTCGGCATAGGAAACGCCGCCCATGCCGGCCAGCATGATGGGGTGTTCCACGCCCAGCAGATCGGTGAGGCGCGTGCGGATCGTCATGGTTTCCTCCTGATATCTCTTGTGGCCACGACAGTGCCGAAATGCCGCCACGCTCTCAAGCGATCACAGCTTGGCGCAACGTCAGCGGCTGGCTAGGCTGACAAAAAATCGGGAGAGACGCATGAAACGCACGATTCTGGCCTGTCTGACGGCGTTTACGGTTTTCGCCGCGCCGCTGGCGCACGCCATCGACATGTCGGGTCTCACCGATGAGGAACGCGAGATCGTCGAGACCCTGCGCACCAACGGCGCCAATGCGCAGAACGTCGAAAACGCCGTGAAATTCTGGCGGAAAGCCCCGGAAGACCTGAAAGCCCGCGTCATCGCGGCCCCCCAGGAGAAACGCTGGCCGATAATCCTTTGTAATTTTCTCGGCTTTAACATCGGGACCACCGGGCGGACCGACCCCGAGATCTGCGAATCCCGCGCCTATGCGGACATCATGCGCGGAAAGGAAAGCTGGTCCGCCGATGGCAAGTGGGTGGGACCGGACGAAGAATGTCGGGCGCGCAACAAGCGGAACGATTACGGCCAGCTGATCTGCGGCTAGAAGCGGCGGCGGCCTCCGGCGATCGTTTCGTCGCGCTGGATGCATGGCGCGGGCTGGCGGCGCTGGCCGTCGCGCTCTACCGGCTCGAGGTCGATGGGTCGTTCTACGCCCTCAGCTTCGTGCGCAATTCCTGGCTGTTCGTCGATTTCTTCTTCGTCCTATCCGGCTTCGTCATCGCGTTCGCTTATCTCGACCGCATCCAGGACACGCGCTCGACGCTGAAATTCACCATCCGGCGCTTCGGTCGTTTGTGGCCGCTGCATGTCGCGATGCTGCTGGCCTTCGTCGCGCTGGAAGCGACCCATCTGATGCGCGGCGAAGCAGCCTTCCAGGGCGCGAAAGCGCCGTGGACATTGCTGCCGGAGATGGCGCTCGCGCACGGGCTCGGCTTCACGGGCCTCACCGACTGGAATTCGCCCTCGTGGTCGATCTCGACCGAGTTCTGGACCTATCTCGTCTTCGCGGCGCTGGTGCTGGGTTTCCGCCGCCGTCTGGCGCTCGCCGCGACCGCGATGGTCGCGTTCAGCCTCGCCGCGCTCGTCAGTCTGTCGCCGAACGGCATGGACGTGACGTTCGACTACGGGCTGCTGCGCTGCCTCGCGGGCTTCTTCGCGGGCGTTCTGACGCTGATCGTATGGCGGACGGTGAAGGACAAAATCGCCCTTCCCGCCCCCACAGCGCTGGAGATCGCCGCCGCAGCGTTCGCGATCGTGTTCGTCGCGACGGCGGGCCGCACCTGGCTATCGTTCGCCGCACCGTTCGTCTTCGCGCCGGTGGTGCTGGTTTTCGCTTTCCAGCGCGGGGCGCTCAGCCGCCTGCTCATCACGCGCCCGATGCAGGCGATCGGCGAATGGTCTTACGCCATCTACATGACGGCGTATTTCATCGCGCTGTTCTTCAATCTGAAGCTTGCGCCGCGCTTTCCCGACGCGCCAATGGACGCCATCGCGATCGCCTATCTCGCGACCGTCCTGCTGGCCTCGTGGCTCGCCTATCGCCTGATTGAGACGCCGACGCGGGCCTGGTTCAACAGGCTGGCGGCCAAGATTTAGCGCGACGTTCGCCGCCGTCCGTTCCGATCTGGTCTGGCCGCAGGCCGCTCGCCTTCCGAGCGGCCATGAGAAACGAGATCAGGCCGTCGCCGCCTTGGGCGCCCGATAGGCCTTGTTGGGCAGCGGCGGCTCTGACAGGAAATTGCGCATCACGGGCAGAATCTCCGCCAGGCGCGAGACGATGAACAGATGCCCGCCGCCTTCCACGTTGTAGAGCTGCGAGTTGGGCAGCAGCTTGTCCATCATCCGGCCGTTGATGGCCGGCACGATGCGATCCTTGCCGCCGGTGAGGATCAGCGTCGGCGTGTTCAGGAACGGCAGGAACGGCGCGCTGGTCCAGCCGATCATCGCCAGCAGCTGATACATGTAGCCGCGCACGGTCGGCGGCTGGATGTGGATGCGGTGACGTCCCTGCATGTCGGGATCGTCGCCATACAGCTTCTCGAAATTCTTCACCATGTATTCGGGGTCGGTATAGCGCTGCGGCGTCGCCATCTTCGACAGCACGTCGAAATTGCCTGGCACCATCACCATCCCCATCGAGGTCGCCGCGAGAATCAGCTTCTTGGTGCGGCGGCGATATTGCAGCGCGAATTGCTGCGCCATCGCACCGCCCCACGACACGCCCAGCACATCGACATCGCCATAGCCGAAGCGGTCGAGAATGGTCGCCGCCGTATAGCAGGCGCCCCACGCCCGATACGGGATCACCGGAGCCGGCGATCCGCCGATGCCGGGCATGTCGAAGGTGATGATGTCGCGCTCGGTCATCGCGTCGGCCAGCGGCTGGATCAGCTCCAGGTTCGCGCCGATGCCGTTGAAGAACAGAAGCGGCCGTTCGGCCGTGCGGCCTTCCGCACGCCAGATCGCCGTGCGGTAGGTCTGCCACCCCACGGTCTGCATCGAAATCTCAGGCTTGCGCCTGGTGGCCGCGCTCATGCTCTTCCCCCTCTTGGTGGCCGAAGCCGGACGTCGCGCCCCCACGCGCCGCCCGTTCGTAACAGATTCTGACCGGACGCGCGCGGCCATCAGCCGTGCACGTACTCGCCCGGCGCAGCGGCGCCAGGCTTGTATTTGGCGTTCCCCAGCTTCTTGGGCGCCGGCTTCAAGCCGCCGCTGCGAGCCGCGAGCCACTCCGCCCAGGTATCCCACCACGACGCCACGGTCTGCGACGCGCCGTTCGGGAACTGCTCGACATCGTCGGGCAGCGACGGGTTGGTGAAGAAACGCGCCTTCGGATTGCCCGGCGGATTGATCAGCGACTGGATATGGCCGCTGGACGACAGGATGAAGGTCTTGTTCTTCGACCCCAGCAGCTTCATCGAACGATAGACCGCCTTCCACGGCGTGATGTGGTCGGTCACGCCGGCCAGGAAGAACACGTCCTGATCGATCTTCGACAGATTGATCTTGTGGCCCATGAACGAGACCTTGCCGGGATTGCGCATCGGCTCGCTCTCGTACATGTCGAGATAGTCGTGATGCAGCTGCATCGGCAGGTTCGTGGAATCGTTGTTCCAGTAGAGGATGTCGAACGGCGGCGGGCTGTTGCCCAGCAGGTAGTTATTGACGACGTAATTCCAGATCAGGTCGTTGGGCCGCAGCCAGGCGAAGGTGCGGCTGAGATCCTGTCCGGTCAGGATGCCCTTCTGCCTGGAGCGCGCCTTCGCCAGTTTGATCGAGCGCGGCGAGATGAACGCGCCGACGTCGCTGTCCTCCGGGCGGGCGTCGAGCACGCAGACCATGAACGTCGCGGCCTTTACGCGCTTGTCGTTCTTGGCCGCCATGTAGGACAGCAGCATCGACGTGGTGATGCCGCCCGAGCAGGCGCCCGAGACGTTGATCTGCTTCTGCTTAGTGATCGCGCAGACCGCGTCGATCGCCTTGAGGATTTCGCGGACATAGGCCTCAAGCCCCCAGTCGGCGTGCTCCTTGCCCGGATTGCGCCACGAAATCGCGAACAGCTGCTGCCCCTTGGTCAGCAGATAACGGAACATCGAGCGGTCGGGCGTCAGGTCCGAGGCGTAGAATTTGTTGATCTGCGGCGGGATGATCAGCAGCGGCGTCTCGTGCACTTCGGCGGTCAGCGGCTTGTACTGGATCAGCTCAAGCATCTCGGTTCGGAAGACGACGCTGCCTTCGGTGGTCGCGAGATTCTCGCCCACCTTGAAGGGCCGTTTGTCCACCTGGCTGGGCAGGCCGCCATTGTTGCGGACATCGTCGACGAAATTCCTCAGTCCCTTGGCGAGCGATTTGCCCCGCGTATCCCACGCGGTCTTCAGCGCCAGCGGATTGCCGATCAGCGTGTTGGTCGGCGCCATGGCGTCGGCGAAAACATCGAGGATGAAGTTCGCGCGCGTCTTGTCGGTATCGTCCAGCTCGAGATCGCCGAGCCAGTCCTTCAGGTTCTTCCTGAAGGCCAGCCAGCCCTGCATGCCGCGCTTGAAGACCGGACTCTTTTTCCAGACCTCGTGCTGGAAACGCTTGTCGCGCGGCTCGGCCTCCATCTTGGAGTTGCCCAGCATCACGTCGCCCATGTCTTTCAGGAACGAGCCGCCATGCTTGGCGAACAAGGTCGGCTGGCGGATGATTTCGGTAAGCACCAGCCCCGCGGCGCGCCACAACTCTTCCGGATTGACCCCGACGATGGGGTTCAGCGCCATATTCGAATCCGGGCCTTTCATGCCCAGCTTCTCTTCATCGATCTTCATCGTTCCTCCGACGGTCAGCCCTGTCGTCGGGCCGTAACGCCCGTCGAGCCTGACCGAAGGCGCACGCCTTGTCGAGCGGGCGCGACGGAGGAAACGCGCCCTTTTGCGCGCTCAGTAAAGGCCGGTTCCGGTGTTCACGTCTTCGGGCGGGGGCGGCGGCGCTTCCTCAGCGGGATAGTCGGCCTCGTCCGCGCCGGCGGTGTTCGCCTCTTTGGAATCGGGGTCGGTGCCCAGCTTGAACGGCTCCATGATCGCGCCGGGATCTTCCGCCGAGGTCGGACGGCCTGAAACGGCGTTCACGCGCATCATCACGACGCCTGGCGGCGTACGCAGCGGCAAGGCGCCGGTCTCCGGCAGAACGGTCTCGAAGATATCCGCGACGATCGGGGCCACCACGGTGCCGCCGAAGCTGCCACGGCGCAGCGGCTTGGGCTGATCGAAGCCGACATAGGCGGCGATGATCAAGTCGGCGGTGAAGCCGACGAACCACACATCCTTGGCGTCGTTGGTGGTGCCGGTCTTGCCGCCGATCGGATAGTCCTTCAGCTTCTTGAACGCGTTGCGCGCGGTGCCGCGTTGAACGACGCCCTGCAGGATGGTCGCGACCTGGAAGCCGGTACGCGGGTCGAACTCCTCGCGGCCGATATCGGGCAGCAGCGGCTCTTCCTGATTGGCCCAGCCGTTCGGGGCGTAGCAGCCCTCGCAGGCGCGGTCGTCGTGGCGGAAGATGGTCTTGCCGAAGCGGTCCTGAATACGGTCGATGATGGTCGGGGCGATGACGCGCCCGCCGTTCAGGAAGGTGGCATAGCCGCCCGCCAGCTTCATCACCGTGGTCTCGGCCGCCCCCAGCGCGTTGGCCAGCACCGGATCGATCTTGTCATAGACGCCCGAGCGCTTCACCCGGTCGACCACCTGCTTCATGCCGATGTCGTAGGCGAGACGGACGGTCATCAGGTTGCGGCTTTTCTCAAGCCCCTGACGCAGCGTCGCCATGCCCAGATAGCGGCCGTCGGAGTTCTGCGGACGCCACACCCGGCCATTGCCCATGGGCAGCGAGACCGGGCCGTCGAGCACGAGGCTGGAGGGCGTGTAGCCATTGTCCAGCGCCGTCGCATAGACGAACGGCTTGAACGACGAGCCAGTCTGACGCATCGCCTGCGTCGCGCGGTTGAAGACGCTGTCGTAATACGAGAAGCCGCCGACCAGCGCGAGAACGCGGCTGGAGTGCGGATCGAGGATCACCAGACCGCCATTGACGATCGGAATCTGGCGCAGGCTGTAAACGCCCGCCTCGCCCGTTTCCTCGGCGTAGATCACGTCGCCGGCCTTGGCCTTGGCCGAGCCCGCCAGCTTGCGGCCTGAATCCGGCAGGCTTCCGGTCGTGCCGTCTGCGAAGCCCAGCTTCCAGGCGCCGCCGGTCTCCAGGATCACGGCGAGACGCCAGCCGGTCACGTCGCGCGCCCAGGGAATTTCGCCGAGCCGCTGCTCCCAGCCCGCGCCCAGCTCGATCTGCTTCACCGGACCATGCCAGCCGCCGGCGCGGTCATAGCGCTGCAGTCCGACGCGGAAAGCGTTCAGCGCCACCGACTGCATCTTGGAGTCGAGCGTGGTGCGGACGGACAGGCCGCCCATCATCAGCTTGTCCTGGCCGTATTTATTGGTGATGACGCGCCGCGCCTCTTCGGCGAAATACTGCGCGTCTTCATAGCGCGTGCCGAGCGGGCGAAGGGTGGCGATCAGGTCTTTCGCCTTGGCGGCGTCGCCGTCCTGCCTGGAGATGTAGCCGACCTCGACCATCTGATCGATGACGTAGTTGCGGCGCTCCAGCGCGCGCTGCTTGTCCCGGACGGGATGATAGCGCGACGGCTGCTTGGGCAGCGCGGCCAGATAAGCGACTTCCTCGATCGACAATTCGTCCAGCGACTTGTCGAAATAGTTCAGCGCGGCGGCGGCGACGCCATACGAGTTCTGACCCAGGAAGATCTGGTTCAGATACAGCTCCAAGATCTTGTCCTTGGAGAACGTCGCCTCGATGCGCATCGAGAGCAGGATCTCCTTGATCTTCCGAACGTAATCGACGTCCTGGCTGAAGAAGAAGTTGCGCGCCACCTGCTGGGTGATGGTCGATGCGCCCTCGGGGCGCTTGCCGTCTTCGGCGCGCAGATTGGTGATCAGCGCGCGGGCGATGCCGGTCGGGTCGAAGCCGGGGTGCAGATAGAAATTCTTGTCCTCAGCCGCGATGAAGGCGTTCTTCACCAGCGGCGGGATGTCGTCGATGGGCACGAACAGACGGCGTTCGGTCGCGAACTCGGCGATCAGCGTGCCGTCATAGGCATGCACGCGGGTGGTGACCGGCGGCTCGTATTTCGCCAGCGTTTCGGCGTCCGGCAGGTCGTTCGACAGGAACCACAGCGCCAGGCCGGCGGCGAGCGCGCCGACCCCCACGATGGTCAGGAAAGACAGGAAAAAGAACTTCAGGAACCGCATTGCCGACCCGCGCGCGCAAATCGCCCGACACACACGGGCGAATCTACCCGGTCTCTTCGGCGATAACTATGGCCGTTTGGAGGCTCGCCGCCCCGCCGTCAATGGGCGCTGAGGGCTTCGCCGCTGCTCTGGGCGACCGACGACATACGGGCGTAATAATCATCGACCGAGCGGGCGATGGCCCGTGCCATGCCGGCGCGCCATTCGGGATCGGTCAGGCGGGCCTCGTCGGTGGCGTTGGAAAGGAACCCCAGCTCGATCAGCACGCTCGGAACGTCCGGGGCCTTCAGCACCCGGAACCCGGCCGAGCGCAACGGCTGCACCAGCAGGCCCGACTGCGCATCCAGTTCCGGCAGCAGAAGCTGGGCGAAGACGGTCGAGCGGTTCTTGGTCTCGCGCTGGGCGAGGTCGATCAGGATCGAGCCGACATCGTCCTTCTCGCCCGACAGATCGACGCCGGCGATCACGTCCGAGGCGTTCTCCGACTCGGCCAGCTCGGCGGCCTCGGCGTCCGAGGCGCTTTCCGACAGCGTATAGACCGAGGCGCCGTGGATGGCCGAATTGCTGATCGTGTCGGCGTGGATGGAAATGAACAGATCGGCCCGGGCAGCGCGCGCCGCCTTCACCCGGTCCTTCTTGTTGATGAAGCTGTCATCCTCGCGGATCAGCACCACCGTGTACCCTCTCCGCCGCTCCAGCTCGTCCTTCAGGGCGATGACCGTCTCCAGCACCACTTCCTTTTCCAGCGTGCCGCCGGTTCCGGTCGCCCCGGGATCGGCCCCGCCATGGCCGGCGTCGAGCGCGATGATGAAACGTCCGTCGCCCTGCCCGACCGGCACGGCCTCGTCGGGCTTGCTGACCGGCACCGGCACATCGTCGGAACCGCCGGAAGCGGGATCGGCGGCGGCGACCTGCGGCGCACCATCCTCCGGCCAACCGGCGCTCTCGCGGAACTCCGCTTCGCTGGTCGGAACCAGATCCAGCACCAGCCGCGCGGGCTTGCCGTCTTCCGGCGGCATGATGAAATCGGCCTGGACCCGGACCGGGTCGATCAGGTTGAGGACGATGCGCGAGCGGCTCCGGCCGAACAGGCCGTAGCGATAAGACTTCACCAGCCCGGCCCCCCGGACACCGGCATTGGCGGGCAGCCGCCACTCCAGCGCCGGCATCTCGACCACCACGCGAAAGGGGTCGGCCAGCGTGAAAACGCGGTATTCGACGCTTTCTGTCAGCTCCAGCACGAAGCGGGTATGCTCGGGATGCTCGCCCAGTCGTGCGCCCGTCGCGGCGGGCGCCGCAACGGCAGGCCCCAGCGCTCCGGCCACCAGACCGGCCAGCGCCATCAGCGCGCGGACGAGAAACCGCATCATCGGGCGACGTTCTGTCGTCACCGAGAGCTCCACCATTCCTTGAATCGGGACAGGAGGTTAGCACCCTAGTCTTGCGTTAGCGTTACCGGATACCGGCCGCCGCACCTTCCGTAGCGTAATATGTCAAGAACATGTTGCGCACGAACCGGGTGTGCCGCTACATAGCCGATATCGATCCTTCGGGGTCGCCCCCAGGGCGGGACGCCCGGGCGCAGGCGACTGACCCCCATTCCCCTCCGATGCCGGCGACACG
>JAPUEF010000200.1 GCA_027492655.1 Alphaproteobacteria bacterium | reverse complement strand
CGGGTCTTGTCGGCGGACGGCAAGAGCCGAGCTTTCATCAACGATCAGCCGGTGGGCGCGGGGCTGCTGCGCGAGGTTGGCGACCGGCTGGTGGAGCTGCACGGGCAGAATGACGGGCGGGGTCTGCTGAGCGCCTCGGCGCATCGGGCTTTGCTGGACTCTTTCGGCGGACATGGGCGGGAGCTGGAGGCGACGGGCGCGGCCTATGCCGCGTGGTGCGCGGCGGCGGAGGCGGTCGAGACGTTCCGGCGCGAGATGGAGGCGGCGCGGGCCGACGCTGATTTCCTGCAGTCGGCGGTGAGCGAGCTGACGCGGCTCGCCCCCGAAATCGGCGAGGAGGAGCGGCTGGCCGAGGAGCGGGCGCTGCTGATGTCGTCGGAGAAGCTGGGCGGCGAGCTGGCGGCGGTTGTGGAGATGCTGGGCGGCGGCGACAAGGCGGTCGATACGCGCCTGATCGGTGCGGCGCGCCGGGTCGAACGGCTGAAGCCGCAGGCGATGGGACGTCTGGACGCTGCCGCCGAGGCGCTGGAGCGCGCGGTCGCGGAGGCGACGGAAGCGCGGGCGCAGGCGGAGGCGGCGCTGGATGCGCTGAACTTCGATCCGGCGCGGCTGGAGGCGGCGGAGGCGCGGCTGTTCGCGCTGCGCGGCGCGGCGCGCAAGTTCAAGGTGCAGGTCGCCGATCTGCCGAAGCTGTCGGCGGATCTTGGCGAGCGGATGCAGGCCCTGGCCGAAGCCGAGACGCGGGCGGCCAGGCTGACCAAGGCGGCGGGCGCGGCGGAGGCGGCCTATGTGAAGGCGGCGGGCGTGCTGAGCGAAAAGCGCAAGGCGATCGCGGTGAAGCTGGAGAACGCGGTCGCGAAGGAATTGAAGCCGCTGAAGCTGGAGAAGGCGAAGTTCGCCGTCGGGCTGACGCCGCTGGCGGCGGCGCAGGGGACCGCGACAGGGATGGACGCGGTGGAGTTTCAGATCGCGACCAATCCCGGCATGCCGCCGGGGGCGCTGACCAAGATCGCTTCGGGCGGCGAGCTGGCGCGCGTGATTCTGGCGCTGAAAGTGGCGCTGGCCGAACGCGGCAGCGCGCCGACGTTGATTTTCGACGAGGTCGATCAGGGCGTCGGCGGGGCGGTGGCGGATGCCGTGGGGGCGCGGCTGAAGAAGCTGGGCGGGGTGGCGCAGGTTCTGGTGGTCACCCACTCGCCGCAGGTGGCGGCGCGGGGCGACACGCATTTCCGCATCGCGAAAAAGACGGCAGGCGGGGTGACGCTGACCCATGTGACCGCGCTGGACGAAGCCGGGCGGCGCGAGGAGATCGCGCGGATGCTGTCGGGTGCGTCGATCACCGATGAGGCGCGGGCGGCGGCGGAGACGCTGTTGTCGGCGCGGACTTAGGGCTTGGCTGCGCGAGGGCCTGCGGCGTTCATCCGTGACAATCTGGTCGTGCGCGAGATCGCGGGTCTCGGCGTGCGGCTTTACATGGCGCATCCGGGGAGCGGGCTGGCGCGGCTGAACGGCGCGCCGCCGTACTGGGCCTATGTCTGGGCGGGCGGTGCGGCGCTGGCGCAACATGTGAGGGCGCGGCCGGAGACTGTCCGCGGGCGGCGGGTGTTGGATCTGGGGGCCGGATCGGGATTGGTGGGCATCGTTGCGGCGGATGCGGGAGCTGACGTTCTGGCTTCGGAGCGCGACCCCTATGGTGCGGCGGCGATCGCGCTGAACGCGGCGTTGAACGGCGTTGCGATCACGGTGGCGGGAGACGTGACGGGGGGATCGCCGCCGGAGGTCGATGTCGTTCTGGCGGGTGACATCTTCTATGACGCGGCGGTCGCCCGGCGGATGATGCCGTTTCTGGAGTGCTGTACGGCGGCGGGGATCGAGGTTCTGATCGGCGATCCGGGGCGCGCCGATCTGCCGATGACGGCGTTGCGCGCCGTGGCCGACTATCCGGTTGCCGATGTAGATGGTGCGGTCTCGCCGGGGCGGGTGTTCCGTCTCGCCGGGGCGTGAGCCGCTGGGTTATGGTCGTCATCTCAATCCTGCGGCGCTGACGGAAGCACGGATATGGCTGGCAAGAAGACCAAGACGGCGACCGGCGACATGGCGGTGGAGGCTTTGAGCGTCAAAGATGCCAAGGCCGAGCACATGCGGCTGGCGCTGCTGATCGACAAGCATGATGTCGCGTATCACCAGAACGCCGCGCCGACGATCAGCGACGCAGCATACGACGCGCTGAAAAAGCGGTTGCTTGAGGTTGAAGCGCGGTTCCCGGAGCTGGTGACGCTGGATAGCCCGTCGCTGAAGGTCGGCGCGAAACCTTCCGAGAAATTCGCGAAGGTGCGGCACGCGCGGCCGATGCTGTCGCTCGACAACGCTTTCAGCGAAGAGGATGTAGCGGATTTTCTGGCGCGGGTGCGGCGCTTTTTGAACCTCGGCGCGGACGAGATTCTGGAGATCACGGCCGAGCCGAAGATCGACGGACTATCGGCCAGCCTTCGTTATGAAAATGGGGCGTTGACCGTGGGGGCGACGCGCGGCGACGGCGCGGAAGGCGAGAACGTCACGGCCAATCTCAAGACGGTCGCCGGCATTCCGCACAGGCTGGCGACGGATGCGCCGCCCGACATCTTCGAGGTGCGGGGCGAGGTTTATTTCCCGAAAGACCGTTTTGTGGCGTTGAACGAGAAGCTGATCGCGGCGGGCAAGGAGCCTTACGCCAATCCGCGCAATACCGCCGCCGGATCGCTGCGCCAGCTGGATGCCAGCATCACCGCGAGCCGCGAGCTGCAGTTCTTCGGTTACGCATGGGGCGAGGTGAGCGCGTTGCCGGCGACGACCCAGAAGGGCGTCGTCGATGCGCTGGCGGGTTGGGGCTTCGCCACCAATGAGCGCATGCGTGTGCTGCAATCACTGGAAGAGATCATGGCGTACTACGCCGAGACCGAGGCCCTGCGCGCCGATCTGCCCTATGACATCGACGGCGTCGTCTACAAGGTGAACCGGCTGGACCTACAGGAGCGCTTGGGCTTCGTGTCGCGCAGCCCGCGCTGGGCGATCGCGCATAAGTTTCCGGCCGAGAAAGCCGAAACCGAATTGCTGGGCATCGACATTCAGGTGGGCCGTACCGGCGTTCTGACGCCGGTGGCGCGGCTGAAGCCCGTGACGGTGGGCGGCGTGGTGGTGACGAACGCGACGCTGCACAACGAGGATGAGATCAAGCGCAAGGACGTGCGCGTGGGCGACACCGTGCGGCTGCAGCGCGCGGGCGACGTGATCCCGCAGATCATCGGCGTCGTGGAGGAAAAACGGCCCGCCGATGCGGTTCCGTTCGTTTTCCCGGATCGCTGTCCGGCTTGCGACAGTCATGCGCTGCGCGAGGAGGGCGAAGTGGCGGTGCGCTGCACCGGCGGCCTCATCTGCCCGGCGCAGCGTTCCGAGCGCATCAAGCATTTCGTCTCGCGTCTCGCCTTCGATATCGAGGGGCTGGGCGCCAAACATATCGACGCCTTTCTGGCGGACGGGCTGATCGCGACACCGTCGGACATATTCCATCTGGAAGAGCGCTATGGCGATGGCGAGAAAGCCATTTCGAAACGTGAGGGGTGGGGGCCGCAATCGGCCGCCAAATTGTTCGAGGCGATCGCGGCGCGGCGCACTATCGGGCTCCATCGTCTGATTTTCGCGCTGGGCATCCGCCATATCGGTGAGACGACGGCCAAGGCGCTGGCGCGGGCCTATGGCACCGTGGAGGCATGGGCTGCGGCGATGCGGGCCGTCGCGGGGAAAGACGAGACGGCGGTGGCCGAGCTTGAAGCCATCGACCAGATCGGCGGCACCGTCACCGAAGCCATCGCCGATTTCTTCGGCGAGACACATAACACCGACGAGGTGGACCGGCTTCTGGCGCTGCTGGCCGTTGAGCCAGCTGAACAGGTGGCGACCTCATCGCCCGTCGCGGGCAAAACGGTAGTGTTCACGGGCACGCTGGAGAAGATGACCCGGCAGGAGGCCAAGGCGAAGGCCGAGAGCCTGGGCGCGAAGGTGGCGGGATCTGTTTCGGCGAAGACCGATCTGGTGGTCGCGGGGCCGGGGGCAGGATCGAAGTTGAAAGACGCGCAGAAACACGGCGTCCGGGTGATCGACGAGGATAAGTGGCTGGAGGAGATCGCCGGGCTTTGAGCTTCCGAGCCGAACCTGACGGTCTCGCGCCTTCGACGCGATCCTCCCTCCCCTTAAAAGGGGAGGGAAAGGACAGCATGGACTGGCGCGTCAGCGGCCCGAAGCGTTGGCGGCGGCGAGGATGGCTTTGACCGAGGCGGTGGCGATGTCGGTGTCGATGCCGACGCCCCAGACCGTCGCGCCATCGGCATCGCGGCATTCGACATAGGCGGCCGCCTGGGCATCCGTGCCGTGCCGGAGCGCGTGTTCGTGATAGTCGACCACGTCGAGCGTGAGGCCCGAAGCGTCCTTCAGCGCATCCAGCGCCGCCGAGATGAGGCCGTTGCCTTTGCCGCTGACCTTGCGGGTCTGGCCGTCGATTTCGAGCGTGCCGTCGAAGCGCGGCGGGTGCGCGGAGCGGCCTGAAATCGCGGTCGTGTAGTCGAGCAGCTTGAAGCGCTCCGGGCCGGCGAGACCATAAGCCTGCGAGAAGATGCCCCAGATGTCGGCGGCGGTCAGTTCGCGGCTGGTGCGGTCGGCTTCTTCCTGCACACGGCGGGAGAGATCGATCTGCAGGCGGCGGGGCAGTTGCAGCCCCTTGTCCTGTTCAAGAATCCACGCGACGCCGCCTTTACCCGACTGGCTGTTGACGCGGATGACCGCTTCGTAGGTGCAGCCGATATCCGCCGGGTCGATGGGCAGATAGGGCATTTCCCAGACGCCGTCATTGCGGCGGGCATGGGCAGCGAAGCCCTTCTTGATCGCATCCTGATGCGAGCCGGAGAACGCCGTGAAGACGAGATCGCCGGCGTAAGGGTGACGCGGATGGACCGTAATGCCGGTGCAGTGTTCGACCGTGCGGACGGTCGCGCGCATATCCGAGAAGTCGAGCCCCGGATCGACGCCCTGGCTGTAGAGGTTCATCGCCAGCGTCACGAGATCGACATTGCCGGTGCGCTCGCCATGACCGAACAGACAGCCCTCGACGCGGTCGGCCCCGGCCTGAACCGCGAGTTCGGCGGCGGCGACGCCGGTGCCGCGATCATTGTGGGGGTGCACCGAGATGACCACGCTGTCGCGGCCCGGCAGGTTGCGGCAGAACCATTCGATCTGGTCGGCGTAAATGTTCGGGCCGGCGGATTCGACCGTGGCGGGCAAATTGAGGATCGCCTTGCGCTGGGGCGTCGGCTGCCAGACGTCCAGCACCGCCGTGCAGATTTCGACGGCGAATTCAGGCTCGGTGCAGGAGAAGGTTTCCGGCGAGTATTCGAAGGTCCAGTCGGTCTCGGGATATTTGCGGCTTTCCTCCAGCACGCAGCGCGCCGCGTTCACCGCGAGCGCGATGGTCTCGGGCTTCTCCATGTTGAAGACGACGCGGCGGAAGAGCGGCTGGGTGGCGTTGTAGACGTGGACGATCGCCTTCTTCGCGCCCTTCAGCGATTCAAACGTGCGGACGATCAGGTCTTCGCGGGCCTGCGTGAGCACCTGGACCGTCACGTCGTCGGGGATGCGATTGTCTTCGATGAGCAGGCGGATGAAGTCGAAATCGGTCTGGGAGGCGGAGGGGAAGCCCGCCTCGATCTCCTTGAAGCCGGTGCGGACCAGTAGGTCCCACATGCGCGACTTCTTTTCGACATCCATCGGGTCGATCAGCGACTGATTGCCGTCGCGCAGATCGGTGGAGAGCCAGACCGGCGCGACGGTCGTACGACGTCCCGGCCAGGTGCGGTCGGGCACATCGTTGAAGGTCGTGAACGGGCGATATTTGGTGGACGGATCGGACAGCATTATGGGGGATATCCCTGACTGGGGGCGCGCAACTCAAGCGCGCGAATGCGACTCTCTGCGAAAACGACGAAACCCCGCCTCCCTCAGGAGGACGGGCCGAGAAGTCGCAGCAGGGTCGCGGTCAGGATACGCATTTGACGGCAGACAACACAGAGGGGCGGCGCGTGTCAACCGGGCGCGAGGCCTCCGGGTCGGTCGCGACGGTGCGGCGTGCGCTCAGGGTGCGGTGTCGAGCGAGGCGCGGATGGCGGCGGCGAGTTCGGCGGGGGCCGAGAAGAAGGGAGAATGGCTGGTGTTCAGCGAGATCTGCGAGGCCACGGGTGAGGCCGCGATGAGATCGCGCTGTTTGGGCGCGCCGATGGCCTTATCGTTCTCGCAAACGATGTAGGCGCGGCGGAGGCGGCCGTAATTCGCGTCGCTGACGGCGAGTTCGGCGGCGAAAGGTTCGGGCGATTGCGGCACGAAGCGGGCGCGGGCGAAGGCGATGTCCTCGTCGGAGCAGTCGGCATAGAAGGCGGGTTTGACGCCTTCATCGGCGACGGTGAGGCGGCCGTCGGCCTGGGGCTGAAGCAGCGGGCCGAGGAGGGTGACGTCGTCGCCGGCGGCACGGGCGAAGATGGATTCGCCGCTGCGGTTCATGAAGGCGCAGAGATAGATGAGCGTGGTGATGCGTTCGGGCGCGAGCTCGGCGGCGGCGGAGATGACCTGGCCGCCCATCGAGTGGCCGAGCAGGACGGCAGGGCCGGGGAGGGTGCGCAGTTTCGCGGCGACGGCCTCGGCATAGGCGGCGAGGGTTTGCGTTTCGGCTGCCTTCTCGCCGTGGCCGGGGAGATCGATGGTGTGGGGCGTGAAGCCTTCGGCGCGGAGCGGCTCGATGAGGCGATCCCAGCACCAAGCGCCATGCCAGGCGCCGTGAACGAGTAGGATGTGGGTCATCAGTTTTCCTCGAAGGCGGTCAATTGGCTCTAGGGCGCGGCGGAATCCGCCACACCCTAGAGTCCTATCGAGCGTTCAGGAAACGTCAGAGTTGGGCGCTGATGTTCATCATGTGTTTGTCGCCACGCTTGTAACCGTCACGCGGCGCTTCAGACCTTTCGTCGATGACGACGGGCTGAAAGGTGCGGTCAAGGCGCATGAGTTTCCAGCCTTCGGGCTCTTTGCTCACGCTACCGCCCCTGACCTGGTAGACTCGCATCACACGGTCACCAGCACGAGTCCTGCCGACGGCATGGACCTCCACGACGCGGACATAGTTACTGTAACGAAGTTCCAAGCGCTTGCCGGCCTTGAGCGCGGCTTCAGGTTCTTCAGACATATCAAGCTCCACAGTGATGTAGGCCGCTTGACCGTCTCCACGCTGAGACAGATAGTCCCGTTACTGACTCGTGGTTACGCCCTGACCGCAGCCTATTGCGACAGGAAACCCGAAACTGAAGCCGTAGAGCGCTCCAACGCTCTGCGGCTTCGTCATTTCGAATCGTCCACATGACAGGCTGCCTGATTCGCGGCTCGTTACCGAGTCTGGCTCTTGTGGATAACCCGATAATTCTTGGATTGAGCGTAAGTTAGTCGCTTGTCCTCAAAGCGGTGATCGCGACCCGCGTCGTGATCGCCGTCAGTTCTCCTCGAACGCGACGATCATGCCGCCGGCGTGTTTCGCGGCGACGACGAGGCCGTGGTGGTGATCGGCGTAAGGCACGCGGCCCATGTCCATCATCGCGCCGGCGGCGTCGGGTTCGTTGACGCCGAAGACGGTGGCGGCGAGGCCGGGGAGAGGGGTGAGGCCCTCGACGGCTTTCGGGCCGAAGCGGTGAGCGAGGCCGGTGGGCGTGGCGACCGCCAGGGCGATGCCATCGAGAATGACAGAGAGGCCGTGCGGGGCGTCGGCGACGTGATCGACGCCGAAGAGCTGTTCGAGCGCGGGGCGGAAAACGGCGGGGTCTTCCGCGCCGATCACCAGCTCCATGATGCCGGTCGCGCCGTTTGCGTGGAGTTGCCATTCGTGGCGGGCGCGGGTGAGCGCGGGCGTCAGATGGTGGCAGGCGAAGGCGATGAGGCCGGGGAGATTGGCCTGGAAGAGGACGTTTTCGAAGCGGACGGTCTCCACCACGCCGTCGAGATCGAGCGGGCGTTCGAGGGGGAGTGGATCCTGCGTGGGAATGCCGGCGTCGCGGAGGGCTTTCACCGTGGAGGCGGCGTCAGCGCTGGCGAAGGCGATGCCGAGGCCGCCGGACGGGCGCGCGGTAAGGGCGGCCGTGAGCGGGGAGGCGCCGGCGCCGGTGGCGGCGATCAGCTCCACATAGGTGTCGCGGAACATGATGCAGTGATTGGCCGTCGCGCCGCCGCCGTGGACGGCGCGGGGCGTGAGGGTGAAGCCGAAGCTGCGCCAGAGTTTGGCGGCGGCTTCGAGATCGGGGACGGCGACGAGGGTGTGATCGACGGCGGAGAGGGGAGCGGTCATGGGGAGGTGTTGTAGCTGAAACGTGTCCCACCCGTCATCGCTTTGCGATGCCACCCACCCCTGAAAGGGTGGGTGGGCGTGATCATCCCTCCCCGCAAGCGGTGAGGGATGAGAGGTATCAGACCGCGCGGGTGGCGGTCTTGAGCCAGGTGGCGGTTTCGGGATCGACCAGCGGGGTGAGGGTGTCGCGGACGCGCTGATGGTAGGCGTTGAGCCAGGCGCGTTCGTCGGGCGTCAGCAGCGACGGCTCGATGAGGTCGACGTCGATGGGGGCGAGGGTGACGGTCTCGAACTCCATCGTCTTGCGCTCGGCGCCTTCGATGGCGACCTCGCGGATGACGACCAGGTTCTCGATGCGGATGCCGTAGCCGCCGGTTTTGTAATAGCCCGGCTCGTTCGAGCAGATCATGCCCGGCAGCAAGGCTTGCGCGATCGGCTTTTTCGAGATGCTCTGCGGGCCTTCATGGACGCTTAAGTACGCGCCGACGCCGTGGCCGGTGCCGTGGTCGTAGTCGAGACCGGCGGCCCAGAGCGGGGCGCGGGCGAGCGTGTCGAGCTGTGCGCCGGTGGTGCCGGCGGGGAAGCGCGCGGTGGCGAGGGCGATATGCCCTTTGAGGACGCGGGTGAAGCGGTCCTTCATCTCCGCCGTGGGCGTGCCGAGCGCGACAGTGCGGGTGACGTCTGTGGTGGCGTCGAGATATTGCGCGCCGCTGTCGATGAGGAAGAGTTCGCCGCTGCGGAGCTTGCGGTCGGTCTTCTGCGTGACGCGGTAGTGGACGATGGCGCCGTTCGGGCCGCTGCCGGAGATGCTGTCGAAGCTGACGTCTTTCAGTTGGCCGGTTTCGCGGCGGAAATCCTCGAGCTTCTCGCAGGCCTGGATTTCGCTGATCCGGCCTGCCGCGCCTTCCTCCGTCACCCATTTCAGGAAACGGCTGAGGGCCGCGCCATCGCGGATATGGGCGGCGCGGACGCCGGCGATCTCGGCCTCGTTCTTCTGCGCCTTGGGCAGAAGGATGGGATCGGCCCCCTTGCGGATTTTCGCGCCCGCCGCTTCGAGACGCTTGAACACCCATACGGCGGCATTGGCGGGGTCGGCGAGGACGGTCCGGCCGCGCAGTTCGTCGAGGCCTGCACCGAATTCAGCCGGATCGCGCAGACGAACGCCATTGCCCAGATGCTGGCTAAGGCCATCCGTCACCTTGCGGCCGTCGAGATAGAGATCGACGGCGGCGTTCTTGTGCAGCACCGCGAAAGAATGAGGCAGCGGCACATGGCCGACATCGCCGCCGCGGATGTTGAGTAGCCAGGCGATGGATTCAGGCAGCGTCAGCACGGCGGCATCGGCATCGCCGAGGCTGGCGGCGATGCGGGCGCGCTTGTCGGCGGCGGCCTCGCCCGCGATCTGAAGCGGATGCGGGACGACGGGCGCGAGCGGGGGGGG
>JAPUEF010000199.1 GCA_027492655.1 Alphaproteobacteria bacterium | reverse complement strand
ACGGCGACCAAGATCATCGCCGCGAACGCGAGCATCAGGCTGATCTGCAGCCAATGGGCGGTATCGGCGGCCGCATCGCGACGCTCGGCAAGGAGACGGTCTTCCTCGCCATACATCTCCAGCGTGACGTTACGGATGCGCTCGGTGAGGTTGAACCCCTCGCCGGTCCTCAACTGCGCCAGCGCGGCATCGCGGTCTCCCGCGTCCGCGAGGTCGATCTTCTTCTGGATCATGTCGATGCGCCGATCGATCAGCGGGCGCAGTTCGGCGAGGTTGGCGATCTGGGCCGGGTTATCGGCGACGAGACGCGCCAGCTCGTCCATGTCGGCGGCATAGCTTTCGACGAAGCGCTGGTAGGGCGCGAGATAGGCCGGGTCGCCCAGCAACAGATAGCCGCGGTCGGCGGATTCGGCGCCGATCAGGCGGGTATAGACGCGGTTGATCTGCTTCTGGACCAGCAGGGCATGTTCGACCAGCGCCACGGCGTTCTGCTGGCGGCCGGAAATCCAGAATGTGCCGATGAGCGCCACCGCCAGCAGGGCGAACCCCGCGGCGGCGAAAGCGACGGAACGGATGAGCATTGCGCGGGAAGCCACGCCGCTTCCTGCCGGAAACGGCGGCGTGACGCAATAAGGCGGCCTTCCTTCAGGGCAGACCCAGCGCCTTTTTCACGTCGCGCCAATCGACCAGCTTGTAGTTCTGCTGCTTGCCGTCGCCGTCGTCGGTGTCGTGCATGGCGATGGCGCCCTCCGGCCAGGCGCCGATGGGGCCGGACCAGGCGTCGATGCCGTCGGTGACGGTGACGTCGTCGATGGCGCCGCCTTCGACCGCGAAGCGGCCTTTATAGGTGTAGATCGCGCCCTGGATTTCCCAGACCGGGTAGGTGCTGTCGCCCTGGCTGGAGGCGATGAGATATTTGCGGGCGCCATCGCGCATGACGGTGAGGCCTTCCACGTCGTCGGTGAGGATCTTCCTATCGACGGCATAGACGCTGACGGGTTCGACCGGGCCTTTGGGGTCGAAATCGAAGCGCCAGATGCCGATATCCTCCTCGCCCAGATAGAAGACCTGCGCTTCGTCATCGACGACGCAGCCTTCGGTCTGGCTGGAGACCTTCATGGTCCGCTCCAGCACCGCTTCGGGACCGTTCGGCCCGGCCGTGACGCGATACTGCCGCGCCTCGCCGGATTTGTTGTTGGGCATGAGATAGATCGCGTCGCCGCGCTTGCCCATGCAGAAGCCATAGGGTTCGCCCATGTCGGTGGGGATGAAGCCATAGGGCTTCACCTGAAGCGTATCGGGATCGAGCAGATAGGTGACGATGCCGAAGCGGTCGCGCTCCGCCGCCGCGATCAGCACATAGGCCTTGCCGTCGACCGTGAAGCCTTCGCGCAGATCGACGTTGTTGAGCGGCCCGTCGGGGAAGAACTGAAGCACCTTGCCGGTGAGGTCGTGGACGTAGAGGCCATCGGATTTGTCGGTGCCGATGAGAAGACCGCGCGAAGGATCGCGGCGGTCGGCCCAAAGGACCGGATCGTCGGCATCGACGGCGGGATCGGTGGTGACGAGCGTCTCCATCACCGCGGCGACGGGCTTCGCCGGATCGCCGGCGGCCTTCGAGCCTTGCGGGATCGCCACCTTGCCATCGCCGCAGCCGGCGAGGATGAGCGCAAGAGCGGTGGCGGCGGCGAAACGCAGCGTCATGGGATCAGTCCTTGGGCGTGCCGATGCAATGGGTCATGCGGAGCCGCGTGTCGCCCGCACCGGGCCATCCCGGCGGGCATGCGAAAGAAAAGAATCCTTCGCCGCCGAAGCGGCGAAGGACAGGGAGAGGCCGGGAGGAGCCGGCCTAGAATGTCAGGCGAACGCCGGCCTTCGCCGTCCACGAATAGTCCTCGTACTGGAGCAGACGCTCGCCGTCCGGGCCTTTCTGGTAGGCGATATAGGGTTCGTCGGAGAGGTTGATGAACTCCATGAAGAGCTGAGCCTTCGGCGTGACGCGGTATTTCAGCGTGACGTCGTACTGCATGTGATCCTTCACGTAGCGGTCCTCTTCGGGATCGCCGCCGAGTTCGTCGAGATACCCCGAGCGGTAGGACGCCGCGAGGCGGGCGCTGAACGGACCTTTCTCGTAGCCGAGCATGGCGTTGAAGGTGTGGCGCGAGGAGGCCGGCAGCGGAATCCGGCGGTCGCCGATGTCGCCGGTGGCGTCGGTATAGGTGTAGTTGAACCCGACCAGCAGGCCGTCGAAGGGATCGGGCAGGAAATCGAGTTCGCTCTGGAGGTTGAACTCCAGGCCGAAGACTTCGGCCTTCTCGCCGTTGATGGGGATCTTCGCCTCGTTCGCGAAGATGCCGTTGAAGGTGACGTCCTCGAAATTCGCCTCGACGATGAAATTGTCGATCGACTTGTAGAACAGGCCGGCCGAGACGACGGCGTTGCGCGAGAAATACCATTCCGCAGCGGCGTCGAAGTTCCAGGCGCGATAGGGCTGCAGATCGGGATTGCCGAATTCGCCCTCCCGCTCGTTGTCGTCGTTTTCCTCGATGAGGAAGCGCGGCGCCATCTGGCCGGGCTTGGGACGCACGACCGAGCGATAGACGCCGGCGCGCAGGACGATATCGGGCGCAGCCTCGTAGCGCAGCGACAGGCTGGGCAGCCAGTCGGTATAGTCGCGCTTGAAGCCGACAGGCGTGATGAAGACCGTGTCTTCATCGAGTTCCTGACCGTCGCGAATGGCGCCTTCCTCGACCAGCTCGACCAGATTGGCCTTCACGTCGTTGCTGGTGTGCTCGACGCGGAATCCCCCGATGATGCGCAGCGTCTCGGTCTCGTAGCGCGCCATGAGGTAGCCGGCATAGATATCCTCATCGACCGCGTAGTCGGCGGCGGCGCTTTCAAACAGCGTGTCGATGGGGTCCAGCTCGAATGAGCCGCTATTCTGGGCGAGGAAACGACGCCAGGCGACGATGCCGGGAACCGGATCGATCAGCGCGAGGTCGTAGTCCTGCCGGCCCAGCACATCGGCCAGCGTCAGATCGTCATCGAAGCCGTCGAAGACATCGAACTGGAGATCGTAGGTCTTCTTGCGGGCGCGGATCTTGCCGCCGAACTGGATTTCCAGCGCGCCGTCGCCCAGCGCGAATTCACGCGCCGCATCGAAGCGGGCCTGCACGTCTTTGTCGACCGAAGCGCTGCGCGTGGTGCGCTCATACTTGTCGAATTCGTATTCCGCGGGGTCGAGGAACGCCGCCGCGCCGGTGATGATGTTATAGCGCGGGTTGAAGCGGTCGAGACCTTCGAACCCGACCACCAGCTCGCCCGGTTCCTCGAAGTCGCGGCGGAACGCGACGGGATCGGTGGAGCCCTTCTCGTTCTCCGAAGCGCGCGACCAGGAGACCGCGTAGTCGAACTTCCAGTCGCCGGAATAGGTTTCGCCGCCGAAGACGACCGAGGAGATGAGCTGACGCTCGAAGCGATCCTTCAGGTCGCGCTTGACGCGGATGCGTTCGTCGGCGCTGTCGTAGGTGGCCGAGCCGTTATCGCCTTCGAACGGTTCGATGTCGTCCATGTCGAAGGTGAGGCGGCGGCGCGATTCCTGATCCTCGAAGATCGAATGCAGGCCGCGCAGGTAGAGCGTCGTGTCCTCGTCAAGCTTGTAGTCGAAGCCGAGCGAGAGGCCGATGCGGGTGCGCTCGACGTCGTAGTCGCGATATTCCAGCTTCTCGAACATCGCCGCGCCGTCGTCGGTGACGTCCCAGCCTTCGGCCTCGACATTATTGGTGGCGAATTTGCGCTGGTAGAACGAGACGCCGCCAGAAACGCCGAGGCGGTCGTTGATGACCGTCGAGAAGTCGAGCGCCGCCTTGGGCGAGGCCTTCTCGTTGAGGTCGTTATACGAGCCTTCGAGCGTGACGCCGACGAAGGTGCCTTCGCGGTCGAAAGCGCTGGTGGTGTTGATTTCGATGGAGGCGCCGATCGTGTCAGCGTCCATGTCGGGGGTCAGCGTCTTCTTGATCTCGATGGATTCGATCAGCTCGGACGGGATGACGTCGAGCGCCACGGCGCGAATGTCGGATTCCGGCGCGGGAACGCGCGCGCCGTTGATCGAGGCGGCGTTGAGATCGGGATCGAGGCCGCGCACGGCGATGAACCGGCCTTCGCCCTGATCGTTCAGGATGTTGACGCCGGGCGCGCGACGCACCGATTCGGCGACGTTCTGATCGGGAAACTGGCCGATCGAGTCGCGGGTGAGGACGCTTTCCACGCCGTCGGCGGCGCGTTGGCGCGAGATGGACGAGGAAAGATTGGCGCGCTGGCCGATGACGAGGACGCTTTCGCCGGCGGCATCGGCTTCCGGGCCCACACGAACGTCGAGCGTCAGATCGCCGCTGTCGGCCACCGTCACGGGCATATCGACCGTATCGGCGCCGGCATAGGCGACGCGGAGCGTATAAGCGCCGGGCGCGACATCGACGAAGCGGAACGCGCCGCCGGGGCCGGACTGGGCGACGCGGCCGAGTTCGACGATCATAATCTGTGCGCCTTCCAGCGCGGCCTGGCCGGTCGTATCGATGACACGGCCCGAAACGGCGGCGGCGAAGGCCGGCGTGGCGAGCACGGCGGCGAGCGCGGTCGCGCTCATCAGGCGTTTCAATCTGACGTTCATCGGTTTCCCCCCGAACCCGGTATGGCGTTCGAGGGAGCGGCTACCGGCCCTGCACGAAATATCGGTGACAGCGCGATGAAACGATCATCACAATCGGCGAGACATCGATGGGCGACATGAGGGAGCCCAAAAAGCAAAATCGCCGAGGTGCGCCCCTCGGCGATCCGCTTCTGCTCTCAGACCTCTTGCGCCAGGCCTTGCGGCCTCGCTTCGACCTATGCAGCTCTCCGCCGCTTTCCGCCGGTCAATGCGTCCGTCGCCGGGCACATTCATCGGCTTCAGCTGCCTCGCGAGCTTTCGCCTTGCGGCGCGCCTCCGGAGGCTGAACCCACGATCCGTCGCCGGATCGCCTGTTCCGAAGCTCGACCGTAGGGGCTGACGTCGCGCCTCCGGTCTCGCCGCGCTGGCCTTGCAGCCCCGCTTGCGCCCGCTTAACGGCATTGGCCCGCCGTTTCGGGTTCATGGACCGATGCGTCCGCTCGTGAAAGCCTTCCGCATCGCAGGCCTTGCCGTCGGTGGGTACTTCCAACCCCTTGCGGAGCCTTTTTCGCCATCGCCGCCGGTGGCCGTCGCCACCGTGGACCTGAAAGGTTTTTCGCGCCAATCTCCCGCTTTCGCGAGCCGGTTTCGATCAACCTCGCGAGAAGCGTCTCACGTTTCAGATTTGCGTCAATCGGCCATTTCCGTTGTCCCCGATGTTATCCCCATGATTCTGATTCGCACTGAGGCGGGCGCAGACGCGGGCTTCCATAATCGGGCCTCACTCCCGACATATTGCGGGATCAGGAAGCCCGCGTGACCGCAATCGCATTCGAGCAATGGACAGATCAGAGGGCCGGCGCGACCGCGCGGCCGCAGCTGAAGCTGTGGATCGTCGGATCGGTGACGTTCCATGCGCTTCTGATCGCGTTGCTGCTGATCTCGCCCGACTGGAAGCCGATGCATCTGTCGGACAGCGCGGCGCAGGACAGGCCGGCGGTGGAGCTGGTCGTGACGCGGCTGGTGAAGACCGCGACGCCGGAACCGGCCGAGGAAGACATCGCCACCGACCGCCCCAGCAACGCCCTGCCCCCGCCGGTGCGGAAGCTGGACGTGCAGTCGGATCTTGAGGCGCGGCCGGATTCGCCGCTGGCGGCCGGCGTGCAGCCGATCGATCCCAAGGCGATCCGCGAATATGTGAAGCGTAATACCCAGGACACCGCGATCGACGAGAGCGGACTGGGCTATACCTGGGCGACCTGTTCGATGCTGAGCCCGGAGCGGCGCGTGCTGGAGCCGGCCTGCGACGGTCTGCTGATGAAGCCCGTGCCGGGCGACGAGACCGGCGTCGCCGCGCTGATGGAGCCGGACGCCGCGACGCTGCGGGCGATCAAGGCCTATGCACCGCCCCGCACGGCGCAGGACGACGCCGATGCGATGAAGGGACGCGACGCCAACAAGGACCGCGCCTATCGCAATGAGAGCGATGATTACTACGGCGGCAAGCCCTGGGAGTAAGGGCGGCTTGGCGTGAGGCGCGGCGCAGCTTATGACTGGCCGCAACATGACATCGCATCCAGACCTGACCTCGTTTCACTCCCACGTCATGGGCGGCTTCAACGCCTATGTGGGCCCGCTGCTGCGCGATCCGTCCAAGGCGGCGGGCGACGAGAAGCGTTTCGCCTTTCTGCCCGAAGCCAAGCATCTGAACGGCGGAGGCGCGCTGCATGGCGGCTTCCTGATGACCATCGCCGACAATGTGCTGGGTTTCACCGTGCACGAGCAGACTGACGGCAAGGTCGCCTCGACCGTAACGCTGAACACCGATTTTCTGGCCGGCGGGGTCGCCGGGGCGGTGTTGTGGGGGCGGGCCGCCATCACCCGGCGCACGCGGTCGCTGATTTTCGTGGCGGGCGATCTTTCCCAGGACGGCAAACTTCTGATGACCGCCACCGGCATCTGGAAGATCATCGGCGCATGAGCGGAGACTGGCTCTCGCGCCTGCCCGAGACGGCGCACGGCATCAAGGTGCAGCGCCCGGCGCGCCCGGATGTGGCGTTGCCGGACGGCTATGACGAGGCCGTGCCGCTGGTCGATCCGTACGAGGCCTATGCCTTCCAGTCGTTTCGGCGCCGCAACGCCGACGGCACGATCACCTATTGCCTGCCCACCGACGAACGACACGACAATTCCAGCGGCGTCATTCACGGCGGGCTGCTGATGACGTTCGCCGATTCCGTTCTGGGCTATGCCGCGTGGGGGGCTTGTCCGCCGAATTCATGGTGCGTGACGGTCAGCCAGAGTTCGACCTTCCTGCGGGCGGGCCGCCCCGGCGATCTGATCGAAGTGACGCCGGTCGTGACGCGCGCGACGCGGACGATGGTGTTCACGCGGGGCGATTTCCTGGTGCGCGGCGAGGCGATTTTCCAGGCCGCATCCGTGTGGAAAATCACCGGCCAGTAATCGTTAGCTTTCGCTCACACATGTGAAGCGATTGCGCACGATCCACAGCGCCCTTCAGCCTTATTAAACCCTTTTTTCGCCTTGCTATTAACGGGGCCGCAAACGGATGTCCGTATGCTGGCGGCCATGAGAAACGACGTGTCCAAACTGGTTCTCGGCACTGTTCAGATCGGCGCGCAGTACGGCGCGGCCAATCGCACGGGCCTTCCTTCGGTGGAGCGCGCGATCCGCATGCTGCGGCGCGCGCATCGCTTCGGCATCCGCCAGTTCGACACGGCCAGAGCCTATGGCGAAGCCGAGGAGCGCATCGGCGCGGCGTTCGGCGGCGCGGACGGCCCGGCGACGATCACCAAGCTGGACCCGCTGGCCATGCTGCCGGCCGCGGCGAGCGAAGCCGAGGCCGAAGCGGCGGTGGAAGCCAGCGTCAACGCCAGCCTCGTCAATCTGAAGCGCGCCAATCTGGACACGTTGCTGCTGCATCGCGCCGAGCACCTGACCGCCCACAACGGCGCGGTGTGGAAGCGCCTGCAGCGCCTTCAGAAGGCCGGCGTGATCGGACGGCTGGGCGTTTCAGTGCAGAACCCCGAAGAAGCCTTTCAGGCGCTGGCGATGCGCAGCGTCTCGCACATCCAGTTGCCGTTCAATCTGATCGACCAGCGCTGGCGCGAAACCGGCGTGCCGAACGCCGCGCGCGCCCGCGAGGACGTGACGGTGCATGCGCGCAGCGTCTATCTGCAGGGCATTCTCGCCTGCGAGGATTCCATGGTGTGGCCCAAGGTGCAGGGCATCGACGCCGAAGGCACGCTGTATATGCTCGACACGCTGGCTCAGCTTTACAAGCGCGTGTCGATCGCCGATCTGTGCCTTGCCTATGTGCGCGGGCAGGACTGGATCGACGGGATCGTGATCGGCATGGAGACCGAGGAGCAGCTTGACCGCAACCTGGCGCTGTTCGACGGTGAGCCGATGACGCAGGATGAAATCGACAGCATCGAGCCCCGCCTGCCGCGCTTCCCCGAAGCGCTTCTGAACCCGGCCCTGTGGCCGAGGCATTCGACCGAGGATTGATGAGCGGATCGGCCGTCAGCGGACTCTTCCGGCTGGACGGCCGAACGGCCTTCGTGTCAGGCGGCGCGGGGCATCTGGGCCGCGCCATGGTGACGGCCCTGGCCCGTCACGGCGCGCACGTCATCGTCAACGGACGCAACGAAGCGCGGCTTGCCGCGTTTCAGCAGGAACTCGCCAGTTCCGATCTGTCCGTGTCCATAGCCGCATTCGATATGATGGATTTCGACGCCGTCCGCGCCTTCTTCGGCGGATTGGAGCGGCTCGACATTCTGGTCAACAACGCCGTCACCGTGCAGCCCGGCAAGATCGAGGCGCAGACGCCGGAAGCGTTCGACATCGCCTATCGCTCCGCCGTCACAGCCGCGTTCGAATCCATGCGCGCCGCGGAAGCTGCGCTGGAGGCGGCGGTCGGCGCGACCGGGCATGCCGGCGTCATCAACATCGCCACGATGTATGCGCGAGTGGCGCCCGATCCGCGCATCTATGGCGCGAGCGGGCTGAATTCGCCCGCCGCCTATGGTCCCGCCAAGGCGGGCCTGATCCAGCTGACGCGCCACATGGCGGCGCATTGGGGGCCGAAGGCGATCCGCGTGAACGCGGTGCTGCCCGGCCCCTTCCCCAGCCCGTCGATCCAGGCGGCGAAGCCCGATTTCGCCAGGGCGCTGGCCGAAAAAACCATGCTGGGCCGGGTGGGTCAGCCGGAGGAAATCGCCGGCAGCATCGTCTATCTGGGCTCCGATGCGGCGCGCTTCGTGACGGGGGCGGAGATCTGCGTCGACGGCGGGTGGACGGCATGGTGATCGCCGGCACACTGGCCCAGATCGGCACCCAGTTCAGCCGCATCTTCTCCGCGATGGAAGGCGATGCGGCGGAAACATCGGGGCTTTACGACCGCGTCCGCAGCTTTCCGCTGTTCGCCGAGTGCGACGATGCCTGCGTGATGCGGCTGATCGCCGAGGCGACGTGGTTCGCGCTGCCCGGCGGGACCGATCTCGATCGCGACGGCGAAAATGACGAGGCCGTCTTTCTGGTGGTGAGCGGGCGGCTGGCAGTTCACGTCGCTGACGACAAGGGCGTCGAACGCCTCGTCGCGCAGGTGCCGGCGGGCGAGACGGCCGGCGAGATGAGCCTGATCGCGGGGGATTCGCATTCGGCGCGGCTGATCGCGATGCGGGACAGCGAATTGCTGCGTCTTTCCAAAGCAGCGTTCACGCGGCTGACGGCACGCGAGCCGCGCATCATGACGACGCTGACGCGGCTGATCATCCGCCGACTGCGCGCGACGACGGCGCGGGCCGCCGCGCTGATGCGACCGAAGACGTTCGCGATGATCCCGCTGGAGCCCGGCGCGAACGCGATGGGGTTCGGCGTTTCGCTGGCGGAATCGCTCAGCGGAATGGGGCTGCGCGTCGCGGTGTTCGACATACGCAACAAGGGCGAAGGCTCTGAAGTTGAATACAACGCCGAGAGCCGGAACGACCTGGTGATCTATATCGGCGACGAGGCGGGATCGCCGTGGTCGCAGCATTGCCTGCGGCAGGCCGACCGCGTGATGCTGTTGACGCGGGCGGGATCGACGGCGCATGGCCGCGCCTTCGAGCAGGTCGCGGCGGCCGGGCGGAAATACGAGCTGGTGGTGCTGCACGGCGCGGCGAACAGCAACGACGTGCTGCCGCCGGCGTCCGAAGGGCGGCACAATATCCGCCTGACGCAACGCGGCGACGTGGCCCGGCTGGCCCGGCTGATGACCGGACGGGCGGTCGGACTGGTTCTGGCGGGCGGCGGAGCGCGCGGCTACGCCAATATCGGCGCGGTGAAGGCGC
>JAPUEF010000198.1:9656-10075 GCA_027492655.1 Alphaproteobacteria bacterium | reverse complement strand
AAGCGCTGAACGCCGTGACGTGGCGGGCTTCTTCGCGGGTCTGGTTGGCGGCGTATTCCTGCGCCCCGGGATCGCGCAGGATGTGGCAGAGCGAGGCGGAAAGGGCCAATGCCCCCTGCTCGCCGTGCAGGATCGACGATAGCGACCAGAGCGTATTCATGTTCACGAGCTTGATCTTGCCGCGCTCGTCCAGCTTGTCGCCGATCGCTGTACGGAAGTCCGGCGAGGACATTGGATCGACGAGATAGTCCTTCTCCAGATCCCACGGGCTGGTGAAGTCGATATATTTCTTGTCCAGCGGATCCCAGAAATGCTCGTGGGTGGCCGAGATGATCTTGTCGAACGCCGTCGAGCGCGCACCGTAGCGCTCGACATCCATCATCGCAGGGAAGTCCTGCGGATCGACGGCGTTATAGGCC
>JAPUEF010000198.1:0-9644 GCA_027492655.1 Alphaproteobacteria bacterium | reverse complement strand
AATGTTGCTCATCTGGCTCTCCCAAGCCCTCTCCGGCGCTGAATTGCGACGAATGATTGTTTCGTTCAGTGTGTCACAGCTTGCCGAAACGACAAGTGAAAATGACGCAATCGTCATCTTCGTGACGTCGAGTCACGAAATGCGGAGCTGAACCCCGCAAAGCAGAAGGCCCGCCATAAGACGGGCCTTCGGAAAGCGAAATCGGGAAACCGGGGGTCGGGCGGTCAGCCCTGCGGCTTGGCCGCGTCCAGCGCCTTTTCGCGAAGGCCGGATTCGCCCAGCAGCAGCAGAATGCCGTCATGGCCCTGAGCCACCGCCGCGATACCTTTGCGATCCACCTGGCTGAGCGAGGTATCCCACGTCTTGCCGTCATCCGTGGATCGCAGGATCACACCGCCGATCCCGACCAGCACGATCGTGCCGTCCGCAAGCTGCGTGCCGGACGACAGCGATTCCGGCGTCGCATCCGCCGCCAGTTGCTCCCAGGTCGTGCCCTTGTCCCGGCTGCGCCACACATTGCCGCGCATGCCGACGACCACGACCGACCCGTCCTTCAGCGTCAGACCGCCCCAGAGCGAGCCTTCATATTCAGTCTGGACGATGTCCCAGGTCGCACCATTGTCGAGCGAGCGATAGACCTGTCCCAGTTCGCTCGGCACGAACAGCGAGCCATCCGGGCCGGCGAAAGCGGCGTTCAGGTGATAGTCGTCGGCCGCCGTTTTCACGAGGCGTCGCGGGGTCCAAGTCTTGCCGCCGTCATTGGTCTCGGCGGCATAATTGAAGCCGCCGACCGCAATACCGTGCGTCGGCGAGGTGAAGACAAGGCCAAGGAACGGAATATCGGGTTCGACCTCGCTACCCGTCGTGTCGCCTTCGACGAAACCGTCGGCGGAGGTCGAGGCCTGGTCTTCGACCGGAGCGGCGTCATCGACCGGAGCCGCGCCATCGATCGGCGTCTCCGGCGCAAGGCCAGGATCTTCGGTCGGCGTCGGCGGCGCTTCGGCACGGCCGCGCGGTTCCAGCGGTATACCGGCGGCGGCCGATATCTCGCGCGTGTACTGCGTCGTCCAGGTCTCGCCGCCATCGGTCGTAACGAGAATCGTCTTGTCGTGTCCGGCGGTCCAACCGTGCTGCGCATCGATGAACACCACCGAGGTCAGCGTCGATTGGGTCGGCACCGATTTGGCCTGACGCCAGGTCTTGCCGTTATCATCGGACAGCGCGACATGGCCGAACTCGCCGACCATCACCAGACGGTCGCCGGCCCGCGTCGCGCTCAGCAGGAGATCGTCGAGAATGAGGCCGGTCGGCGTCGAGTCACCGGCCTTGAAATCGGGATTGGCGACAGGCGCATACGGATCGTCGGACGCAGCGGCCGTGCCCAGAAGCATCAATGTCATGCCGCCCAGAACCAGGCTGCGCTTGAGACGAGAGGTCATCGTCATTCGTCCGGACTAAAGAATTGCAATATACGCATGAGAAGCTACGGCCCGGCCCTTGTCAAAGGGCCGGGCCGTGCATCAGGCGGACCGTATCAGCGCGTGCCGAGACGGCGGATCGCGTCCGGCGAGTAGCGCGCCTCGGTCAGCTCGTTCGCCGAGTAGTTCACCGGCGGCTCTTCGTTGCGCAGCGAGCCGGCGAGGTAACGACCGTCCTGGAGGTCATAGACCATCTCGCCCGCGGCACCGCACAGCGGCACGTGGTAGTAGGAGAGCAGCGGCTCTTCCTGCACGCGCCACAGTTCGCCGCGGCCGTCATACAGCTCGGTCGCGACGATCGAGTACGAGTCCTCGTCGTGATGATTGACGCGGCGCGAGTAGATGTGGCGCGTGCCGGGACGCAGCGTCGCCTGAACCGTCCACACGCGGTGGAGCTCATAGCGCATCAGATCCTGGTTCAGCGAACCGTTCAGCACCAGATCGGCGTACGACGCGTTCGACATCTTGTACGTGTTGTACGGAACGATCTTCTCCGACTTGCCGACCAGCTGCCAGTCGTAGCGATCGGGCGCGCCGTTATAGCCGTCGAAGGCGTCCGAGGTCGAAAGACCGTCGGTGTTCGTGCCGGGGTTGTCATAGCTGATGTCCGGCGCGCGACGCACGCGGCGCGTGCCGGGATTGTACTGCCACGCCTTGCGAGGCTCGACGGCCGCGTTCAGCGATTCATGCACCAGAACCACGTTGCCGGCCAGACGCGCCGGCGCGACGGTGTTGGCGATATAGAGCAGCGAGATGTTGTTCAGGTCTTCGGCGCGCGCCTTCGACGGGTCCGACCAGCGCAGGATGGCTTCGTCCTGGAACGTGATCTTGCCACTGATCGGGTCGCCCGAGGTTTGAACCGGGAACGCCGCGAACTGGCGCGTCAGCTTGAAGCTGCGATAGCGCAGCGTGTGGTTCCATACCAGCTCAAGGCCGTTCGACAGCACCGGGAACGGCGCGCCCATGATGGCGCCGGACACGCCGTTGCCGTCGAGCTGGCCGTCCGACGTCTTCAGCAGCTCGCCGACTGTCGCGTTCTTCTTGTTCGCGTCATAGACGAAGCTGGGATAGCCGCACGAGCGACGCGACTGATAGACGGGCATTTTATAGCCCGACTTCTTGGCCAGCAGCGCCTTGTAACCGTCGGTCAGCTTGTCGCCATAGCTGCCGGCATTGGCCGACGTGATGGTGTAGAGCGGCTGATCGGACGCGAACGGATCGGGATAGCCCTTGGCGTTCGGGTCGAACTTCACGCCCGACGGCGGCGCGGTCAGGCCGCCGTCCCAGGCGGGAATCGAGCCGTCGGCATTGCCCGCGATCTCGGCGCCGAACGGCGTCAGATCCTGGCCGAGGCGCGCCGCGACTTCCGCGGGAACCTTGGCCACCGCGACGCCGGCGAGAGCCGCAGCGCATGCGGACGCGAGCAGAATGGTGGTCTTACGCATCTTGGATGTTTCCTCCTGAGAGACTTTTCGTGCAACGCGGTCGCGGATGTGTCCCCCGCATTCCGGAATTTCGTGGCCGGCGGCGGCCCCTGCCCGTCTATCCCGGGCGGGGCCGCTCTGACCTGGTGATCCTTGGAGTTTCAGGCCCCCTTAGAACGAGTACGAGAAGGTCAGCGAACCGAAGTCCTGATCGGTGGCCTTATTGCGGATGTCGCCACCGAAGAAGTTCGTGTAGCTAGCACCCAGTCGCCACTTGTTGTCCAGAGTGGCGCTGACCGAGAAGTTCACCGACATGCGGTCTTCCATGTAGTTGCCGTACGGTGCCGGGGTATAGCCCATGACGTCGTGGCTGAACGCCAGCGACGGGCTCACCAGCCAGCCGGAACCGAAGGCGTTGTTGTAGTCGAGGCGGAAGAGCAGCACGTAGCCGAACGAGAAGTCGGTCGGACGGCAATCCTTCGACGGCTTGAAGTCCAGACCCAGCAGACCGCCGAGGCCGAGATCGGAACCCTGGCAACCGAGGTTCTGGTACTGCGTCGTCATGCGGGAGATCGAGGTCGGCGTACCGTTGTCGTTGGTCAGCCAGGTGTCTTCGACGCCCGGCACGTAGACCGCGCCGAACTCCGTCACCAGGATGCCGAGATCGGCGCCCAGGAACGAGACGATCGGATCCGAGGTCGTGAACGTCGCCGTGGTGCCGATGTTGAACGTCCACATGTCGTTCTCGATCACCGAATGCGTGCGGTAGCGGCCGACGCCGTCCAGATGGTCGGTCGCGCCGGGATTGCACGCGCCGGTGCCGCCGACATTCAGGCCTTCGAAGTTGAAGTAGCCAAGGTCGGCCACCGCCACGGGGAACGAGCACGAGGCGGCCGCCGCTTCGATGGTCTGGGCGTCGGTATCGCTCTGGAACGGCGCATCGGGACGATAGGCGATTTCGCCCTGCACGCCCCAGCCGCCGATCGTCGTGTTGAACGAGAAGCCGAACAGCTGGATGTCTTCAGGATAGAGGATATCCGCCTGGGTGTCGTACTGGATGTTCAGCGTCTCCGAGCCGTTGACCAGCATCGGCAGATCGCCCGACGTGCCGAGCACGCCATTGCCGTCGGTATCGACCAGCTTCGACTGCGCCAGAGCCAGGGCGCAGTTGATGCCCATCGCCGAACGGAAGTTCTTCGCCGTCGAGGGATTCGCGATCTGCGACGCCGAGAAGAAGGGCTGCACGCCCGGCGTCGAGGGATCGGCATCGCCGAGATAGGCGTTGGCGACCGTCATCGACGTGGCGTTGATCAGGTTGGTGGGATCGGACAGCGTCTGGGCGGCCAGCGCGGCGAAGCGCGGATCCACGAACACGCCGGGCGCAGCGCCCGGGCCGAAGGCCGGGTTGATACAGCCGATCGCCGGACCAAAACGCCCCGCCAGCGCGCCCTGAATAGCGGCAGGACCGCCCGCCAGCTGCTGCGGCGTGACGTTGATGTTGAAGTTGGTGGTCGAGATGCCCAGCGAGGGCGCGCCGGCCGACAGCGACACGAACGGCAGGCGGCTGTGGTAGTTGACGTAGTAAACCGAGAACTCGGTCGCGCCCAGTTCTTCGGCATACCAGCGCAGCGCGAGACCGAACTGACCGTCATTCGACGGATTGATGTCCTCGCCGCGGGTGACGATGTCCATATCGCCACGGGTGTTCTTGCTGAGCTCGGTGAGACCCAGCTGGTTCGGCGTCATGTAGTCGAGCTGGCTGCCGGCAACGCAGGTCGGGACCGGAAGCAGGCCGACATTCACGCCGCCCGAAAGACCGTTATTGTTCAACGTGCCGGCCGCCGACGTGTCGCCGGATCCGTTCGAATACTGGTTCGGCCCGGTATCGCTGTCGCCGATGCAGTTCCGGCGCGTGCCCGAGAACAGGCTGCCCGTCGTATAGATGGTGCCGTTCAGGTTGCCGCGACCGTTGGTGTTCCAGCCGAACACGATATCGGCGCCGGAGAAGGGCGAGCCCGAGGGATCGATCTTATAGGGCTCGAACTTGAACTGGTAGAACGCTTCCAGCGAGAGGTTGGCGGGCAGACCCAGCGACATATACGCCAGCGGAACCGGCAGCAGGCCTTCCTTGATTTCCGCGCCGGGGCGACGGAACGCCGAAACGTCGATCGGGTTCACGACGTTGATGCCGTTCAGCATGAACGTGCCTTCGCCCCAGCTCACCACCTGCTTGCCGACGCGGACGTTCAGCGGCAGATCGCCGAGATTGAAGTTACCCGACAGATAGAGGTCGAGGAGCTGGATCGACGAACCGATGCGATCCTTCGCGCGGTCCGACAGGCCCGAACGGCCCACGTCGCTCGACGACAGCACATTGTCGTAGAAATAGTAGAAGCGCGAGAAGACGGTGAAGTTGTCGTATTCCAGCTGGACGTCGTGGCTGACCTTGGCGCTCGCGCCGATCCAGTCGCCGTTGTCGAAGTTCAGGCGGCCGTCGTCGGTGTTGATCGAGCCGTCGAAATTATTCGCGTTGTTGGTGACGGTGACGGCGGCCGGAAGCGCCTGACCGGCGAGATTGGTCCCGGCCTGGAGACCGAACCCGCCGGGGGCGGGGTTGGAGAGCACGGCGCCGGCCGAGCGCGGGTCGAAATTGCCGCCATTGCCTTCCGGCAGGAATTCGTCATTGCGGTCAGCAAGGCGCATCGAGCCGCCCAGCGAGATCGTCGTGTCGAAGGTGACCTTCAGGCTTCCGACATTGTACTCGACAGCAGCGGCGTTTCCGGCCAGCGCGATAAGGCTCGCGCCGGCTGCGGTCGCCATCAGACCTGCCCGCAGGCTGGTGCTCTTGGTCATTGGTTTCCCCCTTGGGTCGTTTTTAAATCGACGTCGAATGTCTTGACGCGCGAACAAACGCGAAGGGGCTTTGGGATGCCGAAACCGCCGCGCCCGTATTCGGGTCTGTCGTGCGGAATGACGCCCCCCCGGCGCCTGATTTGCAGTCCGTTGTCGAGACCATACGGGATTCCCATATGTGTCAAGCGGACCGGACCGCGGCGCAGGCCTTAAGTGATTCCAATCAAACGCTCTTTCGGCTCTATGGCATTTCAGCAACGTTAGCAGGCGCAGCAATCGGACCCGGATTGGACGGAGCGGTCCAAGACGGGCAGAATGTGTTAAGAGTCAGAAAGATATGACCGCCGCTCACAGCCACGACCACAGCCATTGCCGCGCCAGCGCGCGCGAAGCCGCCGAACGCCTGACCGAGGCGCGGGGTCTGCGGCTGACCGAAACGCGAGCGCGCGTGCTCGAGATCGTCGCCGAGAGCCACAAGCCCATCGGCGCCTATGACATCCTCCAGCGCCTGTCGGCCGAACGCGGACGCGCCGCGCCGCCCACCGTCTATCGGGCGCTCGCCTTCCTGGTCGAGCAGGGCCTTGCCCATCGCATCGACTCGCTCAATGCTTTCGTGGCCTGTTTCGATCCCGAAAGGACGCACGACGCCGGCTTTCTCATCTGCGATTCCTGCAAGGCGGTCGAGGAAATCGCCGAGCCCGCGATCGGCGGCGCGATCCGCAAGGCGGCGGCCCTTCAGCGCTTCACCCCCAGCCGCACGGTGGTGGAAATCAGCGGCACATGCGCCGCCTGCGCGGACAAGGGCTGAAAATCGTCGGATGGTTCGGCTGGATGATGGTGCCGCCTGCGTGACTCGAACACGCGACCCCCGCATTACGAATGCGATGCTCTACCGGCTGAGCTAAGGCGGCCCGTCAAAGGGTGGCGCGATGTGCCACAAACCATCGCCCGGCGCAACGCCGATGCGGCGGCCTGCGTCAGGACGGGGTATGGGCCGCGAGAAACCGGGCGACGTCGCCGGCGCTCTTCTCGGCGACTTCTTCCATGGGAAGATGGCCGATGCCGGGATAGACGATCAGCTCCGCGCCCTTGACGCGCGACTTCCAGACATCCGCCGCATCGACCGGGATCAGCGTATCCCGATCGCCCCACAGGATAAGGGTGGGCACGGCGATCTCGCCGGCCCGGCTCTCCAGCGTGGTGTCGGCAGGCAGCTGGAAGCGGAGAAGGGTCGCCTGCCGCGTTCCTTCCATCCGATTCAGCAGCGCGTAGCGATCCACCATCGCGTCCGTCACCAGCGTATCGTCCGCGAAAGCCTGCTTCAGGCTCGCCTCGTAGATATAGCGCGAGCCGATATAGGGCAGCACCTGCTGCACCACCGGCATTCGCGCCAACATGAAGCCGAGGCCCGGATCGCGCGGCAAGGCCGAAGACTGCCCAGCGGCATCCACCAGGATCAGCGCGGTCGCCACTCCGGGATTCTCCACCACGAAGCGCGCCGCCACCCCGCCGCCCATCGAGTTCCCGCCGATCGCGAAATGCTCAAGCTTCAGAGCGGCGGCGAATTCCAGCACGAATCCCGCCATGCCCTTCTGGCTGTAATCCCCGCCCGGCACCGCACCCGTCAGGCCGTGACCGGGCAGATCGACGCTCACCACGCGGAAATCGCCCGCCAGGATTTCGGCCCATGGCTCCCAGGTATGCAGCGAAGCGTTCGAGCCGTGCAGCAGCACCAGCACCGGCGCGCCATCGGGGCCGTGGACCCGGTAATGCGCAACCGCCCCCGACATCAGCGTCACGAATTGCGAGGGCGGGCCGCCATAGCGCGCCTTGGCTTCGGCGCGCGGCACATCGCTCTGATAGAGCGCGATGCCCGCCGCCCCGATCAGCACCAGCATCGCTGCCAGAATCCGGCCGATCCATTTCAGCATGGCGTCCTCCCGGCCTTGCGGCCTCAATCCGGTCGCGAAACCGTCAGCGCCGAGCCGCTCTCCGGCGGCGCGAGGCGATAGAGCAGCGTCGCGGCATCGCCCGCAAGAGCCGGCAGAGGCGGATGCGCCGGATCGCGCCAGCCCTGGGTATCGAACGCGCCGCAGTTTTCGCACACCGGCCCCCAATGGGGACTCTCATGGCCACAGCCTGAACAGCGCCACACCCCGTCACGCGGGGCGGCCAGCGCCTGGTCGGCCCACATCCGGGCCGCCAGCGTATCGCCGCGCGCCGCCGCCGCATCGGCCATCAGCCGCGCCGCGCGGGCCGAAGGGACATCGCCGACCAACGGCTCCAGGATCGTTTCGATCGCGCGATGATCTCCGCGCACGGCCGCCCGCGCCGCAGAGAGCAGGCGGCTTTCGGGATGATCCGGCCGCAACGCCAGCAACCGCTCGACACTACGTCCAGCCGCCGGGGCGATCCCGGCATAGGCCGCCGCCAGCGCCGGATGCGGTTCCGTCTCCCACGCCTTCTCCAGAACCTGCGCCGCTTTCTTGGGGCGCCCCTCCGCCTTGAACGCCGCCGCCGCGGCCAGCGCCGCCTCGGTCAGCCCCGGCGCGACCTTCAGCGCCGCCCCGGCCAGCTTCAGCGCCTGTTCCGGACGCCCCGCAGCCATCCGGTCGCGCGCCGCCGCCGCCGCCAGAACCGCCCGGCGGCGCGTCACCACGGCCCCGTCCAGCAGCTTCGCCTTGGCCTGACCGGCAAGCGCGCGCTCCGCCGCCGCCCAATCCCCGGCCGCCGCTTCCAGATCGAACACCGCCGCCGCCACCCAGGGCGTCTGCGGCCTCAGCTGGAAGGCGCGCCCGGCATAGCGGCGCGCCGCATCCTTGTCGCCGCGCCGCGTCGCCTGCACGAACAACCCGCGCAGGCCCAGAAACTCCGTCTCTTCCGCGCCCAGCATATCGGCATAGGCGCGCGCCGCCGCGCCCTCGTCGCCGTCCAGCTGCGCCGTCTGGGCGTCCAGAAGCTGGGCCAGCAGGGGCTCGTCCACTCCGACCTGACCCCTGCCTTTCGCTCTGGCCCGCGCCGCATGCTTCTTCGCCTCGCGGGCATCGCCGGCCGCCACCGCCACCATGCCCCGGGCCAGCGCCAGATAGCGCGCCCGCCGCCGCCGCTCGCGCCGGCCACGGCTCATCGCGCCGGGCAAGTCGAAGACCAGCCCGATCAGTCGCCACACACCCACCAGCGCCGCCACCGCCACGACGCACAGCGCCGCCGCGACGGCGGGCGGCATCCGGTATTCGACGGACCCGAGCCTGATGCCCACCTCGCCGGTCTGCCCCGACAGCACAGCCGCCCCGGCGGCCAGCCCCGCCGCGATGAAGAACAGCCAGACGAGACGGGTCATGGCGCGGGCCGCGCGAGGTCGGCCAGGATTTTGGCGGTCAGATCGCTCAGCGCCGCATCCAGCGCCAGCCGCGCTGCGGCCTCGGCCAGCCAGGGCGCGGCCGCTCCGCGCGCCGCGCCGAAAAGCCGGTCCATTTCGGCATAGGCGTTGGGAAGATCGCCACGCCGGGCATGATACTGCGCCCGCGCCAGATGATCTTCCGGCTCCATGCCCTCGGCCAGCCCGTCCTCGTGCACCGTGACCAGCCGCCCGATCCCGCGCCACACCCGGTCGAACCAGTCGCCGCCCCGGTCGAAATCCGCGCCCTCGCGCACCGCTCCGTCGATCGCCTCCAACCCATCGGACAGCGCGCGAATGGTCGGCAGGCCGCGCGCCGCGTAAGGCGCAAAGGCCGAAACGTCGGTGGCGGGCGAAGCTGCCGTCAGCGCCGCGAGTTCAGCCTCGAAAGACCGTCCTTCCGTGGCCGCAGCCCCGAGGCGCGCGACGATCAACGCCAGCGCCGCCTGACGCGAGGCGCGGCCCGGATCGGCCGCCTCCAGCGCCGAAACA
>JAPUEF010000197.1 GCA_027492655.1 Alphaproteobacteria bacterium | reverse complement strand
AGATCGACGTCGCCTATCCCGAGCTCGAAGCCGAAAAGCGCATGCTGATCGCTACCACCGGGGCCGACGATGCCGCCGCGCCCCAGATTCTCGACACCGCGAAGCTGGTCGAGATCCAGACCCTCGTCCGCCGCCTGCCGGTGGGCGAGAAGGTCGTCGATGCCATTCTCCGCCTCACGAGGGGCGCCCGCCCCGAGACCGCGACCTCCGAGCGCGTCCGCAACCAGATCGCCTGGGGCCCCGGCCCCCGCGCCGGCCAGGCCTTCATGCTCGCCGCCCGCGCCCGCGCCCTGCTCGACGGCCGCATCGCGCCCTCCACCGACGACATCGCCGCGCTCGCCCAGCCCGTTCTCGGCCACCGCATGGCGCTCACCTTCGCCGCCCGCGCTGAAGGCATCACCATCGCCGACGTCATTCGCGGCCTCGTCGCGGAGACCGTGTGAGCGGCAACGCCCGATCCGACGACATCCGGCGGCCCGGCCGCTGGAACGCGCTGCGGGAACAGGCCGAGCGCGCGGCGGCGCGATTCCCGCCTCTGCTGGTTCAGGCCGAGCGCATCGCCCAGACCGTCGCCTTCGGCGTCCATGGCCGCCGCGTCACCGGCCCCGGCGACAGCTTCTGGCAGTTCCGCCGCTATGAGCCCGAAGACCCGATCACCGCCATCGACTGGCGGCAATCGGCGAAGTCGCAGCATGTCTTCGTGCGCGAGCGCGAATGGGAAGCGGCGCAGACCGTGTGGTTCTGGCGCGACGCCTCGCCCTCGATGCGCTGGCGCTCCGCCGACGCCCTGCCGCTCAAGATCGACCGGGCCAGCGTGCTGCTGCTCGCCGTCGCCTCGCTGATCGCCCGCGCGGGCGAGCGCGTCGGGGCGCTCGGAATCGGCGAAACCGGCATCGGCCGCATCGCCGTCCGCCGCCTCGCGGCGCGCCTTTCGGAAGACGCCGAAAGCGACGACGCCCCGCCGCCGGTCGCCCTGCCGCGCCATTCCACGGTCCTCGCCGCCGGCGACTTCTTCATGGAGCCGGAACGGTTCGAGGCGATGGTGGCGCTGTTCGCCGCCAGCGGCGCGAAAGGCCATCTCATTCAGGTCGTCGATCCGGCGGAAGAGGAATTTCCTTTTGAAGGCCGCATGCGCTTTGAAGGCGTCGAAGGCCTCGACGCCGCGCTTGTCGGCCGCGCTCAGAGTCTCCGCACGGTCTATCGTGACCGTTTCCAGGCCCATCGCGACGCCTTGCAGCGCATCGCGGCGCGCTATGGCTGGAGCTTCCAGTCGCACCGCACCGACCGCGCCCCCGAAACCGCCGTGCTGTCTGTCTATCGCCGCCTGTCCGATGACCGGCGCGGAAAAGCGAAGGCCTAGGCATGGGCGCCCTTTCCTTCGGCGCGCCGCTGGCGCTGATCGGCCTCGCCGCGCTGCCGGTGATCTGGTGGCTGCTGCGCGTGACCCCGCCCGCCCCCAGGCGTCTCAAATTCTTCGGCCTGCGCTTTCTCGCCGGCCTGAAGACCGAGGAGGAAACCCCCGACAAGACTCCTTTGTGGTTGCTGCTTCTGCGCATCGCCGCCGCGGCGCTGGTGGTCTTCGCGCTGGCCGATCCCGTCATCAACGCCGCGAAGTCGCTGACCCGCGCCGACAACGCGCTCATCCTCGTGGTCGATAACGGCTGGGCCTCCGCCCACCGCTGGGACGAGCGCCGCGAGGAGATGCGCGGCCTCATCGAGGATGCGCGCCGCGCCGACATTCCAGTCCTCCTCGCGCCCACCGCCTCCGCCGGTTTCGACATCCGCAAGGAAGACCCCGCCGACGCGCTCGCCCGCGCCATGGCGCTGGAGCCCGAACCCTTCCGCCCCGACCGCGCCGCGACGATGACTCGCCTCGCCATCGCCGCGAACGGCCTCAAGGGCCGCGTCGTATGGCTGGCCGACGGCGTCGGCGACGCCGAAACCGCCGCCGCCGTCACCGATCTCATCGGCTATGGCGAAACCGACATTTTCCTCGATGACGGGGCCGCGCCCGCCTTCGCGCTGCTGCCCCCGACCATCGACGCGACCGGCCTCACCGCGCATCTCCTGCGCGCTGCGCCCGGCCCGGCGCTGGGCGGCAATGTCCAGGCGTTCGGCGAGAGCGGCCGTTTCATCGCCGCCGCCCCCTTCACCTTCGCCGCCGGCGAAACCAAAGCCGAAGCCCGTCTCGAAACGCCCAGCGGCCTGCGCAACGACATCGAGCGCCTCACGATCGACATCCGCTCCAGCGCCGGCGCGGTGACGCTGCTCGATGAAAGCGCCCGCCGCCGCCCGGTCGGCATCGTCAGCGGCGACGAAGGCCAGGGCGGCCAGCCCCTTCTCTCGGCGCTCTATTATCTTGAGCGCGCGCTCGAAAACACCGCCGAAGCCCGCGTCGGGAGCATCGGCGACCATCTTGATCGCGGCGTTTCGATGCTGATCCTCGCCGATGTCGGCCAGGTGACGGGCGAGGAATCGACGAAGCTCACCCAGTGGGTCGAGAAGGGCGGCATCCTCGTCCGCTTCGCCGGCCCCCGCCTCGCGGCGGGCGGCGACGAGCTTCTGCCGGTGCGCCTGCGCCAGACCGGCGCCCGCGCCATCGGCGGCGCGCTGTCATGGGAGAAGCCGCAGACCCTCGCGCCCTTCGCCAAGGCCAGCCCCTTCGCCGGCCTTGCGACGCCTGCCGACATCGAGGTGAAGCGCCAGGTTCTCGCCGAACCCTCGCTCGAACTGGAAAGCCGCACCTGGGCCTCGCTCTCCGACGGCACCCCCCTCGTCACCGCCGCCAGGCATGGCGAAGGCTGGATCGTGCTCTTCCACGTCACCGCCAATGCGGAATGGTCCAACCTCCCGCTCTCCGGCCTCTTCGTCGATATGCTGAAGCGCCTGCTCTCGCTCGGGCGCGGCGTCGCGGGCGGCGATCAGGAGATCGCGGCAGGCGAAGCCAGCCTCAAGCCGCGTCTCGTCCTCGACGGCTTCGGCCGCCTCGGCAAGCCCGGCGCGTCGGTCACGCCGGTGGCGCGCGACAAGGCGACGCCCTCGCCCGAACATCCGCCCGGCCTCTATGGCGATGGCGCCGCCACGCTGGCGATCAATCTGTTCGCGTCCGGCGATACGCTGCAGCCCTTCCCCGACCTGCCCGGCGGCGCCGCCGCGCGCGCCTACGGCCAGCGCAGCGAGATCGCCTTCAAGCCCTGGCTCATCGGCCTCGCCCTCGCGCTCTTCTTCATCGACGCCGTCGCCTCGATGCTGCTGCGCGGCTATGGCTTCGGCCTGCGCCGCCGCGCCGCCGCGAGCGCGGCGCTCGCGATCGCCGCGCTCCTGGCGCTGCCCGTTCCGCCTGCCCGCGCCGATGACGCCGACGCCTTCGCGCTGAAGGCGGCGAGCCAGACCCACCTCGCCTATGTCCGCACCGGCGACGCCGAACTCGACCGGATGAGCGAGGAAGGCCTGATCGGCCTCACCCGCATCCTCGACAACCGCACCGCCGTCTTGGCGGGCGAGCCGATGGGCGTCAATCTCGACACCGACGAACTCGCCTTCTTCCCGCTGCTCTACTGGCCGATTCCCGACGGCGAGATGCCCTCCGAGGCCGCGCTTCAGCGCATCGACGCCTATATGAAGAACGGCGGCACCATCCTCTTCGACAGCCGCGACGGGGCCGAACCGGGCGCCGCCTCCGCCATGCTTCAGCAGATCCTGAAGAAGCTCGATCTGCCGCCGCTCCAGCGCGTGCCGCGCGAGCATGTGCTGACCAAGGCGTTCTACCTGCTCAATGCCTTTCCCGGCCGTCAGGCCGATGGCGATGTCTGGGTCGAGGCCCAGCGCGCCGATGGCGAGCCGATCTCCGAGGCGCTGGGCGACGGCGTCTCCAGCGTCGTCATCGGCAGCGGCGACTGGGCGGCGGCGTGGGCAGCGGATGATTATATGCGCCCGCTCTACGCGATGGGGCCGGGCGGCGAGCGCCAGCGCGAATATGCCTACCGCTTCGGCGTCAATCTCGTGATGTACGCCCTCACCGGCAACTACAAGGCCGATCAGGTCCATGTCCCGGCGCTGCTGGAGCGGATGGGCCAATGAGCTACGCCCTCGCCTTCGAACCGCTGGCCCCGACATGGGTGGTGATCCTCGCCGCCGCGCTCGCCGCCGCCATCGCCCTCGCCGGTTTCCTCCAGCGCGCGCGCGGCGCATGGCTGCGCCTCGCCGCCACCGCCATGCTGCTCGCCGCGCTGCTGAACCCGGTCGCCGTCGAAACCGAGCGCGAGCGCATCAAGGACGTGGCGGTCATCGTCACCGACACCTCCGAAAGCCAGGCCATCGGCGAACGCGGCAGACAGGCCGCCGACGCCCTCGCCGCCCTGCGCAAGCAACTGGCCGGCGACGCATCGCTGGATGTCCGCGTCATCGACAGCGGCCCCGCCACCGCCGACGGCACCCAGCTTCTCGACGCCGCCCGGCGCGCCCTCGCCGACACGCCGCCCGACCGCGTCGCCGGGGTCATCCTGCTGACCGACGGCGAAGCGCACGACGTGGAAATCGCGCCCGACCTTCCCGCCGCGCCGGTCCACGCCCTCATCACCGGCAAGCCCGGTGAAAAGGATCGCCGCCTCGTTCTCGTCGAAGGCCCCCGCTTCGCGCTCATCGACAAGCCGATGGAGCTGGCCGTCCGGGTCGAGGATCAGGGCGCGGGCGACGCGGCGCGCGGCCGCACCGCCGACGTCGTCGTCCGCATCGACGGGGCCGAGGCGGCCCGCGTGCAGGCCCGTGTCGGCGAACTGGAGAAAATCCGGATCGCGCTTCCCCACGCCGGCGAGAACGTCATCGAGATCGAGGCTTCCGCCGGTCCCGACGAACTCACCCTTCTCAATAACCGCGCCGTCGTCGTCACCAACGGCGTGCGCGATCGCCTTCGCGTGCTGCTCGTCTCGGGCGAGCCGCACGCGGGCGAGCGCACCTGGCGCAATCTGCTCAAGGCCGACCCGGCGGTCGATCTCGTCCACTTCACCATTCTGCGCCCGCCCGAGAAGCAGGACGGCACCCCGATCGAGGAGTTGTCGCTCATCGCCTTCCCGACGCGCGAGCTGTTCGAGGAGAAGATCGGCGAGTTCGACCTCATCATCTTCGACCGCTATCAGCGTCTCGGCGTCCTGCCGCCCGACTACTACGAGAACATCGCGCATTACGTCGAAAACGGCGGCGCGCTGATGGTGGCGTCCGGCCCCGACTACGCCTCGCCCTTCACCATCTATGACAGCGCGCTCGGCGACATCATGCCCGCCGCGCCCACCGGGACCGTCACGGAAAAGCTCTTCCGCCCCCGCGTCACCGACGCCGGCCAGCGCCACCCCGTCACGGCGGGCCTCAGCGGCGCGAACACCGCCGACCACGAGGCGAGCTGGGGCCGCTGGATGCGCGTCGCCGACGCCTATCCGCTGAAGGGCGAAACCGTGATGGAAGGGCCGGACAAGAAGCCGCTGCTCCTCCTCAACCGCGTCGGCAAGGGCCGTGTCGCGCTGCTGCTGTCCGACCATGCCTGGCTGTGGGCGCGGGGCTATGACGGCGGCGGCCCGCAGGCCGAGCTGCTGCGCCGTCTCGCCCACTGGCTGATGAAAGAGCCCGATCTCGACGAGGAAAAACTCACCGCCGAGATCAATGGCGGCGTGTTGAAGATCACGCGCCGCACCATGGGCCAGAGCGCCGGCCCCGCCACGGTCACGCGGCCCGACGGCACTACCGTCGAAATCCCCCTGACCGAGGTGTCGCCCGGCCGTTTCGAAGGCGCTACCAGCGCCGCCGCCATCGGCCTCTACCGCGTGAACGAAGCCGACCTCACGGCCGTCGCAGCCTCAGGCGCGCTCAACCCGCGCGAATTCCAGGACGTCCGCGCCACCGCCGACATCTTCCAGCCGGTCGCCGAGGCCAGCGGCGGCCGCGTCTCGTGGATCGACGATGGCGTTCCCTCGACCCGCCGCGTCCGCGCCGGCCGGGCCGCCGGCGGCCCCGGCTGGATCGGCCTCGTCGATCGTCAGAACTACGCGACGCTCTCGGTCAGCCGCACCACGCTGCTCGACCCGCTGATCGCCGTGATCCTCGCCCTCGGCCTCTGGGTCGCCGCCTGGCGACGCGAGGGGAGCTAACCGATCCCGACCAGCATCGTCGTGACCAGCACGATACCCAGCCCCGCCGCGATGCTCGTCGTCAGCCCCGTTCCGCGCGACCGCGTCCAGCCGCTGAAGGCGAGGCTCACCAGCAGCGCATAGAGCCCGACCAGGAACGCCAGCGTCATCAGCGCCCGCGGCCCGGCCGACGACACGCCGCCCACCGCCGCCGGCGCTTCGGGATGCAGCAGCGCCACGAGCGCCGTCGAGGCCACCACCGCTGCAATGAACGATACCGCCGAAACCACTGAAAACCCGATCGCGACCGACGCCATCCGCCCCTTCAGCCCCAGCGCCAGCAGCGTCCCCAGGAACGTCGCCGCAAAGCCGCCGAGAAAGGCGCTCAGCGATCCCACCTGCGTCGCGATATCGGAGAGATAGGCTGGCGAAAGATCTGGCATGCGGCGCTCTCCTGTCAGACGGCTTTCCCGATCGCCCCGCGCAGTTCCGCCAGCCCGCCAGGCGCGAGATCCCGCCCCAGCAACCGCGCATAATCCACCGGCCCCGGCATGGTCATCGTGCCGCGCGCGATTTTGGCGAAGCCCACCCGGGCGTAATACGGTTCATCGCCCACCAGCACCACCGCCCGGTGGCCCAGCGCCGCCGCTTCGTCCAGCGTCCGGCTCATCAGCGCGACCGCGATGCCGCGCCCGCGATGCTCCGGCAGCACCGCGATCGGCCCCAGCATCAGGCTGGCGGCGCCGCCGATCCGCACCGACCAGTAGCGGATCGTCCCCAGCAGCGCGCCGTCTTCCTCGGCGACGCATGACAGCGCCTCCACCGGCGCGACCCCTTCGCGCAGGCGATAGGCGGTCTTGGCGAAACGGCCGGGGCCGAAGCTGGTGTCGAGCAGGGCGTCGATCGCCGGCCCGTCTTCGGGCCGTTCTTTGCGGAGCGTGAACATCGGTGTGTCTTTCAAGCGGAGGAGCAAGCGCGAAAAGGCCGCGGCGGCGATGTCGCCGCCTCGTTCAGCCTCGTCGCAAGCTCCGGCCCGATGTCATGCGCGCCCCATAGCGAACCCCGGCCTTCGCGTCCAGAGCCGTTGCGTCGCCGCCCGCGGGCGCGCATCCTCCGTGCACGGCGCAGCAAGACGCCGGAGGGAAGCCATGACCTACGCCAGCGACCGCCTCATCCACGACGCCGACAGCCATCTGATGGAGCTGGACGGCTGCCTCGATCCCTATTTCGATAAAGCGTATCTCAAGGCGTTCCACGACCTTCCTTACCTGCACAAGAAGGACGGCGACTTCGAATGGGCGAAGACCGCCCGCGCCCAGCACGCCGATCCCGCCTTTCGCGAAGGCGAGGATGCGAACATCATGCTGCGCAAGAACTACGAAGCGCTCGGCAGCTTCCTGCGCGCCGACCGCCCGAAGACGCTGGATCTCCTCGGCTTCGCCAGCCAGCTCGTCTTCACCACCTACTGCCTCGGCAATTTCGGCCTCGACCAGTCGAACGACATGGGCCTCTGCTACGCGGCGGCGGATGCGCACAACCGCATGATGGCCGATTTCTGCGCCATCGACCGCCGCCTGCTCGGCACGGCCTATATCCCGCTTGAGGATTTCGAGCGGGCGCGGGCCAGCGCCCGCCTCGCCATCGACATCGGCTGCAAGGGCCTGATGATCCCCTCCCGGCCGCCGCAGCGCCACAGCCCCACCCATGTCGCCTTCGATCCCGTCTGGCGTATGGCGGAAGAAGCGGGCGTCCCGATTCTCTTCCATGTCGGCGGCGAGGAAAAACTGAACCCTGCTTATTTTGAAAACGGCATGCCGCGCGTGAAGGATTTCCACGGCGGCGAGGAAAACTTCACCTCGGTCAGCTACATGACCATCCCGATGTCGGTGATGCAGACTTTGGCCGCCTTCATCTTCGACGGCGTGCTCGACCGTTTTCCGAAGCTGAAATTCGGCGTCATCGAACTCGGCGCCTCATGGCTGCCCGGCTGGATGCGCAACATGGACGCCGCCGCCATGGCCTTCATCAAGAACGAAGATCGCCTCAAGCGCCTCAGCGCGAAACCATCCGAGATCGTCCGCCGCCAGATCCGCGTCACGCCCTACCCGCACGAGGACGCCGGCTGGATCATCCGCGAGGCGGGCGACGAGGTCGCGCTCTTCTCGTCCGATTTTCCGCATGTCGAAGGCGGCCGCAATCCGCTCAAGCGCTTCGACGACTCGCTCCGCCCGCTGACCGACCTCCAGCGCGCCAAATTCTACGCCGAAAACTTCATCGACCTGATGGGCCTGTCTCTCGCCGAAGACCTCCGCCGCCCGTCGCACTTGAAGGCCGCCTGACGGCTCGTTCTGAATTCTGAATGGACGGAAGCAGATTCCTTTCTTACGAAGGGAGTCTGGATGAATTTTGGGGGGTCGCTATGGCTGAGTGCCCGTTCTGCTTCACTGAACTCGATGAACGCGCGACCGTCTGCAAGGGGTGCAAGGCGCAGCGCGGCTACGGCAACCACAGTACACTTGGCTTTATGACGGCCGGCGTCGTCAGGTCCCGCGTGAGCCGCTACAACACATATGCGGTGCTCTGGTCCTTGGTAAGCGTCGGCCTGATTTACGCGTGGCTCGGCGCTGGCGTGAAGGAAGCAGCTCTGCCCCTGTTCGTTACAGTGGTCGTTGCCGTGGTTCTGTTTGTGACCGCCAGATCCTGGAACGCTCGCCTCCAGAAGCCGCCGACATGGTGGAAGTGACAGCTCTGCGCGCCCCGCTCACTCCGCCGCGATGGCCGAGCCCATGAAGCCCGTCTCGCTCAACGCCCGCTGCGCCGCCTTGTAGCGGACCGGCGGGTCGAGCCGCAGGCGCTTGCGCGCCGCGTCGAGATTTTCGGCGAACAGAACCTCGATATCCTCATGGTTCAGCCACGCCGCCTTGCGGCCGCGCGCATAACCCTCGCGCACCGCGCGATAGACGGTCCAGCCGTTCTTTTTGAACAGCGTCTTCAGCACGCCCATCTTCGCGATGAAGCCCCAGCCGAGGCCCCCGCCCTGCGCGTACGAGAAGTTCACGAGGCACAATTCGCCCAGCGGCTCGTCGGCCTGATAGCCGGTCAGCACATGCCAGATATCGTGCAGATCGCGCTGACGGCGACCATACCACGCATAAGGATGCGCCACGTCTTCGGCCTGCCGATCCTGATTGCTCACTTCTTTCAGCCCGTCGGCGGAATAGCCGGTGCGATCCAGAAAATCGCGATAGGCCGCGCCCACCGTACCGGGCGCGAAGCCGTTCACCCAGGCGCGGTCCATCAGCTTTTCGCAAAGCTCCTCGCGGCGATACGCCATGCGTCCGCCTTCCGGCGTCGCCACCAGTTTGTCGTAGCCCCACTTCGTCGCCGCGCCGTTCAGCGCCTGCATGATGCGGAACACCTGCACCGTATCGTTGGGGTCGGCCAGCAGCTTGCGGACCGCCGCAAAGGCGCTCTTCCAGTCGCGCTTGTAGGTGGAGGTGGATAGGGCGGTGGCTTCGGCCATCTGACGAGGATCTCCCGTTGAACTGACAATCTGACAATCAACATTGTCAGATTGTCAGTATCGGCCCGACATGTCAAGAACGGCCCATGACCCTCACCCCCAGCCGCAGTTATGGCGGCATTCCGCTCGCCGAGCGCCAGGCCGACCGCCGTGACCGGCTTATCGTCGCGGCCATCCACACCTCGGCTCGCGTTGGCCGCGAAGGCGCCACGGTCGCCGTCATCTGCGCCGAGGCCGGCCTCACGGCGCGCTATTTCTACGAGAGCTTCCCCAACCGCGATGCGCTCTTCCGCGCCGCCTTCAGCCGCGTGCAGGACGAGCTCTTCGAGCGCATCGCGGCGCGGGCGTCCGGCCGCAACCCGATCCTCGCCGCGCTCACAGCCTTCTTCACCGAGCTTGCCGAACACCCCGGCCCCGGCCCCGTCTGCCGGCCCGGCAGCGGCTGGTGGGAGGCCGTGAGGCTGGAGGTCGGGCGCGGCGCACCGCAGAGCTACAGACACCTGA
>JAPUEF010000196.1 GCA_027492655.1 Alphaproteobacteria bacterium | reverse complement strand
TATCCCAGCCGCTTCGGGCTCGACCCGAAATCCGTCGGCGGCGATGCCGACATTCTGCTGAAGCTGATCGTGCCGACGCTGAAGTCGCTGAAGGTGGAAGACATCGTCTTCGATATCGGCGCGGACCTGAAGAACGTGTCGATGCACATCGCCGAGAACATAAATCTGACCGGCGGTGCCGCGCATTTCGCGGTGACGGGTAAGGATCTGAAAGCGACGGGGCGAGGCCAGGTCGCAGGCGTCGAGGCGAATTTCGCGTGGGAGGAGAATTTCAATCCGGGGCCGGATCGCGTCTCAACCCATATCCAGGCCGAGGCGGTGATCGACGAGGCGCTGCGCGTGCGTCTGGGCGTCGATCCGGGGCCTTACCTCGACGGCCCGGCGGCGGTGAAGGTGAGCATGGCGGGCATCGGCTTCGATCCGGTTAGCGCTTCAGCCGAGGTGACGCTGGACGATGCGAGCCTGTCGATCCCCGAACTCGGCTACGCCAAGGCGCCGGGCGTTCCGGCCAAGGCGACCGCCGAGCTGACGCGCGTGCCGGAAGGCTATCGCGCCGCGCCGGTGCGGCTGGAAGGCGCCGGGATCGACGCTGAACTCGACATTCTGTTGGGCCGCGACGGCGCGCTGCTGGCGATCAATGCGAACAAGCTGGTGGCCGGGCGCAACGACGTGGATTTCCAGATCGATCTGGCCGGCGGCAAACCGCGCGTGAGCGCGACGGCGCGGTCGATCGATCTCGATACGCTGATGGACGCCTTGTTCCAGCCTTCGGAATCGACGGTCGTGAATCAGGCGCAGGCGGCGGTCGGGCAGTCGCCGGCGAGGCCCCCGCATCTCGCCATGTCGATCCGCGCCGACCGGGTGCTGATGCGCGGCGGCGTCGAGGCGCGCGATCTGCAGTTCGATGTCGATCTGGATCACGGCGATCTGGTCGGGCTGCTGCTCTACGGCAAGCTCGACAGCGGCGAGATGCTGGCGCGTCTGTGGCCGCAGACGGATGGGCGGCGGCGGCTGGTCGCGGAGTCCACCGACATGGGCGTCTTCATCGACGGACTGTCCAGCTTCGGAAGCCTGACAGGCGGCTATGGCCGCATGGACGTGATGCTGCCGGCGCGCGGCGACGACGCCGAGGCGCTGGGCACGTTCGAGATGCGCGATTTCAAGCTGGTGGATCAGCCGTTCATCGTGAGGTTGCTGTCGGCGGGATCGTTCCAGGGCCTGCTGGATCTGCTGTGCGGCGAAGGCATCGGCTTCGATACGCTGACCGCCGACCTCGCGATGCAGGGCGACCGGCTGATCGCCCGCAATCTGCAGATGAAAGGATCGGCGATCGGTATGACGGCGGACGGCTATTTCGACCGTCAGACGGATGAAGTGAAAGCCTCCGCCGTGCTGACGCCGATCTATACGCTGAACACGCTCTTCGCGCCCGTGCCGATCATCGGCCCGCTGCTGGGCGGGAAGAACGGCATCCTCGCGGTGGCGTTTGAAATCGCCGGCACGACCGACGCGCTGGATATCGGCGTCAGTTATCTGTCGCCGATCGCGCCGGGCATTCTGCGCAAGCCGTTCGAGTACGATTCGCCGGTAGAGAAGCCGGAGGGTTAGCCCGGCTCCACGAGAATGTGGCGCTTCTTACCGAGCGAGAGCTTGATCAGCCCATCGGCATTGGCCGCCGCGAGGTTGACCAGCGCCTTCTCGTCCGACACCGCGACATCATTCAGCCTGACGCCGCCGCCTGCGATCTGGCGGCGGGCTTCCGAGGCCGAGGCGGTCAGGCCGACCGCCGCGATCAGCGTTGCGAGCGGCAGGCCCTCGGCCAGCTTGTCGCGGGCGTAGGATGCGCGCGGCAGATCGGACGATCCGCCGCCGCCGAACTGGCCGGCCGCCGCCGCCGCCGCGCGGTCCGCCGCGTCGCGGCCGCGCACCAGCGCGGTGACTTCGGTGGCGAGGATTTTCTTGGCCTCGTTGATTTCGGCGCCGCCCAGGCTTTCCAGCCGGACGATCTCGTCCTCGGACATATCGGTGAAGATCCGCAGGAACTTGCCCACGTCGCCGTCTTCGGTGTTGCGCCAGTACTGCCAGAAGTCGAAGGCGGGGAGCTGGTCTTCGTTCAGCCACACCGCGCCCGACGCCGTCTTGCCCATCTTGGCGCCCGAGGCGGTGGTGAGCAGCGGGCAGGTCGTGGCGTAGAGCTGCTTGCCCAGCATCTTGTGGCCGAGGTCGATGCCGTTGACCATGTTGCCCCACTGGTCGGAGCCGCCCATCTGCAGAATGCAGCCGTAGCGCTTGTACAGCTCGACGAAGTCGTAAGCCTGCAGGATCATGTAGTTGAATTCGAGGAAGGAGAGCGACTGGTCGCCTTCCATGCGGTTCTTCATGCTGTCAAACGAGAGCATGCGGTTGACCGAGAAGTGCCGCCCGACCTCGCGCAGGAAAGGGATGTATTCCAGCCCGTCGAGCCAGTCGGCGTTGTCGATCATCATCGCGTCGGTGGGTCCGCCGCCGAACGTCATCACCTTGTCGAAGGCGGTCTTGATCGAGGCCATATTCGCCTTGATGACGTCGTCGCTGGTCAGCTGGCGCTGGTCGATGCGGAAAGACGGGTCGCCGACCTTGGTGGTGCCGCCGCCCATGATGACGAGCGGCCGCCCGCCGACCTGCTGAAGCCGGCGCAGCATCATCATATTGGCGAGGTGGCCGACATGCAGGCTGGGCGCGGTGCAGTCGTAACCGATATAGGCCGTGACGATCTCTTCGGCGAAACGGGCGCGAAGGCCGGCTTCATCGGAACAGGTGTGCAACTGCTGGCGCTCTTGCAGCAGACGGATGAAATCGGTTGAGGTCGTCATCGTATACTCGAATGGCCCGGAAATCGGGGCGCGAGCGATAGCACGGGGATGCGGCGTGACGAAAGCAGGGCCTTGGCGGATCATCGGTCTGATGAGCGGCACGTCGATGGACGGCGTCGATGCCGCGCTGATCGAGACCGACGGCGAGCGGATCTTCAGCTTCGGCCCGGCGCTGACACTGCGTTACGAGCCGGGACAGCGCGCGCTGCTGCGGGCCGCCATCGCCGCTGCGATGGGCGAGGGCGAAGGCTCGACCAACGAAGCGATCGCCGCCGCCGAAACGCTGCTGACCGACACCCATGCCGGCGCGCTGGCGCGGACTGTCGCCGCGGCCGGCCTTTCGGCGGGCGATATTCACTATGCCGGGTTCCACGGACAGACGGTGCTGCACCGCCCCGCGCAGAAACTGACCTGGCAGATCGGTGACGGGGCGGGGCTGGCGGCCGCATCCGGCATCGACGTGGTGTTCGACTTCCGCACCGCCGACGTCCAGGCGGGCGGGCAGGGCGCGCCGCTGGTGCCGCTGTATCATCAGGCGCTGGTGCGGGGGCTGCGCACCGCGCTTCCGGTCGCGGTGCTGAATATCGGCGGCGTGGCGAACGTCACCTGGGTCGGGCCGGACGATCGGCTTCTGGCCTTCGATACCGGCCCCGGCAACGCCGCGCTGGACGACTGGGCTTTGCAGCATACCGGCAAACCGATCGACGAGGACGGCTTCCTGGCGGCAGCTGGGACGCCCGACGCGGCGGTTCTGGCGGCGATGCTGGACAATCCCTGGTTCGACGCCGCGCCGCCGAAATCGCTCGACCGGATGGATTTCTCCATCGCGCCAGTGCGCGGACTGGACGCGGCGGCGGGCGCGGCGACGCTGACTCGCTTTACTGCGGAGACGGTTGCGCGGGCGGCACGGCATTTCCCATCGCCCGCGACGCGCTGGCTCGTCTGCGGCGGCGGACGGCGCAATCCGACTATGATGGCGGCGCTGAACGACGCGCTGGGCGTCCCCGTCGAGCCGGTGGAGGCGGTGGGCTGGCGTGGCGATTTCCTCGAAGCCGAGGCCTTCGCATTTCTAGCCGCGCGGCATCTGCGCGGCCTGCCGCTCAGCGTTCCGACGACGACAGGCGTGCCGCAACCGCTGACCGGCGGCAGATTGGCGCGCAAGCCATGAGCGACCCGTTCGCCAAATGGCGCGACCGACGGCCTGCGAGGCCGCCGCAGGTCGTGGCGGCCGAGACGCCGATTGCGGTTTACGAAACGCCTTATCTCAGCCGGGGCTGGGCGATCGCGCTGTTGCTCGGCTGGGCGCCCTGCATGATCGCGTTACTGATCTGGATGATGATGAACGAGCGCGCGATCAAGGATGCCGTGTCATGGGGCACCGGCCTGATGACCCTGGCCACGCTGACATTGCTCTGCTCGCTGGTCGCCGTGCCGCTGCTCGCCGCCTCGCGGCGCGCGTGGACCCTTCATGCCGACAGTCTGGAAATCCGCCAGCGCCCGCTGATTCCGCTGCTGGGGCCTTATCGGCACGCTCGCATCGCCTTCGCCGACATCGCCGCCGCCCGGATGGGCGAGGCTCTGAACGGCATGCCGGTGGCGGAGATGGAAAGCCGTGCGGGCGCGCGCTACCGCCTCGCGCCGCGCCATATCGGCAAGGGCCGCAACGTGCGGCTGGATTTGAACGGCTTCAACGATTTCATTGAACAGATCGGCGCGGCCATCGTGGCTGCGGGCTATCCCCGCCCTGCAGGCGAGCGGATGGATACGGCCGGCACCGGGCTTAGCGGCGTGGTGATCCTGTCTGTCATCACGGCGCTGCTGGGCGCGCTTTGCCTGTTCGGCGTCTGGGCGACGGCGACGGGTGAGCCCTTGGGCATGCAGGCGCTCGCGCTGGGCGTGCCGTTGACACTGCTGTTCGCAGGGCTGCTGCGCAGCCGCTGGGCGAAGTGGCGAGCCGGGACCGGTTAGCCGCTCTCGACGATGCGCGGGATGCGCTTGTCGAGATAGTTCTCGATCGATTCGAACAGCTGCGGCATCGCGTCGGTGTAGAAGTGGTTGGCGTTTTCGATCTTGTCGTAGTCGATCACGATGCCCTTCTGTGCCTTCAGACGGTCCACTAACTTGTCCACGTCGGCGGTCGGCAGCACGGTGTCCTTGAGGCCCGTGGTGATCAGGCCCGACGAGGGGCAGGGCGCCAGGAAGGTGAAGTCGTAGATATTGGCCGGCGGCGACACCGAGATGAAGCCGGCGATCTCGGGACGGCGCATCAGCAGTTGCATGCCGATCCATGCGCCGAAGGAGTATCCCGCGATCCAGCAGGTTTGCGCGTTCGGGTTGAAGCTCTGCATCCAGTCGAGCGCCGAAGCGGCGTCGGAGAGTTCTCCGATGCCGCCGTCATACTGGCCCTGGCTGCGGCCGACGCCCCGGAAGTTGAAGCGCAGCACCGAAAAACCGCGCCGTTCAAAGGTATTGAACAGGTCGTAGACGATGCGGTTATTCATGTTCCCGCCGCCATTCGGGTGCGGGTGCAGGATGATCGCGATCGGCGATCCCGACTTCTTCTGATGCTGGTAACGGCCTTCGAGGCGACCGGCGGGGCCGGTAAAGACGACTTCAGGCATGGGCGGTTTTTGACCTAGCGTCAGGATCGGAAATGGCGGCCAGAAAGCCCGTTCTCGCCGTCTTATTGTTGACCCCTGCAGTAGGAGAACCTATAAGCGGCGCGTCAGGGCGCGTGTGTGAAGGCGCTCTATACGCGGTGAAGACGCTGAAAAACAAGGTTTTTCGGCCTCGGAGGCAGGCGGCACATGAAGCTGAATACCAAAGGGCGTTATGCTGTCATGGCGGTGACGGATCTGGCCCGGCATGGGGCGGATCGTCCGGTTTCACTGGCCGATATCGCCACACGGCAGGAAATTTCGCTGTCCTATCTTGAGCAATTGTTCGCGCGGCTGCGTCGGGCGGGGATCGTGCGCTCGGTGCGCGGCCCTGGCGGCGGCTATCGCCTGGCCCGGGCCAGCACCGAAACCCGCATCGCCGAGATCATCCTGGCGGTGGACGAGCCGATCAAGGCCACGCGCTGCAATCCCGAAACCCGCAAAGGCTGCCTGAAGCAGAGCGCCCGCTGCGTGACCCACGATCTTTGGGAGGAACTGAGCCGCCAGATCCACATCTTCCTGTCGTCGGTGTCGGTTGCGGACGTGCTGGAGAACCGTGTCCTGGGCCGCAGCGCCCCGCTGCGCCCCGGCATGGACCCGGCTTTCGACGTCGATCTGCTGATCGAACAGGGGTTGAAGCCGGAAACCATGGTGGCCTGACGAACGATCATGGCCGTTTATCTCGACCATAACGCCACGACGCCGCCGCTGCCCGCAGCGCGCGCCGCGCTGGCCGAAGCGCTGGAGGCGGGGGGCAATCCGTCGTCGGTGCATGAGGCCGGTCGCGCCGCCCGTCGCCGTGTGGAGGCCGCGCGCGCCGCGGTGGCCGAACTTGTCTGCGCCTTCCCGGCCGAGTTGATCTTCACCAGCGGCGGATCGGAAGCCAACGCCCTGGCCCTGCGCGGTGCGGTGGCGGCGAACGGCGTGAAGACGATCATCGCGAGCGCCACCGCGCACGAATCCATTCTGGCCAATGCGATGGACGCGGCGGCGGCCGGCGGGGCGCGGTTGATGCATCTGCCCGCGACCTCGGAAGGCTCGATCGATCTCGCAGCGCTCGAGACAGCGCTGGCGGTGGAAGGCCCGACGCTGGTCTCGGTGCTGCTGGCGAACAACGAAACCGGCGTTTTCCAGCCGGTGAAGGATATCGCCGTCCGCGTCCATGCGGCGGGCGGTCTGCTGCACGTCGATGCGGCGCAGGTGGCCGGGCGGATACCTGTGAACATGCGCGAGCTGGGCGCGGATATGCTGACGCTTTCGGCGCACAAGATGGGCGGCGTGACCGGCGCGGGCGCGCTGGTCGTCGTGGACGGCGTGAAGCTGGATCGCCAGATCGCCGGCGGCGGGCAGGAGCTGGGGCGCCGGGCCGGCACCGAGAACGTCGCGGCGATCGCGGCTTTCGGCGCGGCGGCGGCGGATCACGCCGACTGGACGAAGACGGCCGCCTTGCGCGACCGGATGGAGGCAGCACTGATCGCCGCCGTGCCGGAGGCGGTGATCCATGGCCGCGACGCGCACCGTCTGCCCAATACCTCGATGTTCGGTCTCGCGGGCGTCGCCGGGGAAACCCAGATGATGGCCATGGACCTCGCCGGGTTCGCCGTGAGTTCGGGAGCCGCCTGCTCCAGCGGCAAGGTGAAAGCCAGCCACGTGCTGACCGCGATGGGCGCGTCCCATCCCGGCGACGCGATCCGCGTCTCCCTAGGGCCAGACACGCTGGAAGCCGAAATCGACGGCTTCGTTGCGGTCTGGACGCGGTTCGCGAAAGCGGCGCTGGCGCGCCGCGTGGCGGAGGCGGCGTAATGGCTGCGGTTCAGGAAACCATTGCGACCGTCGGCGGCCTGCAGACCGACAAGTACAAATACGGCTTCGTCACCGAGATCGAATCCGACCGGGCGCCCAAAGGGCTGACCGAGGATACGGTGCGCTTCATTTCGGCGCAGAAGGGCGAGCCGCAATGGCTGCTCGACTGGCGGCTTGAGGCGTTCCGACGCTGGAGGGAGATGAGCGAGCCGTCATGGGCGATGCTCAACTACCCGAAGATCGATTTTCAGGACGCTTATTACTATTCCGCGCCGCGCAGGAAGCCGAAGCTGGAGAGCCTGGACGAGGTCGATCCCGAGCTTCTGAAAACCTACGAGAAGCTGGGCATCCCGCTGGCCGAACAGAAGCTGCTGGCGAATGTGGCGGTGGACGCCGTGTTCGACAGCGTGTCGGTGGTGACGACGTTCAAGGAGAAGCTGGCCGAGGCCGGCGTGATCTTCTGCTCGTTCTCGGAGGCCGTGCGCGAGCACGGCGATCTGGTGCGCAAGTATCTCGGCAGCGTCGTTCCGGCCACGGACAATTTCTACGCGACGCTGAACGCAGCGGTCTTCTCCGACGGCTCATTCGTGTACATCCCGCCGGGCGTGCGCTGTCCGATGGAGCTGTCCACCTATTTCCGCATCAACGCGGCCGAGACGGGGCAGTTCGAGCGCACGCTGATCATCGCGGACCGCGACAGCTATGTGTCGTACCTGGAAGGCTGCACCGCGCCGCAGCGTGACGAAAACCAGCTGCACGCTGCAGTGGTGGAGTTGGTCGCGCTCGACAATGCCGAGATCAAATATTCGACCGTCCAGAACTGGTATCCGGGCGACGCGGAAGGGCGCGGCGGCATCTATAATTTTGTGACCAAGCGCGGCGATTGCCGGGGCCGCGCCTCGAAGATATCGTGGACGCAGGTCGAGACCGGCTCGGCGATCACCTGGAAATATCCCAGCTGCATCCTGCGCGGCGACGACAGCGTCGGCGAGTTCTATTCCATCGCCATCGCCAACAACTACCAGCAGGCCGACACCGGCACGAAGATGATCCATCTGGGACGAAACACGCGCTCGCGCATCGTCTCCAAGGGCATCAGCGCCGGCCACGCGCAGAACACCTATCGCGGGCAGGTGAGCATTCATCCGCGTGCGGACAATGCGCGCAACTTCACGCAGTGCGACTCGCTGCTGATCGGCAAGTCGTGCGGCGCGCATACGGTCCCGTACATCGAAAGCCGCAATCCCAGCGCCAAGCTGGAACACGAGGCGACGACGTCCAAGATCTCCGAAGACCAGCTGTTCTACGCGACCTCGCGCGGCATCCCGGAGGAGGAAGCCGTGGCGCTGATCGTCAACGGCTTCTGCCGCGACGTGCTGCAGCAGCTGCCCATGGAGTTCGCCGTGGAGGCGCAGAAGCTGGTCGGCATCTCGCTGGAAGGGAGCGTCGGATGACGAACGGCAATCCCATCTGGTTCGTGCGCGCCGACAACGCCAACCGGCCGCATCCGGTGACGACCGAAGGCTGGGGTATGCTGCTGGCGCTTTCGCTGAGCTGTTTCTTCGCGATCGCTGCCGCCTTCGCCGTTTCAATGGTGATGCCGGAACTGCCCTGGCTGCCGCTGGCGATCGTTTTGGTCGTCGGTGTCGGTGACGCCATCGCCTTCCTTCTCATCGCGCGTCCGCGCACCGACATGTCGATCACCGTGTCGGAGTTCAATTCGGGTCGATCATCGTGACGGCGCTTCTGGATATCCGCGACCTTCATGTCGAAGTCGGTGGCAAGCCGATCTTGAAGGGGCTCAGCCTGTCGATCCCGGCGGGCGAGGTGCATGCAATCATGGGGCCGAACGGTTCGGGCAAGTCGACGCTGTCCTACGCGCTTGCCGGACGCGACGGCTATGAAGTGACGGGCGGCGACATACTCTACAAGGGCGAGAGTCTTGTGGGGCTCGCGCCGGAAGAACGCGCGGCCAAGGGCGTGTTCCTGGCGCTGCAATATCCGATCGAGATTCCGGGCGTCACGACGATGACCTTCCTGCGCACCGCGCTGAACGCGCAGAAGAAGGCGCGCGGCGAGCAGCCGCTGGACGCCGCGCAGTTCCTGCGCCTGGTGCGCGCCAAGGCGAAAACGCTGAACATCAATGACGACATGCTGAAGCGGCCGTTGAACGCGGGCTTCTCCGGCGGCGAGAAGAAGCGCGCCGAGATTTTGCAGATGTCGCTGTTCGAGCCGGGCTTCGCGGTGCTGGACGAAACCGACAGCGGCCTCGACATCGATGCGCTGAAGCTGGTGAGCGAGGGCGTCAACGCCCTGCGCGCGCCGGATCGCGCCATGCTGGTCATCACGCATTATCAGCGTCTGCTCGATTACATCGTGCCGGATGCAGTGCATGTGCTGGCCGGCGGCCGCATCATCAAGTCGGGCGGGCGTGAACTGGCATTGGAGCTGGAGAAATCCGGCTACGACGAGATCGTGAAAGCAGCGGCATGAGCGCGAACGCGGCCATCGTCGTGCGGCGGACCGAAGCGGATGCCCGCTTCGCACGCAGCGGCGTGCCGCATCGCCGGATCGAGGCCTGGCATTACACCGATCTGAAAAGCCGGGTCGACCCCGACCTGCCCATTGCAGGGGCCTATGATGGCGCGGCTTTGCGCGCGACCGCGCCCTTTGCGGGGATTGAGGCCGACACGCTGGTTTTCACCAACGGTTATTACCGCTCCGATTTGTCACGCGTGACTGCGGAGCAGGCCATCGAGATCGCGACGCTGGACGACAGCGCGCCGGGCTGGGCGCGCGAGGCGCTCGGCGCGAAGGCGGCATCGCCCATGGCCGAGCTGGCGCTGGCCCGGATGATGGGCGGAGTCGCGCTGCGCGTGTCGCGGAACTTCAAGGCGGCGCGGCCCTTTCATCTGGTGTTCCT
>JAPUEF010000195.1:4024-10259 GCA_027492655.1 Alphaproteobacteria bacterium | reverse complement strand
ACGGCCCGAAGCCGCGCGCCTCCAGCAACGCCGACACATCGTTCCGCCGGATCGCGCCATCCTCACGGCGGCCCGACGCATAGAGCGTGTAATTCACCACCGCGCCGGTATCGCGCACCGGCGGCGGCATCGTTCGCGCCAGAACCGGCGCCGCGTCCACACGGTGCGGCAGCATCGCTTCGGCGCCGGCGCTGAACCGCATCTGCTGGCGCTTTTCGTCATAAAGCGCGACGACGCCGGGCAACCGCTCCAGCTCGATCGCGCCGCCCGCCCCCCGCGCCGCCGCATCGGCCTTCAGCCCGACCTGCTCCAGTTCGTCCGGCGCGATCGTGAACCGCCCGTCCGCGCCGCGCTGGAAGGCGGCGATCAGGCCGACCGCGCGCTCGTTGACGAAGACATCCAGATAATAGGCGTCGCCCTCTCCCAGCGCCGCGCCCTTCAGCGGCGGGGGGCCGTCATCGGCGGCCGCGACAAGGCTCAGGAACGCAGCGCAGCACAGCGCACTAACGAACGGCAGGCGAAGCGATCGCATCGAAACGCCCGGTCTCGCTATCGCCCGTCACCGAAATCGTGCCCGCCGGCGGCGGCCCTTCGGTCGGCACCAGCCAGCTCGTCGCCGACCCGCCCAACACATAGCCGACCAGCCCGTTCAGCTCGGCGATCTTCGCGCCGCCCGCCGCCAGCTTCAAATCCGCGACGCGCAGCCGCCGCCCGCCATAGTTCTCCGCCGTCAGCCTGATGCCGCCCGGCTCGCGCGACGAGCGCCACGACACATTGGCGCTGCTGGACCCGCGCGCGAAGAACACCGGAATGGAATGCCGGATCACCAGCGAAACCGAACCCGGCTTCGAGCCTTGCGCATCGGGCAGTTCATCGACCAGCAGGCGATAGCTTTCCTCGCCCGACGGCTCCGCGCCGGTCACGCGCACGATGCGCACCACGCTTTCCGCCCCCGGCGACAGCGTCGCGATCGGCGGGCTGACGACCACGTCGTTCGTCGGCTCCAGAACGTCCTCGCCGTCGATCTGCCACCAGCGCATGACGCGGACCTGCACGTTGATCGCGGCAGGTCCGTCGTTCCATACATTCAGCGTCGCGGTCTGGCCGGGCTGCGCGATGTCCACCAGCACCGGCGCCACACGCAGCGAGGCGGCGATCGCCGATCCCGCCAGTATCGCCCCCGCCGCGATCCCCGACATGATGCCTCCCGAGGCCACCTTGTCCTCCGTCAATAGGTGATGGTCGCGGTGACGGTGTCGGCGTAGTTGCCGACGCCCGGCGTCGCCTGCGCCGGGACGCGGCCATAGACGGTGACGGCCTGCGCCGCCCCGGTGCCGGTGCCCGCCAGCGTATCGACGCCGATCGAGGTGCCCCAGTTCAGCGTCCGCCCGGCATTGCGCCACAGGCTGTAGCCGATGGTCTGCAAGCCCGGCCCGGTCATCAGCCGGTTGCTCTCCGTCGCGCCGACGCCGCCGCCCGCGCCGATCCCGATGGAATAGGGCGTTCCGGCCGTGCACTGCACAGTGATCGTGCTTGTCAGGTCCAGATCGGCCGCCAGAACGCCCGACACCCCGAAATCCAGATCGGTCGCCGAATTGATCCGGCATTCGCTGACGATCTGGATGCGAACTTCGAAATTGGCTGTCGCCGTCGCCGCGCCGGCGATACCGCAAAGAAAAATGGAGAGCAGAACCAGCGAAATATGCTTTCGATTCATTCTTTTCACCGCAACTTGGTCTTCATTGCAGATGAAAATACGCGCCCTTAATTGAATCAACGGTAAATCCTTAACTTACGTAAAAGGCATATATGACGCAGGAACTTGCGTTTTACTTATATTGCGTAAAATGACGCCGCGTTCTTCTGTGCAGGTGCAAAAAGAACGCGTCAGCGGCCCAGTTCTCCGGCGCGTCTGGCCGCCGCTTGTACCGCGCGCGTCATCAGCTTCTGCAGCGCGTCGTTGGCCATCAGAATTTTCAACGCCGCTTCGGTCGTGCCGCCGGGACTGGTGACGTCGCGCCGCAGCGTCGCCGCGTCGCGCTCGGGCCAGGCCGACAGGAGCGCGCCCGCGCCCGCCACCGTCGTGCGCGCCAGCCGCGCGGCCAGATCGGGCTTCAATCCCGCAGCGACGCCCGCCGCCGCCATCGCCTCGGCCAGCAGGAAGACATAGGCAGGCCCCGACCCCGACACCGCCGTCACCGCGTCGATGGGGCTTTCATCGTCCAGCCATTCCAGCGCCCCGGCGGCTTTCAGCAAGGCGCCCGCCAGCGCCTTCTGCGCCCGGCTCACGCGCCCGTTCGGCGTCGCCACCGTGACGCCTTCGCCGACCGCCGCCGGCAGGTTCGGCATCGCCCGCACGATCGCCGCGCGGTCGCCCAGCCACGTCTCCAGCTTCGCCAGCCCGACACCGGCGGCGATCGACACGAACACCGGACGCGCCGCCGCGAAGCGCGCCGCGTCGCGCGCCACCGCCTCCAGCATTTGCGGCTTCACCGCCAGCACCACGGCTTTGGGGGCCGCGATCAACGCGCCTTTGGGGTTGAGCAGACCGCCGGCCTTCTTCAGCGCCCTGGCGAAGACCGGATCGGGGTTCGGTTCGATCGCCGCGATCTCAGGCCCGCGCCCCTCGGCGATCCAGCCGCGCGCCAGCGCCGCGCCCATGCGCCCCGCGCCGATCAGAAGAAGGGTGCGGCTCACGCCTCGCCGCGGCACTCGAGGATCGCCCCGGCCAGCGACTCCTCGGCGGATTTGCCGCCCCACAGCACCAGCTGGAAGGCGGGATAGAAGCGCTCGCAGGCATCCAGCGCCGCCTGCAGCATCTGCCCGCACTGGGCCGAACTCGTGCGCGCCCCGCCGCCCAGCGGCACGGCGTTGCGATAGAGAATGATGCCTTCGCTCGCCGCCAGATCGAAATGCCCCAGCGCCAGACGCTCGTTCATCAGCGCCAGCAGCAGGCACACCTCGCCGCGCCGGGCGCGCGGAATGCGGAAATCGAACGCCGCGCTCAGCGTCAGCGTCTCCATCTCGTGGCTCTGCGCGAAGGCGAGATTATAGTCGCACCACGACCCGCTGACCGAAACGGCCAGATCGCTCTCGCCGCACCGCTCGAACGGCCAGTCGTGCTCGGCGACCAGCTGCTCGATCATGTCGATCGGATTGTCCTCGCCCCATTCGGCGAGCGCCAGCGTCGCGCTCATCGTTCAGGCCGGAATCGTTAAATTTGCGCACATGAGGCGAAAACAGACGCCGCGCCTGAGTCTGTCAACGATTCGTCCGGCCGACGCCCAAACGAATCGTGGATAAGCCCGACAGGTGCTTCAGCTAAGCGGCGCGTGTCAGCACGCCATCGGCCCGGTTGTCGTCGATCAACAGCTTGACGAAATCGAGCCGGTCGCCGCCCGTCGCGCGCGACGGCGACATGGACGCCGTGCATGGCGGCCTTTGCGCCGGGAGCGCGTGGTATCCATCACGCGCCTGCGTCGTGAGGGGATGCGAGGGCGCGTTAGGCGCCCTTCAGCGCCGCGAGCTCGGCTTCCAGCTTCTCGATGCGCGCCGTCAGCGCCGCATTCTCCTCGCGCGCCTTCACCGCCATCGCCTTCACCGCCTCGAAGGCGTCGCGCTGCACCAGGTCCATGCCGCCCAGCAGGCGCTCGGCCTGGCCGCGCACGATGGCCTCGACCTCCTGCTGAAGGCCGCGCGCCGCGCCGGCTGCGTTGGTCGCCATCCTGGCGAGTTCGTCGATGAAGCGGTTCGAGGTCTGCATGGCCTCACTATATCGTGCGCCGCCGCGCCATGGAACCGCCCCGCTTGACTTCGATGAGATCGTGCCGCACGCCCCCGTCACGCACGAGGTACCCGCATGTTTCAGCTCCTGCCTGCTCTGGTGCTCCCCTATCCCCAGATCGACCCGGTCCTCATCGAGATCGGACCCGTGGCGATCCGCTGGTATGCGATCGCCTATATCGCGGGCATCCTGCTGGGCTGGTGGTATGCGATCCGCCTCATCCGCACGCCGCGCTTCTGGACCGCGTGGGGCGGCAAGCCGCCGATGACCGCCGAACAGGCCGACGACTTCATTCTGTGGGCCACCCTCGGCATCATCCTGGGCGGCCGCATCGGCTATATCCTGTTCTACGGCTTCGTCTATCAGCCCGATCTCTACGCGAACCCGATGCAATGGCTGAAGATCTGGGAGGGCGGCATGTCCTTCCATGGCGGCCTCATCGGCGTGATCCTCGCCATCATCCTGTTCTCGATCGTCAAGCGGCTCGACATGGTGCGCGTCGGCGACATCGTCGCCAGCGTCGTGCCCATCGGCCTTCTCACCGGCCGCCTCGCCAACTTCATCAACGGCGAACTCTGGGGCAAGCCCAGCGACGTGCCGTGGGCGATGGTCTTCCCCACCGGCGGGCCGCTGCCCCGCCACCCCAGCCAGCTCTACGAGGCGGCGCTGGAGGGCATCGTCCTCTTCCTGATCCTCAGGCTTCTGGCGACCGGCTTCAGGGCGTTCAACCGCCCCGGCCTCATCGTCGCCGCCTTCCTGTTCTTCTACGGTCTCTTCCGCATCATCGGCGAGATCTTCCGCGACAGCGACCAGCTCATCGGCGACGGCGCCATCTCGATGGGTCAGGCGCTCAGCGCTTTGATGTTCCTCGGCGCGGCGTTCTTCGCGTGGTGGGCCGCCACCCACAAGGCGAAGCCCGACCCGCAGACCGACGCTCCGAAGACGCCGACGCCCGCATGACGGATTTCGCCCGCCACCTCGGGGGGCTCATCCGCCATGACGGGCCGCTGCGGCTCGACCGCTTCATGGCGCTCGCCAACGGCCATTACTACGCGACGCGCGATCCGCTGGGGGCGCGCGGCGATTTCACCACCGCGCCGGAAATCTCCCAGCTCTTCGGCGAGATGATCGGGCTTGCGCTCGTCGATCACTGGCAGCGCGCCGGCGCGCCCGCCGCGATCCGCCTGGTCGAACTCGGCCCCGGGCGCGGCACGCTGATGGCCGACCTGCTGCGCGCCGCCGCCATCCGCCCCGCCTTTCTGGAAGCCGCCCGGATCGCGCTGGTCGAAACCAGCCCGGCGCTGCGCAACGTGCAGGCCCGCGCGCTGGTCGGCCATGACCTGGAATGGGCCGACACGCTCGATGCCGTGCCGGCCGACGCTCCGCTCTATCTCGTCGCCAACGAGTTCTTCGACGCCCTTCCCATCCGCCAGTTCCGCCGCGCCGGCGAAACCTGGACCGAACGGCATGTCGCCCTCGGCCCCGACGACAGCTTCGTCTGGGCCGACATCCCCACCCCCTTTGCGCCCCCGTCCTTCACGGAGGCGGCGTCGCCGGGCGATGCCGCAACCCGCGAACGCAACGAACCCGCCGAACGCATCGCCGCCGAAATCGGCGCGCGGCTGAATACCCATGGCGGCCTCGCGCTGCTCATCGACTACGGCTATGCCGAAGGCCACGGCGACAGCTTTCAGGCCATGAAAGCGCACGCCTATGCCGATCCCCTGCGCCAGCCGGGCGAGGCCGACCTCACCGCCCATGTCGATTTCGCCGCCCTCGCCCGCGCCGCCGGAGCGCGCCGGCACGGCCCGATCACCCAGGGCGCGCTGCTCGCCGGCCTCGGCATCGAGACCCGCTTCCAGGCTCTTGCCCGCGCCCGCCCCGACCACGCCGAAACGCTGCACGCCGGCGTTCAGCGCCTGGTCGATCCGGCCCGGATGGGCACGCTTTTCAAGGCGCTCGCCCTGACCGGCGCAAGCGGCCCGACACCGGCAGGATTTCCGCCATGAGACTGATCCAGACCCCCGACCTCGCCGATCCGCGTCTCGCGCATGCCTTCTTCACGCGCGACGGCGGCGTCTCGACCGGCATCTACGAAAGCCTGAATTGCGGCCTCGGCTCGCAGGACGCCCGCGAAAATGCGCTGGAAAACCGCCGCCGCGCCGCCGCCGAACTCGGCCTGACGGCCGACCGCCTCGTCACGCTCTACCAGATCCATTCCGCCGAAGCGGTCATCGTGAACGAGCCCTGGCCGCCGGGCGACGGCCCCAAAGCCGACGGCATGGCGACACGCACGAAGGGGCTGGCGCTGGGCGTCCTCGCCGCCGACTGCACGCCCATTCTGTTCGCGGATGCCGGGGAAGGCGTCATCGGCGCCTGCCATGCCGGCTGGAAAGGGGCATTGGGCGGCGTCGCGGAGGCGACGCTCGACGCCATGATCGCCCTGGGGGC
>JAPUEF010000195.1:0-4014 GCA_027492655.1 Alphaproteobacteria bacterium | reverse complement strand
AAGCTGGCGAAGGCGCAGATCCCGTTCGCGATCGACCAGGGCCGGCTGCGCGTCGCCGCCGCCATCGGCCCCACCATCCGCCAGCCCGCCTACGAGGTCGGCGCCGATTACCGCGACCGCTTCATCGCCGCCGATTCCCGCAGCGCCCCTTTCTTCGCGCCCGGCATCGATGAGGCCCATGTGCAGTTCGATCTGCCCGGTTATCTCACCCGCCGCCTCACCGAAGCCGGCGTGACGGTCATCGCCGACACGGGCCTTTGCACCTATCAGGATCACGGCTTCTTCAGTTTTCGTCGCACAACCCATCGCGGCGAGCCCGATTACGGGCGTAATCTCTCCGCCATCGCCCTCACGCCCTGATCCATGCGCCGCGCCGTTCTCCTTGCCCTGCTCCTGCCTTTGCTCGCCGCCTGCGGCGGGCTTGAGGCCGCGACCGGCATTCCCGATCCCTTCGGCACGCCCCAGCCCTTCCGCGGCTCCGGCGACCAGCGCCTCGTCGGCGATGCGATGGGCGAACGCCCGGTCTATGTCGGAGCCATCACCGGCCTGACGCCGGAGGCCGAGCTGGAGCTGCGCAAGCAGATCGCCACCAACGCCGCCGCCCTCGACGTCATGGCCTCGGCTGACACCGTGCCGGTCGGCAGCCTTACCCTGACAGGCGCGGCCACCGGCGCAGCCACCGCCTTCACGCTGGCGAACGGCGATCAGGCGGTCGCCAGCTTCACCGTCGAGGGCGACGCCTCGATGCTCGCCGCCCTCGCAGCCCGCCGGCTCGCCGAAACGCTCGGGCGTCTGGGCGCCCCGCCGCCGACGCCGGCCGCCCCCCTTGCGCCCGGCGAAGCGCCCACCGCCGCCCGCCCGGCGCGGAACGCCCCCCTCGTCTTCGTCGGCAAGATCGCGACGCCCAAGCCCGATCAGGCCGCCCCGCTCCGCCGGGCGCTGACCAAAAGCCTCGCGGATATGGGCGCGCGGATCGCCGAGACCGAGGACGGCGCCTACCGCGTCACCGCCACGCTCGGCATCGGCCCGGACGTTCAGGGCCGCACCGCCATTTCCATCGTCTGGCGGGTTTTCGCGCCCGACGGCACCGATCTGGGCCAGGCGGCGCAGGACAACACCCTGCCCACCGCCGCCGTCACCGGCACCTGGGCCGAGCAGGCGACCCTCGCCGGAAACGCCGCCGCCCGCTCGGTCGCGAAACTCATCGCGGGCCACTTCAACCGCGGGAAATAAGGCCTTTGCCGGGGCGCTTTGCATCCCGGCCCCGTTTCCGCTAGACACCGCCGCTCGAAATTCCAAGGCGCGCCGGGTCGCGCCCCATACCCATCAGAAGCGCCCCCATGGAAGTCGTTCTGCTCGTCGTTCACCTGTTCATCACGCTTGCGATGACGGGCGTGATTCTGCTCCAGCGTTCCGAAGGCGGCGGCCTCGGCATGGGCGGTTCCTCGACGCCGGGCGGCGGTCTGTTTTCGGCGCGCGGCGCGGCGAACGTGCTGACCCGCACCACGGCGTTCCTCGCCACCGCCTTCTTCATCACCTCGATCACCCTCACCGTCATCGCCCACGGCACGCATGCCGGCGGTTCGATCATCGACGGCCAGACCCCGGCCGGCACGACCGCGCCGTCCGACCAGCCGGCCGCCCCGCTGCCGCTCGATCTTGGCCCGTCCACGCCCAGCGTGCCCTCGCCCACCGGCAATGACGGCGCGACTCAGCCGGCGACGCCGCCTGCGAACGAGCAGCCCGCCCAGCCCACCGAGCCCGCTCCGGCCGAAAAGCCGGCGACGCCCACCCCGTAATCTCCCGTTTTTTCCGCGCCGTTTTCGCGTGCGCCGCTTTTCATTGCGGCGCGCGAACCGGCGTGCTTATGGTGCCCTCCCATGGCGCGGTTCGTATTTATCACCGGCGGCGTGGTCTCCTCGCTCGGCAAAGGTTTGGCTTCGGCGGCGCTCGGCGCTGTGCTGCAGGCGCGTGGCTATAAGGTCCGCCTGCGCAAGCTCGATCCCTATCTCAACGTCGATCCGGGCACGATGTCGCCCTATCAGCACGGCGAGGTTTTCGTCACCGACGACGGCGCCGAGACCGATCTCGACCTGGGGCACTACGAGCGCTTCACCGGCGTCTCGTCGGCGAAGTCCGACAACATCACCACCGGCCGCATCTACCAGAACATCATCGCGAAGGAGCGCCGCGGCGGCTATCTCGGCGCGACGGTTCAGGTCATCCCGCACGTCACCGACGCCATCAAGGAATTCGTCCTTGAGAACACCGACGGCTACGACTTCGTGCTGGTCGAGATCGGCGGCACGGTCGGCGACATCGAAGGCCTGCCCTTCTTCGAAGCCATCCGTCAGCTCGGGAACGAGCTGGGGCCGGAGCACTCCGCCTTCGTCCACCTCACGCTCGCGCCCTATATCCCCAGCGCCGGCGAGCTGAAGACCAAGCCCACCCAGCACTCCGTGAAGGAGCTGCGCGGCATCGGCATCCAGCCGGACATCCTGCTCATCCGCGCCGACCGCGAGATTCCCGAGAACGAGCGCCGCAAGATCGCGCTGTTCTGCAACGTGCCGCCCGCCCGCGTCATCCAGGCGCTGGACGTGAAGACCATCTACGAAGTGCCGATCGCCTATCACGCCGAAGGCTTCGACACCGAGCTGCTGGCGGTCTTCGGCATCCGCGATCTGCCCGAGCCCGACCTGACGCGCTGGAAGACCATCACCGAGCGCGTCACCCGCCCCGAAGGCGAGGTGAAGATCGCGGTCGTGGGTAAATATGTCGGCCTGCACGACGCCTACAAATCGCTGGCCGAAGCGCTCACCCATGGCGGCATCGCCAACAATGTCCGCGTGAAGATCGACTGGATCGAATCGGAAGTCTTCGAGAACGGCGGCGCGGTTCAGGCGCTGGAAGACAAGCACGCCATTCTCGTTCCCGGCGGCTTCGGCGAACGCGGCTCGGAAGGAAAAATCCGCGCCGCCCAGTTCGCGCGCGAAAAGGGCGTTCCCTATTTCGGCATCTGCTTCGGGATGCAGATGGCCTGTATCGAGGCGGCCCGCAATCTCGCCGGCATCGCCGACGCCACCTCGTCCGAATTCGGCCCGAACGGCACGCATATCGTCGGTCTGATGACCGAATGGCTGAAGGGCAACGATCTCGAAAAGCGCTCCGCGAGCGGCGATCTCGGCGGCACGATGCGCCTCGGCGCCTATGAAGCGACGCTGAAGCCCGGCAGCCGCGTCGCCGCGATCTATGGCGGCGGCGACATCACCGAACGCCATCGCCACCGCTATGAAGTGAACTTCGCCTTCCGCGAACAGCTCGAAGCCAAGGGCCTCTCCTTCTCCGGCGCATCGCCCGATGGGCTGCTGCCGGAAATCGTCGAGATTCCCGATCACCCGTGGTTCATCGGCGTCCAGTTCCACCCGGAACTGAAATCCCGCCCGTTCGAGCCGCACCCGCTGTTCGCCAGCTTCATCAAGGCGGCCGTGGAGCACAGCCGGCTCGTGTGAAATCTATTGCCAAGTTCTTGCTTTGTTCTAATTTGACCCTATGCACGATGCGAGATCAGTAGCGAACTTTTTCCTTGATCGGGCCACCCAGAAGGGACGCTCGATCACGGTGATGACGCTTTTGAAAGTGATCTATTTCGCTCACGCTTGGCACCTAGCCAAGTATGATGAACCGCTCGTTGCTCAGCCGTTTGAAGCTTGGAAGTTTGGCCCAGTTAATCGGGTTATCTATGAACAGTACAAGGGCCAAGGAAACAAACCGATAACAAAGCCGGCAACTGTTTTCGACATAACATCTGTAAAATGGGTAACAGCTGAGTTTGTTTTCTCCGACGAGCTAGAGGATTTTCTGGGGGATATTTTCGACTATTATTCTCGCTTCCACGCGTTCAAGCTCTCCGACTTGACTCACGAAGCGGGCGGCCCGTGGGAGAAAGTTTGGCAAGAAGCAACGGCACGCTCTGTCCCTGGGATGATAATTCCGAACAGCGAAATTAGTGCTTGG
>JAPUEF010000194.1 GCA_027492655.1 Alphaproteobacteria bacterium | reverse complement strand
GTCGTTGGCTCTGGCCCGGGCGCTCGCGAGCCTGATCGACAGCGCCGCAAACGAAGACGCCGATCTGACGCGCATCGCCGGCCTCGCGCCGGGAGATCTCGCCGCACATTGGGAGAAAACCGTCGCCTTCCTGGCGCTGGTGACGTCCGACTGGCCCGAGATCGTCAGGCAGCGCGGCCGGATGGACCCGGCGGAGCGGCGCGCCCGGCTGATCCGCGCCTATGCCGCGCGGCTGGAGCGCCAACGCCCCGCCGCGCCGTTCATCGTGGCGGGATCGTCGGGATCGATCCGCGCGACGGCGGACCTGATGAAAACGATCGCCGGCTTGCCCAACGGCGCGGTGGTGCTGGACGGGCTGGACACGCATCTGGATGCGCTGAGCTGGAGCGCGCTGCCGGCCAGCCATCCGCAATTCGCGCTGAAGGAATTGCTGGACCATCTGGGCGTCGAACGGATGGGCGTCGGCCCATGGGGCGGCGTTTCGCGCACCGCAACGCCGCGCCAGCGTTTCCTGACCGAAGCGATGCGGCCGCCGCAGACCGCCGATCTGTGGTCGCGGAATGTGCGTGAGGATCGCGACGCGCTGAAGGCGGGCGTCACGGGGCTGACGCTGGTGGAAGCGTCGAACGAACGCGAGGAGGCGCTGGCGGTGGCGCTGGCGATCCGCCGCACGGTGGCGACCGCGGGCGAAAGCGTGGCGCTGGTGACGCCCGACCGTATGCTGGCGCGGCGGGTTTCGGCCGAGCTTCGGCGCTGGAATATCGCCGCCGACGACAGCGCCGGACTGCCGCTGGCCAAGACCGAGGCCGGGGCGCTGATGGGCCTGACGCTGACGGCGGCGATGAGCGGCGGCGCGCCGGTGGATCTGCTGGCGCTGCTGAAGCACCCGCGCGTGACGCTGGGAATGGAGCGCGTCGATCTGCTGCGCCTGACCCGGCGGCTGGAGCGGCGGGTGCTGCGCCCCGGGCGGGTGACGGAGGGCTTCGCGGCGATCCGCGCTTGTCTGGGCGCAACGAAGGAGGATGGAACATCGGCCTGGGGGCTGAACGACGCCGACGAGCGACGCGCCATCGCCGACATGCTGAGCGCGGCGGAGGATGCGCTGGCCCCTCTGACGGCGCTGGGCGCGAACGCGCAGAAACTTGAGCGGTTGGCGGCGGCGCATGCGACGGCGCTGGAACGGCTGACGACGCAAAGCGGGAACGCGCGCAAACTGGCGTGGCGCGGCGCGGACGGCGAGGCGGCTTTCACGCTGATGCAGGCGATGCGCGAGGAGGCGGAAGGCGGCGTCGCGCTGACGCTGGCCGATTACGACATCGCATTCGACGGCGCGGCGCGCGGCGAGGCGGTGCGCCCGCAGGGACCGCGTCATCCGCGCGTGTCGATCTGGGGGCCGCAGGAAGCGCGCATGCAGCGCGCCGACTTGATCATTCTTGGCGGTCTGAACGAAGGCGTCTGGCCGCAGAATGTCGCGGACGACCCGTGGCTGACGCGGCGGATGCGCGAGCAGCTGGGGCTTTCCGCGCCGGAGCGGCGTATCGGGCTGGCGGCGCATGATTTCGCGACGCTGGCGGCGCAGCCGCGCGCGGCGTCAGGGCGGCGCGCCCGCCAACGCTTCGCGTTTCCTGCTGCGGCTGATCGCGCTGGCGGACGGATGCGACGCGGCGATCCCCAGGGATGAAGCGCTGGACTTTGCGGCGGCGATCGACGCCGCCGGCAAGCCGAAGCCCGCCCCGCGCCCGATGCCGCGCCCGCCTTACGCCGCCCGGCCGCGCAAGCTGTCGGTGACGCGGATCGAGACCTGGGTGCGCGATCCGTATGCGATCTATGCCCGCTCGATCCTGGGGTTGAAGGTGCTGGACGCGCTGTCCGAGCCGCTGGGGCCGCGCGAACGCGGCAACGCGATTCATCTGGCGCTGGAGCTGTTCGCCAATCGCCAGCCGTGGCGCGGCGATCCCTATGATGCGCTGGCGGCATGCGGTCGCGAGGCATTCGGCGCATTGATGAACGAGCCGGACGTGCGCGCCTTCTGGTGGCCGCGCTATCTGCGCGCCGCGCGCTTTCTGGCCGACCGGGAGGCCGAGTGGGCCGAGACGCGCACGCATTCCGTCGTGGAGAAGGACGCATCGCATTTCTACGCCGATGTCGATTTTACGCTGACCGGAAAGCCGGACCGGATCGATGCGCTGAAAGGCGGCGGGGTGCGGGTGATCGACTACAAGACCGGCGGGGTGCCCTCGAACAGGCAGATCGAGCGCTTCATGGCGCCGCAGCTGCCGCTGCTGGCGGCGATGGCGCGGGCGGGGGCGTTCGGGCCGGAGATGCGCGGCGCCCCGGCCGAGCTGATCTATGCGCAACTGGGCGGCGGCAAGACGCAGGGAAAGATCACCGCCCTGCCCGAGCCGGAAGCGACCACCGACGAGCTGGAGCGCCGCCTGAAAGAGCTGGTGCGCAAATATGACGACGAGGCGCAGGCCTATACGCCGCGCGCCGCGATGGAGAAGACAGGCTACGGCAGCGATTACGATCACCTGTCGCGGTTCGACGAATGGGGCGATGCGGCGGAGGACGCGGGATGAGCGACGCCGCGCTGGTCGCCTCCGATCCGCTGAACTCGGCCTGGGTGAACGCCAATGCCGGGTCGGGCAAGACCTATGTGCTGACGGCGCGCGTCATCCGCCTGCTGCTGGACGACACGCCGCCCGCCAATCTGTTGTGCCTGACCTATACCCGCGCCGCCGCCGCCGAGATGCGGGCGCGGGTGTTCCAGATTCTGGGCGCGTGGGCGCTGGCCGATGACGCGACGCTGGCCGCCGGAATCGCGCGGATCGACGGCGCGCCGCCGGACGCCGAGCGCACCGCGCGGGCGCGGCGTCTGTTCGCGACGGCGCTGGAGACCCCCGGCGGGTTGAAGATCCAGACCATCCACGCCTTCTGCGAAAGGCTGGTCGCGCGCTTTCCCATCGAGGCGGACGCCCCCGTGCCGTTCACGGTTCTGACCGAGACCGACGCCGCGACGATGAAAGCGGAGGCACGGCGCGCGGCGCTGAACGCGATGGGCGAAGACACATCGGACGCGCTGATGGCGGTGCTGGCTCCGGTGCTGAGCGCCGACGGCTTCGCGGACCTGTTCGACGGCCGCAGCGCGCAGTTCATCGCCGAATACGGCGATGCCGATCCCTGGGCGGCGGCGGGTCTGCCGACCGGCACGACGCCGGGGATGATCGAGGACGAGGCCGGGTTCGACGCGCCGGATCGTGTGGCGCTGTATCGGCGCGCCGCCGCGCTTCTGGCCGAAGGGAAGAAGAGCGATACCGATATCGCCGCGACGATCCTGAGCGCGCTCGCCGCGCATGAGGACGACCGCTTCGACGCGATGAGCGGCTGCCTGCTGACTAAAGGCGGCGAACTGCGCGCCAAAGGCGTCGGCACCAAGGATGTGCGCGCGCAGAACCCGGCGCTGTTCGGCGCGATCGACGAAGAGGCGATCCGGTCGACGGAGCTGATCGCCCGCCGCGCCTCGGCCGGATCGGCGGCGATGGCGCATATGATCGCCCGGCTGGGGCGCGATATCGCCGCGCGCTACGCCGTCGCCAAACGGCGGCGCGGCATGATGGATTTCGACGATCTGATCCGCGCAGCGGTGGCGCTGCTGGCCGACGGCGCAGGCGACTGGGTGCGGTTCAAGCTGGATGGCGGGCTGGATCACATCCTGATCGACGAGGCGCAGGACACCAGCCCCGCGCAGTGGGAGCTTGTGCGCCGTCTGTCTGAGGATTTCTTCGCGGGAGCGAGCGCCCGGGGCGATGCCGTGGTGCGCACGCTGTTCGTGGTCGGCGACAAGAAGCAGTCGATCTATTCCTTCCAGGGCGCAGACCTTCAGACCTTTTCGGCGATGCGCGAGGAATTCGCCGGACGGGCGCGCGGTGCGGGCGCCGCGTTCCAGACGCCTGTGCTGAACACCTCGCGCCGTTCGACGCGCGCCGTTCTGACGCTGGTGGATGCGGTGTTCCGCGCCGACCCGCGCCTTGCCGCCGCCGTCGCGGAAGCCGAATGGAACGACCATGTCGCGCATCGCGCCGATGCGGAGGGGGCGGTCGATATCTGGCCGCTCGCCGAGGCCGACGAGATCGAGGACGGCGATGCCTGGTGGAAGCCGGTCGATGCGCCGACCGCCGACGACCCGGTGTCGCGGCTGGCCGGCGAGCTGGCGAAGACGATCAAGGGCTGGATCGGGCGCGAGAGCGTTTTCGACAAGGATACCGGGGCGCTGCGCCCGATGAGCGCCGGCGACGTGCTGATCCTGGTGCGGACACGGGCGCGGCTCGCCCGCACGTTGATCCGCAAGCTGAAGCAGGAAGGCGTGCCGGTGGCTGGCGCGGACCGGCTGGCGCTGCTGGAGCATATCGCGGTGAAGGATCTGATCGCCTTCGGCCGCGCCGCGCTGCTGCCGCAGGACGATCTGAATCTCGCGGCGCTGCTGCGCAGTCCGTTCTTCGATCTGGACGAGACGACGCTGTTCCATCTGGCCCACGGGCGAGGAGGCGTCTCGCTGTGGGGGCGCCTGACGCAGGCGGCGCACGACGGCGTGGACGGCGTTCCCAAAGCGGCGGCGATGGCCGCCCACGAAACGCTGTCGCGCGCCGTCAACCGGCTGGGCCGCGATGCGCCTTTCGACTTCTATGCGCGGCTGCTGAGCGAAGGCGGGCGGCGCGCGATGCTGGCGCGGTTCGGCGAGGAGGCCGAAGACGTCATCGACGCATTCCTGGCCGAGGCCGCGAGTTTCGAGGAGACCCACGCCCCCAGCCTCGAAGCGTTCCTTCATGTGCTGGAGAGCGCAGGCGGCGAGGTGAAGCGCGATCCCGACGCGGCGGGCGGTGCGGTGCGGGTGCTGACTGCGCATGGCGCGAAGGGACTGGAAGCGCCGGTCGTCATCCTGCCCGATACGATGTCGTTGCCGAGCGCCACCTACACGCCGAACCTGCTGGCGCATAACGGTGCGCTGGTGTGGCGGCCTTCCGGCGCACCGGAGGCGCAGGAAGCCGCCGACGCTTATCGGGCCAGGGAGCACGAGGAACACAAGCGCCTGCTGTATGTTGCGCTGACGCGGCCGCGCGACCGGCTGGTCGTGTGCGGCGTCAAGCCGGGCCGGGCGACGCCGAAAGATGCCATCACCTGGTATGACGCCGTCAGCGCGGGATTCGATGCGCTGGGCGGCGCCCCCATCGACACGCCGTTCGGCCAAGGCCGCCGCTATGGCGCGCCGCCGCCGCCGGCCAGCGGTGCGGTCGCGGCGAACACGCCTGTCGCGCTGCCGGACTGGACGCGCGAGACCGCACCGGAGGAAGAACTGATCGGCACGGTGCGGCCTTCGCGGCTGTCTCACGAGCTGGCATTCGACGACGCGGCGACCGGGTTCGGGGTGGCGCGCGGGCGCATTCTGCACCGGCTGCTGCAAAGCCTGCCCGATCTTCCGGCCGAGACGCGCGCGGCCGCGGCGGCGCGCTATCTGAACGCGCGCGCCACCGACTGGCCCGAGGCGGCGCGGGCCGAGGCGGCGGCGCGCATTCTGGCCATTCTGGACGATCCGCGTTTCGCCGAAGCGTTCGCGCCCGGCTCGCGCGCCGAGGTGGCGATCGCCGGCAAGGTGGCGGCGTTGGGGCCGGGCGGGTTCATCTCCGGCCAGATCGACCGCATGGCCGTCACCGCCGAGCGGGTGCTGATTATCGACTACAAGACGAATCGCGATCCGCCCCGAACCGCCGAGGCGACGCCGAAAGCGTATCTGAAACAGCTGGCGCTCTATCGCGAAGCGATGCGGGCGGCGTTTCCGGGCAGGATCGTGACCACGGCGCTGCTGTGGACCGAAACGCCGGATCTGATCGCCCTGCCCGATTCGCTGCTCGACGCCGCGCTCGCCGCCTTAAGCAGCGCTTGAAGCTGGCTGAAGCGCCGGATGATGCAGCGCATCCTTGACGCTGCCGGGGGGCGTTCCTAGGTTCTGGACCAGTCCCATCATACCGGGCGCGTAACCGCCCCTTTGGAGGCCCCAAATGGCCCTGAGCAAGATCACCGACCAGAGCTTTCAGGCCGATGTCCTGAAGTCCGACGAGCCCGTGCTGGTCGATTTCTGGGCGGAATGGTGCGGCCCGTGCCGCCAGATCGCCCCGGCGCTGGAGGAACTGTCCTCGGAATTCGACGGCAAGGTGAAGATCGCCAAGCTGAACATCGACGATAACCCCTCGATTCCCGTGCAGTACGGCGTGAAGGGCATTCCGACGCTGATGATCTTCCACAAGGGTCAGGTCGCGGCCACCCGTGTCGGCGCGCTGCCCAAGAGCAAGATCAAGGAGTGGATCGAATCCACCATCGCCGCCGCCTGATCGGCGCGCCAAAGACGACGAAAGGCCCGGCATCGCCCGGGCCTTTTTCTTTTTAGATGAGGTTTATCCGTTCTGCGCCAGGACGCGGCCCGCGAGATAGAGCGAGCCGCAGATGAGGATGCGCGGCGCGGCGTCATCGTCGTCGAGTTGGGCGCGGGCGGCGACCAGCGTCATCGCATCGTCCAGATCGTCCGCCGGGTCGGCGTTGAGTCCCGCCGCGCGCGCCGCATCGTAGAGCGCCCCCGCCCCCATCGCGTTCGCCTCACCGGGAATGGCGATGGTCACGACGTGACGGGCGAGGCCGCGGAAATGGACGAGATAGTTCGCGGCGTCCTTGGTGTTCAGCATGCCGACGATGAGGAAAAGCGGCCTTGGACGCTGATCCTCAAGATCGGCGAGCAGCGCCGAGATCGCCGCGCCGGCGTGCGGGTTGTGCCCGCCGTCCAGCCAGATTTCCGCGCCTTCCGGCGCATGCTCGATAAGCGGGCCATAGGTGAGGCGCTGCATCCGCGCCGGCCATGCAACGTGCGTGAGGCCCTTTTCGATCGCCGCGTCCGAGACCTTGAAGACGTCCTGCGCTTTCAGCGCCGCGATGGCCAGCGCCGCGTTGACGATCTGATGCGCACCGATGAGGCGGGGATGCGGCAGGTCCATCACGCCGCTTTCGTCCTGAAAGACCATGCGGCCGCGTTCGTCGTGCGCCGAAAAGGCGCGGCCCCAGGCGGCCAGCGGCGCACCGAGCTTTTCAGCCTCGCGTTCGATCACGTCATAGGCCGCGTCGCTTTGCGGCCCGATCACCACGGGGCTGCCGGGTTTGATGATGCCGGCTTTCTCGGCGGCGATGAGTTCGATCGTCTCGCCCAGATAATGCTGATGGTCGAGATCGACCGGCGTTATGATCGAGACGAGCGGTTTGTCGATGACGTTGGTGGCGTCGAGCCGTCCGCCGAGGCCGACCTCCAGGATCAGCGCATCGGCCGGCACGCGCGCGAAGGCGGTGAGCGCCGCTGCCGTGGTGATCTCGAAGAAGGTGATGGGCGTATCGCCTGCCGCGCGCTCGCATTCATCCAGCAGGATCTGCAGCGCATCTTCGCTGATCAGCTGGCCCGCCAGGCGGATGCGTTCATGGAAGCGCACAAGATGCGGCGAGCTGTAGACATGAACGCGCTTGCCCGCCGCTTCCAGCATGGCGCGCAGATAGGCGCAGGTGGAGCCTTTGCCGTTGGTGCCGGCCACATGGAAGACGGGCGGCAGGCGTCGTTCGGGATTGCCCAGCCGCGTCAGCAAAGCCTGCATCCGCCCCAGCGACAGATCGATCGCCTTGGGATGGAGGCGCGTCAGGCGCTGGAGGATCGCGTCGCTGGCCGCGTCGCCGCTCATTGCGCGGCCTGCGGCTCCGTATCCGACGGCGGCTCGACATTTTCCGGCGCGGGCGTCGGCGCGGCCGCAGCCGGCGTGGCGGCGGCCGGCGCATTGGTCATCAGCGCGATCAGGCGGGCCAGCGTTTCGGGTATACGGTGGCGGTGGACGACCATATCGACCATGCCGTGCTCCAGCAGATATTCCGCCTTCTGGAAGCTGTCGGGCAGTTTCTCGCGGATCGTGTTCTCGATGACGCGGCGACCGGAGAAGCCGATGGTCGCGCCGGGCTCGGCAATCTGTACGTCGCCCAGCATGGCGTAGGAGGCGATGACGCCGCCGGTTGTCGGATCGGTCAGCACGACGATGTAGGGCAGGCGCGCATCGCGCAGCATCTGCACCGCCACCGTGGCGCGCGGCATCTGCATCAGCGACAGGATGCCTTCCTGCATGCGCGCGCCGCCCGAGGCGACGACCAGGACCAGCGGCACATGATCGGCGACGGCGCGTTCGGCGCCGGCGATGAAGGCTTCGCCCGCCGCCATGCCCAGCGAACCGCCCATGAAGGCGAAATTCTGCGAGACGATCACCGCGCCATGGCCGCCGATGGCGCCCCGCGCCGCGATCACCGCGTCCTGCTGGCCGGTCTTGGCGCGGGCGTCCTTGATACGGTCGGTGTAGCGCTTCTCGTCGCGGAATTTCAGCGGGTCGGCGACGACCGCGATGAAGGGCAGTTCTTCATAAGCGCCATCGTCGAACAGCCACTGGAAACGCTGTCGGGCGTTCGCCTTGAAGTGGTAGTCGCAATGGGCGCAGACGAACTGCGCCGCTTCCAGATCGCGCTGGAAAAGCATCTCGCCGCAGGACGGACACTTGGTCCACAGATTGTCCGGCGTCTCTTTCACGCCCAGCATCGACTTGATGCGGGGACGAACGAAATTCGTGATCCAGTTCATGGGAAGGGAGGCTTCTCCATCAGCCGCGCGCGGCGCGGACGCCGGCGCTCAGTTCAGTCACGAAGCCTAGCACATCCGCAGCGCAGCCGGGCGAGACTTCTCCGGCGGCGTTAACGAATTGCCCGACCCGGGCGACGATGGCGGAACCCACCACCGCCGCATCGGCGAAACGCGCGATGGCGGCGGCCTGTTCCGGCGTTTTGATACCGAAGCCGACGCCGACCGGCAGCTCGGTCTGCTTCTTGATGCGGCGCACCTCGCGCTCGACCTCGGCAGGGTCGAAATCCTTGGTGCCGGTGACGCCGGTGATCGAGACGTAATAGAGGAAGCCCGATGCGCCATGCAGCACGGCGGGAAGACGCGCATCGGTGGTGGTCGGCGTCGACAGGCGAATGACGTCGATGCCGGCAGCGTTCAGCGCGGGGGCGAACTCGGCCGCCTCTTCAGGCGGAATGTCGACGAGGATCATGCCGTCGACGCCGGCGGCGGCGGCGTCCTTCGCGAAGGCCGCGACGTCATAGGCGAAAACCGGATTGGCGTAGCCCATGAGGACGATGGGGGTTTCGTCGTCGCCCGCGCGGAAGCCGCGCACCAGCTCCAGCGTCGTCTTCATCGTGGCGCCGGCCGAGAGAGCGCGCAGGCCTGCCGCCTGCACCGCCGGGCCGTCGGCCATCGGGTCGGTGAACGGCATGCCCAGCTCGATGAGGTCGGCTCCGGCGTCCGGCAGACCTTTCAGAATCTCGGCGCTGACGGCCAGCGAGGGATCGCCGGCGGTGATGAAGGGAATGAAGGCGGCGCGGTTCGCGGCCTTCAGCTTTTCGAAACGGGCTTTGATGCGGCTCACAGCGTCACCTTCAGCGCATCGGCGACGGTGAAGATATCCTTGTCGCCGCGGCCGCACATATTCATCACGATGATCTTGTCCGGCGGCATCGTCGGCGCGGTCTTGACGACATGAGCCAGCGCATGCGCCGGCTCCAGCGCCGGCAGGATGCCTTCGAGCTTCGCGCAGAGCTGGAAGGCGGCGAGCGCCTCGTCGTCCGTCGCGTGGACATACTGCACGCGCTTCATATCGTTCAGCCACGCGTGTTCAGGGCCGATGCCGGGATAGTCGAGACCGGCGGAGATCGAGTGCGCTTCGACGATCTGGCCGTCGGCATCCTGCAGCAGATAGGTCTTGTTGCCGTGGAGGATGCCGGGACGACCCTTGCTGAGCGAGGCGGCGTGCTGGTCGGTCTCGACGCCGTGCCCCGCCGCCTCGACGCCGTGCATGGCGACCGAAGGCTCGTCGAGGAACGGGAAGAAAAGGCCCATGGCGTTCGAGCCGCCGCCGATGGCGGCGATCAGGAGATCGGGCAGACGACCCGCCCCTTCCGCTTTCGCCAGCTGCTCGCGCGTTTCCTCGCCGATCACGCTCTGGAAATCGCGCACCATAGCCGGATAGGGATGCGGACCGGCGACGGTGCCGATGCAGTAGAAAGTATCGTGGACATTGGCGACCCAGTCGCGCATCGCCTCGTTCATCGCATCCTTCAGCGTATGCGCGCCCGAGGTTACGGGAATGACTTCGGCGCCCAGCAGCT
>JAPUEF010000193.1 GCA_027492655.1 Alphaproteobacteria bacterium | reverse complement strand
AGCTGCTGCCGCAGGTCTATCGCTCGCCGCACCTCACCTTCGTGCAGAAATTCGCGACGACCTTTCAGCTCATCCAGGGCTGGGCCTATCCGGCTGGCGCGGTCGCGCTCTTCGCGGCGCTGGCGGCGATGATTCTCACCTCCACGCAGCCTTGGGGCATCTTCTTCGTCGGCGTCTTCTCCACCGCTTTCGGCGGCTGCGCCGTGTTCGCGATGACGATGGCCGGCCAGTGGTTCCTCAAGCGCCGGCTCGTGCCATCCACGCTCGTCGCCTTTTTCACGATGCTGGCGCTGAACGGCGGCCTGACGCTCTCCAACACACGCTCTATCTGGGAAGCCATGCGCGGTACGCCCTCGGCCTTCGTGCGCACGCCGAAGGGCCGCGAGGCCGCGCTCGACAAGGCCCGCCCGACCAAGGGGCATAGCGGCCTCGGCGAACTGTTCCTCGCCGTCGGCGCCATCGCCGTCGCCATCTGGGACGAGGCCTGGTATTCGCCGTTCTTCGCTCTCACGGTGTTCGGCCTCGCGCTCGTCGGCAGCGCCACCCTCACCGCCCGCCTCAGCCGCCAGGCCTGAGACGGGGTTTCTCCCCGCATGAAATTTTGATGACACCCCGCGCCGCTAAGAGGCGCTTTACGGCGGACGCTCTAGCGTCGCGCGCATAAAAACCGGGGTGTCAGTATGTCTGTTGAGCGCGCAGCGAGCGCCGCGGCGTTGCGGCCGCTTGGCCTGGACGACTTCGCCGACTGGGTCGAGCCGGCCTCGCCCCGCCTCCTGTGTCAGGATCTCTACAAGCGTTTCTCCGCCGACCCCGATCTCCTGTCCGTGCCGGTGGTCGATGATGGTCTCCCGCTCGGCCTCATCCACCGCAGCGATTTTATGATGCGCCTCGCGCATCATTTCGGCCGCGCGCTCTATGGCAGGAAGCCCATCGACGTCGCGATGGACCCCGATCCGCTCACCGTCGATCGCACGCTGGCGCTGGAGACCGTGCAGGCGACCATCGCGGGAAGCCGCCCCTGCGCGCTGATTAAGGGCTTCATCATCACCGACAAAGGCCGTTATGCCGCGCTCGGCACGGCGCTGTCGCTGATCCGCCAGTCGCTCGCCCGCGCCGAGGAACGCGCCGCCGAGCTTTCGGGCGCGCTTACCGCCGCCGAGCGCGCCGACGCCGCGAAATCCACCTTTCTCGCCACGATGAGCCATGAGCTGCGCACCCCGCTCACCGCCGTCATCGGGTTTTCGGAACTGATCGCCGACGAAGCCTTCGGTCCAGCCCAGCCGGTCTACGTCACCTATGCCCGCAACATCCGCGAGAGCGGCCAGCACCTTCTGTCGATGGTCGGCGACATCCTCGACTTCGCCAAGATCGAGCACGGCGGCGTCGAGCTGTATGAAGAACAGGTCGATCTCGGCGAGGAGCTGGAGCGCACCGCCCGCATCCTCTCGGCGCAGGCGGCGCGCAAGGGGCTTTCCCTGAAGGTCGCGCCCTCACCATCGGTATCGCTGCGCGCCGATCCGCGTATCCTGCGCCAGATGCTGCTGAACCTCGCCGGCAATGCGGTCAAGTTCACGACTGCGGGCCAAGTGATGCTTGGCATGGGCCTCATCGACGGCGCCGCCGTCTTCAGCGTGCATGACACCGGCTGCGGCATGGACCCGCACGAGATCGACCTTGCCCTTCAGCCTTTCCGCCAGCTCGAAAACGGCCTCGACCGCCCGCATGACGGCACCGGCCTCGGTCTGCCTTTGGTGAAGGCCTTCGCCGAGGCCCACGGCGCGACGCTCAGAATCGAAAGCGCGCGCGGGACAGGCACGCGCATCGTCGTCGCCTTTCCGCCCCGCCGCACCATCCCCCTCGCCGACGCCGCCTGAACCGCCCGCGCCGCGACGACCAAACAAAAAGGGCGGCCCAAAGGCCGCCCTTTCCGCAAACGATGGATCGATTTCGCTTAGAACGCGAGGCCGAGCGAGAACTGGATCGTGCGCGGCGCGCCGACATTGAAGAAGACGTTGTTCGAATAGTCGCCCGTGAACGACGCCGCCGTCACGCTCGAGAAGCTGCCGAGATACTTCTTGTCGAACAGGTTGATGACGTTCAGCTGCGCGTAGGCGTTCTCGACGCCGGCGAAGCTGAGGTCATAGCGAACGTCAGCATCGACGACCGTGTAGGACGGCGCGATGTCGGTGTTGACGTCGTCGGTCCAGCGATCGCCGACATACTTGCCCTGCAGGCCGAACGTCCAGCCGGCGACCTGATACTGGGCGCGCATACCGACCGTCCAGTCCGGCGTCTCGACCAGCTCCTTACCGGCGGTCGGAATGAAGGTGCCGCCGCCGCTCGGCGTGTTATCCTTCACTTCGCTGTCGTTGTAGGACGCCGAGGCGTACAGCGTAAAGCCGTCGACCGGGGTCCAGGCGGCTTCGAGGTCGATACCCATCAGGTCGACCGACCCGAGGTTGCGGAACACCGAGAAGCCGAGATCCTGATCGTACGCGTTGACGATGCGGTTTTCGTACTGCGTGTACCACAGCGCCGCCGAGACGATCAGGTCCACGCCCTGATAGCGATAGCCGATGTCGTACGAGTTCGTCGTTTCAGCTGCGGAGTCCACCAGCGTCACCGTGCCGCCGATATTGCGCGCGGTGTACAGGTTGTCCGTACGAGGAGCCGACAAGCCCTTGGCGTAGCTGGCGTAGATCGTGTGGTTTTCGGCGACCTCATAGCTGACGCCGATATTCGGCAGGATGTCGTCGTACTTGCGCACAACGCCCGAGAACGGCGTGATGTACTGCGTGGCGTTGATCGTGCCGTTAGTATTGAAGAAGCGAACGTTGCCGTTGGCCAGCGTTTGCGCGACGGGTTCGGTCGTGCACCGAACGTTCGACGAGTCGGCCTGCGTGTAGCAGTTCTGGTTCAACTCACGCTCGAAGAACGGCGCGCGAACGCCCGCATTGATACGCAGGCGATCTTCCATGAAGAGGCCCGTATAGCTGATCGCGAACTGGTTCAGCTTGGCGATCGAGCGGCGGTCGCGGCTACGCAGCACCGAACCGTCAGCGCCGAGCACCGTGTGCCCGAACATGCCGGCGAACGGGTTGTACTGGGTGCCGTCGTCCTTCAGGAAGCCGACATAGCCCGACTGACGGTGCAGACCGTAGTCCAGCGTGTAAGCGAAGCGCAGCGACTGATTCTCGGTGATGTCCCACAGCAACGAGCCGGTCACGCCCCAACGATGCGTGTTGGTGTTGCTGGTCGAGTTGAGGCGGATATTGTCGAGAATATCGCCATCGCCGTTCAGGTCGACGCCGCCGGCGGCCGAGGTACCGCGCAGACGCCAGTCATTCTCCTGGAACAGCGCGTTACCCGAACCGCCATTCGCCAGAACATACTGGTACGACGGGTCGATCGTCAGCGTCAGATTGTCGGCCAGCGTGAAACGCGACTGGATGCGGACGTTGCCGGTGTTCGACGGGTTGATGCGGACGCCCCAGTAGGTCGAGCAAGCGGTCGTGTTAGTGCCGGAATTTTCATTCTGCACCGTGCCGTTGACCGGGGTCGGGCGGACGCAGACGTCGCCGAAGTCGAGATCCCACTTGTTGTCACGAAGCAGGTTGACCGCGTTCTGGCCGTTATAGGAATTGTTGCGGTTGACGTTCAGGTGCGCGGCGATCGAGATGAAGTCGCCATTGTCGCCGAACGGCTGATAGATCTTGGCGTTGATCTGCTGCTTGCGCAGCTGACCACGACCTTTGAACTTGTCGTACTGCTGGTTCGAAACCGTCACGAACGCCGTGGTGCCCCAGGGGCCGATCTCGCCGGTGTCGAGGCTGAGGAACAGGCGGCGGAATTCGAAGCTGCCGACCGAGGCCGTGCCGCCGAAGCCGAACTCTTCGTTCGGCTTGCGGGTGCCGACATTGATCGAGCCGCCGGTCGCCGACGCGGTCGGGCTGTCGACGTCGGTCGTGCCCAGGTTCACGGTCGCGCGGGTGATGATTTCGGCATCGACCTGCTGGTTGGTGTAGATGGCGTAGTTGCCGGTGTCGTTCAGCGGCGTGCCGTCGAAGGTCAGCGAGATGCGGTTGCCGTCGAAGCCGCGCATGCGGATGTTGCCGCCGCTCGAGCCGTACGGGTCGTTATTCGTGAAGCTGACGCCCGGCAGCAGGTTGATCGACTGGGCGATCGTCTGGCCGGCGCCCTGCGTCTTCAGATAGTCCTGCGTGACGTTCGAGCGGGTCTTCGGAATCTTTTCCTTGCCCAGCAGGCCGCCCTTGGGCTTCACCGCGCCACGCACGATGATCGTTTCTTCCGCTTCCGTGCCGGTCGACTGCGCCATGACGGGCGCGACCATCGCGAAAGCCAGTATCGGCAGCGCGACGCCGCCGAGCAATCCATGCAACTTCATAAAAGCCCCCAACCGTTGGAACGGGTTCGCTGTCACGCATTCCGGCGACACCGACCGCATGGCACCCCATTGCCTGCTGTCTTTAACGCTTATGTGACAGTTCAGCGAAACTGAACCTCTCCCGGTGTGGATAAGCACATATGGCGGGATGTGTGTCTTTTGCGCCGCAACATAACGCAAGTCCGCAAAACGCATTGATTATAAAAGAAAATATTACTCACCCGCAGCCAAAACCCCCGGTTTTCTGCGGTTCCTGACGCGGAATTATCGCCGGCCCGCCCATCCCGAACACGTCCATCGCGGCGCCATCGCTGTCACGAAACCGGGCGCGGATCGTCGGGACCACACCACTAATCCCCGGCCCGGTTTGATTCGCAGAATCGCCGCGGCACATGGAACCGCCCGCCGGGCGCGGCGTTCTTATGCCGAACGCTTCAATGAGCATGGAAGGCTGAACTGATGAAAAGCGCCCTTCTCTGGCTGGTCGGCATTCCAATTCCGCTGATCATCATCGCCAATCTGGCCGGCTGGCTTTAGTCCCTCGCCACCGCTGGACGCGAGGCCCCGGACGCCCCCGCTCCCGAGGCCTCAGCGAAGAAGAGCCGCTCCTTCCCCCAGGAGCGGCTCTTCTTGCGTCGGGGGATTGCGTGACCCCTGCCGGACTTGAACCGGCACGCCCGAGGGCAGCGGATTTTAAGTCCGATGCGTCTACCAATTCCGCCAAGGGGTCTTGGGCTCCATGGGCATGAAAACCCTGTGGCCCGTCAAGCGTCTGCGCGAAACCCGCCGGGACGCGCCAGGTCAGACGGCGTTGCGCGCCCGCACCGCGGCGTCCAGCTTCGGCGTACGGACGCGGCCGGTGCGGCGATACTGCGCCTTCAACTGCTCCTCGCGCTGCTCCAGCCGCGCATTCATGGCGTCGAGGTCCAGCTTCAGCTTCTTCGCCTCCTGGAACATCTCATCGTCCTCTTCGTCGATGTGGTGGACCAGCAGTTCGCCCAGCACGCCGAGGCGCGTGCCGTAAAGCGGATCGGCGATGTCCATCGCCTCGATCTGGGCGGAAAGAAAACGCTGGATGTCATGCTCCACCAGCCCTTCCTTCACCTCGTCGCCCAACCCGCGCGATTTCACCGCCGGATAGAACAGCTCTTCCTCCATCGCGATGTGGGTCGCGAGCAGACGGTGCAGCTCGACCGCGATGTCACGCTTGGCGCCGGGCGTTCGCGCGGCGTTGATGCGGTCCGCCAGCTTGCGGAATTTGTGATGCTCGCGCTTCAGATGCGCGATCGCCGCAGGGTCGTTCTTGTGAATTCTGTGATGGCCCTGCGCGTTACGCGCAGCATAATTCGACATGGCGTCGCCCCTGCGGATTGACGCCTGATAGAACGCCACGCCGATGCGCAGGTTCCGCAAAACGAAAGCGGCGACCCGTGGGCCGCCGCTTCGCATCCCCCGCTTTGTACCGGGGAGAAATCAGACCTTGCCCTGCCAGATCGGCCAGCAATTCGTCTTGCCGCCCGCCTTCAGCGATTCATACAGCTTCAGCTGGGCGTCTTCGGCGGTCGAACCGTCCTGCGTCGCCGTCTCGCCTTTCGCGCCGCCGGTACACCACACGTAGAACTGGTGCGTGCCGGAGGTGAGATAGACTTCACGCGACGAGTCGAGGGCCGACGCGCCGGCGCCGCCGAGGACCATCGTGGCGACGATCGCGGCGCCCGAAATCATCTTCTTCATGTGCGTCACTCCTGTTTTCTCCCAAAGGCCGTTGTGGCTGGCCGTCTTGGCGACGGCTCGTTCTGTTGCGCTTTCTTCGCCCGGTTTTCCCGCGGCGATTCTCCGCGCATGAGTCTGTCGAAAGCGGAGGAAATCCAGCAGATTTCAGGTTGCCTTACAAGGGCTTCCCCATTTTGCATCTGCGAGATCAGGCCGGATTCTCATCAAACGGATCGCCGCCGATGCCGGAAAGCATCACCCGCACCGCCTCGGCGGCCGTATCCAGCCGCGCCCGATCCTCCGACCGGAACACCAGGCTCGCGCCATAGCGCCCGTCGCGCAGGAAGGGATACGAGCCGATGGACACGTCCGGGAACGCCGCCTGCACCGCCCCCAGCGCCGTGCCGAACCGCCCCTCGGGCAGGTGCACGCCGATCGACCGGCTCAGCACCGGCCGCCCGCCTTCCAGCAGCGGCAGCGCCCCTTCCAGCATCACATGCATCACACGCGGAATGCCCGCCATGACGAACACGTTCTCCACCCGGAAGCCCGGCGCTTTCGACACCGGATTGGGAATGAGGCTGGCCCCCACCGGCGTCCGCGCCATGCGCTTGCGCGCCTCGGTGAACTCGCCCGGCGGGTAGGTCGCCTCCATCATCGCATAGGCTTCGGGGTGATAGTCGCAAGCCAGCCCGAACGCCGCCGCGATGGAATCGGCGGTGATGTCGTCATGGGTCGGCCCGATCCCCCCGGTCGTGAAGACATAGGCATAACGCGCCCTCAGGCCATTCACCGCCGCCACGATCTCGGCCTCGATGTCGGGCACCACGCGCGCCTCGCGCACCTGCACCCCCACCTCGTTCAGCTTCTTCGAGATATAGGCCAGGTTCGCATCCTGGGTGCGGCCCGACAGGATTTCATCGCCGATCAGCAGGATGGCGGCGGTATGCTTCTGGCGCTCGGTCATGGGCCCGGATGTGTGACGGTTTCAATGGACGTGCCGCAGGACTATATGTCGGGAAAGGACGAATAGAAGATGGCTTATCTCGACGCAGCGGAGTCTCCCCTCCGCGCCACGAACGCAATCAAGCTGCACGGGCCGGAAGGCTTCGCCGGCATGCGCAAGGCGGGACAGCTCGCCGCCGCCTGTCTCGACATGCTCGCCGGCCATGTGAAGCCGGGCGTCACCACGGCCCAGCTCGACCGCCTGGCGCTGGAGTTCGGCAAGGCGCACGGCGCCTTCCCGGCGACCATCTTCTATCGCGGCTATTCGCATTCGCTCTGCACCTCGCTCAACCATGTCGTCTGCCACGGCATCCCGAACGAGAAGCCGCTGAAGGATGGCGACATCCTCAACATCGACGTGACGCTGCTGGTGGATGGCTGGCACGGCGACACCAGCCGCATGTTCGTCGCCGGCAAGCCGAACCGCCTCGCCGAACGCCTGATCGACGTGACCTACGAGGCCCTGATGCTGGGCATCGCCGAGGTGAAGCCCGGCGCGCGCCTCGGCGATATCGGCGCGGCGATCCAGAAGCACGCCGAAGCCGCCCGCTTCTCGGTCGTTCGCGATTTCTGCGGCCATGGCCTCGGGCGCGTGTTCCACGACGCGCCGAACGTCGTCCATTACGGCCAGCGCGGCACCGGGCCGGAGCTGAGGCCCGGCATGTTCTTCACCATCGAACCGATGATCAACGCCGGCGACTGGCGCGTGAAGCTGCTGTCGGACGGCTGGACGGCCGTAACACGCGACAAGTCTTTGTCGGCCCAGTTCGAGCACTGCATCGGCGTCACCGAAACGGGCCATGAGATCTTCACGCTCTCGCCCGCCGGGCTGCACAAGCCGCCCTATGGCGTCTGACGCCGAGGCTTCGCCGAAAGCCGCCTCGCCGCATGCCGGCCACCGCGAGCGTCTGCGCACACGCTTCCTGAAAGCGGGGCCGGAGGCGCTCGCCGATCACGAACTGATCGAGCTTTTATTGTTCGGCGCGATCCCGCGCATCGACACCAAGCCCATCGCCAAGGCGCTGATCGACACGTTCGGCAGCTACGAGGAAGCGCTCGCCGCCCCGGTCGAACGGCTCCGCGCGGTTCCCGGCATATCGGAGGCCGCCGCTGCGCTGCTGAAGACGGTAGAGGCCGCAGCCATACGGCTCGCGAAAAAGCAGGTGCATCGCAAGCCCGTCATCTCGTCGTGGACGGCTCTGCTCGATTACTGCAAGGCCAATATCGCCCGCGCCCCGGTCGAACAATTCCGCCTCCTCCTGCTCGACCGCAAGAACCGCCTCATCGACGACGCCCTGATGGCCGAAGGCACCATCGACCACACGCCCGTCTATCCGCGCGAGATCGTCAAGCGCGCGCTGGAGACCGGGGCGTCCTCGATCATCCTCGTACACAACCATCCAAGCGGCGACCCGACGCCCAGCCGCGCCGACATCGAGATGACCAAAGCCATCGCCGCCGCCGCGAAGCCGCTGGGCGTCACCGTGCACGACCATCTGGTGATCGGCCGCGCCGGCCATGCCAGCTTCCGCGAGCTTGGCCTTCTGTGATGCGCGCCGACGCCCTCTCGCCTATTTTCAAGGTCAAATGACCGGAGCCCGTCCCGTGACCCTCGCCAGACCGCTCGCCGCGATCCTGCTCGCCGCCCTTCTCGCCGCCTGCAGCGGGACGGGAGGCCCCATGCGGCGCGGCCCTTCAGCCGGCCAGGCCGAGTTCGCCGCCTCGTTCGACTGCGCCATCAAGCCGTATGCCGGCCCCGACGGCACGATCACCCGTCAGGCGCTGGAAGACGGGCTGCGCGCGAAATTCGCCGCCGCCGACACCAATGGCGACCGCGTCCTGCAGAAGTCTGAAATCGCGGCCCTCAACGCCGCCCGCGGCGCCGGCTGCAATTCCGAGCCGGTGATCGACTTCACGGGCGAAGGCCGCATGACCTTCGGCGAATACGCCGCGCGCAGCCTCACGCTCTTCGCCCGCGCCGACGCCGACGAGGACGACATCGTCACCCCGGACGAGATCAGCCGCATGACCCGCCCGTCACGCGTTCGGGACCGGCCGCCCGCCGACGCGCCGCCGGGCGGCCGGCCCCAGTAGATAACCGAGCGCCGTCCGCTCCGCCCGCCGGCGCACCGCCGCACTGTCGGTTTCCCCGCGATCGACCGCTTCATCGACGAGCGCCCGCGTCATCGCCGCGAGATCGCCGGCCGCTTCCGCCGGGTCGAGACCTGGAAACAGGCGCGCGTGACGCGCCAGCACCCCCGACACCAGCGCGGCGACCGCCCGGCGCTGCACTGCGGCTTCGCCGGTGAGCGCCAGCCGGCTTTCCTCGAAGTCCAGGATTCGCGCGAGGCGCGGGCGGCGCATCTGATGCGCCGCTGCGACCGCGACAAGGCGCGAAACGTCGCCCGCCAGATCGCCGGGCTCGCTCGCCGCCGCGGCCAGCGCCGCATGGAACAGCCGCGCATCGGCCTCGACCAGCGCAGCCACCAACGCATCCTTGCCGGGGAAGTATTGATACAGCGAGCCGATGCTCACGCCCGCCGTCTCGGCCACAGCGTTGGTGTTGAAACCTTCCAGTCCGCGCCGCTCCAGAATGCGAGCCGCCGCCTCCAGGATCGCCGCCACCGTCACGGCCGAGCGCGCCTGAACGGCGGTTTTGCGGGGTTTGAGGCGGGGTCGCGGCGGCATCGGGATGCGAGTTTATGAATGTGAGTATTCACTCATATCCTCAAGCGCACTGCAAGGAGACGATTCGATGACCGCCTCGACCTACACCATCTTCATGGCCGTGCGCGCGACGGCCGCGTGGCTCGCCCTGCCGCCCTCCCGGCGCTTCGCCTTTCTCGACGACATCGTGAAGCCGATCCTCGCTCGCCAGCCGGCGGTGGCGATGCGCTTCTTCGATGCCGAAGCCTACGCGGCGCGCGTCTCCGACATCATCATGTGGACCACCGGCGATCTTGCCGCCTATCAGGAGGTGATCGAGGATTTGCGCGATACGCCGTTCTGGCATGTCTATTTCGAGATTCTCGAAATCGTGCCTGCGATCGAGAACGCCTATCGCGCGCGCCGGCCGGCGGCCTGAAAGGCGCGCGGCCGGGTCTTCGCGGGCGTCGTCAGTCTGCTATAAAGCAGGCCGCTCCTTCGCATCAGACTGGACTGTCGCGCATGCGGCTGCGCGCCGCCGCCTGTCTCGCCGCCG
>JAPUEF010000192.1 GCA_027492655.1 Alphaproteobacteria bacterium | reverse complement strand
GATGGTTCGCCAGACCAAACCCGGCGACGACGCAGCGTGGCGCGTCACCCGTTATGCCTATGCCGACGGACGTTTCTTCGCCTGTTCAGCCGAACACGCAGAAACCTGCCGCCTCGAACCGCTGCCGCAGGAGCAGGTGCCGCCGGAAGACATCACCACCGCCTGGATCGGCCTCGGCGATCTGCGTGCGCCCGACCGTGGCGGAGCCGAGATCTCCAGCGCCACGGTGCCGCCGGAGGTGACGGGCGCGGTCGCCGCCGTCTCGCTGAAGCCGCAAGGCGGCCGACCTTATGTGCTGTACGTCGCCGCGAACGGCGACGTCGTCGCCACCGACATGACCAGCCCGGATCAGACCGTCCGCACCTGGCTCTCCGACTACGAGACGCTCGGCGGCTGCGAGACGCCCACCACCATGCGCGTCGAGATCCTGCCCGGACGCGCCGGCCGGTATCTCGAATGGCATGTCGTGGATTTCGACTACCGCCCGGTCATGTCGCCGGACGACACGCGCTTCGAATAGACGCCGCGCCGAAGCCCCGGCGCTGGCCGCCGCAGCCGGCTGGATTCAAGGCGAAGTCGGGACCTAGGCCTTCTTCAGGAACTCGGTCTTCAGCACCAGGCCCTTCACCTGCTTGGTGTTGCACTCGATTTCGCCCGGATTGTCGGTCAGGCGGATGCCCTTCACCAGCGTCCCGCGCTTCAGCGTCTCGGACGTGCCCTTCACCTTCAGATCCTTGATCAGCGTAACGCTGTCCCCGTCATGCAACTGCGCGCCATTGGCGTCGCGGACCACGATCTCGTCGCTCATCCTCGTCTCCTTTATGTCAGTGAAGCGCAGAATCGCTGGATGCGGATGCACGCCTCCGTCAGCGCCTCGGTGGAGGTCGCGTAGGAAATGCGGAAGAACGGCGAGAGACCGAACGCCGAGCCCTGCACCACCGCCACGCTCTCCGTCTCTAGAAGCTCGCTGACGAAATCGTCGTCTGTGGCGATCACCTTGCCCGACGGCGCGGTCTTGCCGATGGTCCCGGCGCACGAGGGATACACGTAGAACGCGCCTTCCGGCTTGGGGCAATGCAGCCCCTTCGCCTGGTTCAGCATCGAGACCACCAGATCGCGGCGCTCCTGGAAAACCTTGGCGCGTTCGGGGATGAAATCCTGCGGCCCGTCCAAGGCCTCCACCGCCGCCCACTGATTCATCGCCGCCACGTTGCTCGCCGACTGCGACTGCAGCTTGGCCATCGCCTTGATCAGCGGCTCCGGCCCCGCGCAGTAACCGATGCGCCAGCCGGTCATCGCATAGGCCTTCGACACGCCGTTCATGGTCAGCGTGCGCTCGTAAAGCCGCGGCTCCGCCTCGGCGATGGTCGCGAACCTGAAGCCGTCATAGATCAGGTGCTCGTACATATCGTCAGTTAGCACCCAGACATGCGGATGGCGCAGCAGCACCTCGGCCAACGCCTTCAGATCGTCCGCCGAATAACACGCGCCCGAAGGGTTCGACGGCGCGTTCAGCAGGAACCACTTGGTCTTGGGCGTGATCGCCGCCTCGAGCTGCGCGGGCGTCAGACGAAAGCCGTTCTCGGCGGTCGTCGCCACCACCACCGGCTCGCCGCCGGCCAGCAGCACGATATCGGGATAGCTCACCCAGTAGGGCGCGGGGATGATCACCTCGTCGCCGGGGTTCAGCGTCGCCATGAAGGCGTTGTAGATGATCGCCTTGCCGCCCGGCGCCACGAAGGTCTGGGCCGGCGTATAGGCCAGGTTGTTCTCGCGCTTGAACTTCGCGGCGATCGCCTTGCGCAGTTCGGGAATGCCTTCCACCGGCTCGTATTTGGTCTTGCCGGCGCGGATCGCGCGGATGCCCGCTTCCTTGATGTTGTCGGGTGTATCGAAATCCGGTTCGCCCGCGCCCAGGCCGATCACATCCCGTCCGGCCGCCTTCAGATCGCGCGCCTTCTGCGTCACCGCGATGGTGGCCGAGGGCTTGATGCGATCGAGGGCGCGGCTCAGAAAGCCGGGCGGCAGGGCGGCGGACATGGGTCTCTCGCGGATTGGAAAACGTGAATGCGCGAGCGCATATCAGGTGACGGCGCGCACGAAAAGCGCCGTGCCCCATTTCCGCCCGATTTGAGCTGTCCCGCCGCCGCAATCGCCGCGCGAAATGCCGTCATTCATCGAAGACCAGCGGGGAGCGCCGTGACCGACAATCGCCACACCCATGCCCGCAAGCCCGAGGCCCGCGCCGAATCCGCCGAGCATGACGAGGCCGGCTTCGACGTCTGGCTGCCGTTGCTGGCCGCCCTTGTCGCCGCCATCGTCCTGCTGCTCCCGGTGAAAGCTGCGGAATTCGACGCACCGCGCCCCATCTACGACGCCGCCCGCTTCGCCATGAGCGAAGCCGAACGCACCGCGCTGGAAGAGGAAACCGCCCGCGCCGCCGACGCCATCGCCGCCACGCGCCATCGTCTCGGTGCGCTCGCGGCCTCGGTCGAGATGCAGGCTCTGCCCGTACTTTCCGCCGCAGAAGCAGCGCCGGTCGTCGCCGAAGTCACGCGAGGCCCCGTGGCGAGCCCGCCGGTCCTCATCGCCGCCCGCGAGGTTACGCCTCCATCGTCCGGCTGGGTCCGCATCGCCATGGCGCTCGCCATCGCAGCGATGCTCGGCGGCGCGCTCTATCTGCTCGACCGCACCTGGCGCCGCACCGGCCCCGCGCCGATGCCCGCGCCCGCCTGATCCCTCAGCCGGCCGCTGCGCGATACGCCTCGGTCGTCGCCGCCGCCGTCTTCGCCCACGAATAAAGCCCCGCCCGCGCACGACCCGCCGCGCGCAGCCGCGCCTGCAGGTCCGCGTCGTCGATCAACGCCGTCAGCGCCGCCTCCAGCGCCTCCGGCCGTTCGGCGTCGAAATACAGCGCGGCGTCCGCCGCCACCTCTCGATGCGCCGGAATGTCGGAGATGATGGCCGGCGCGCCGTACTGCATCGCCTCCATCACCGGTAGCCCGAACCCCTCCGCCAGCGACGGCGAAACCAGGCACAGCGCATGGGCATAGGCGGCGATCAACTCGTCGTCGCTGAGGGCCGTCTGCGCCGTCCGGGCCGCCAGCCCCGCCGCCTCCAGCGCGGCGCGCTCGCCCGCCGTCAGCGCCCCACCGCCCGCCAGCACCAGCATCAGCGCCCCGTCCACCGCCAGAGCGCGCCCGATCGCCGGCAGCATCGGCGCCACATTCTTGTAGTGTCCCCGCCGCCCGACGATCAGCACATAGCGCCCGGCATTCTTCGCGAACCATCCGCCGGGCACGCTGCGCAGCGGAGCCGCCGCCTCCGGCGTCACCACCACCCGGCTCCCGGGCAGTTTCAGGATCTCCAGCGCATCCTGCCGCACGGCCTCGGTCGGACACACGATCATCGCCGCCCTCGCCGCCAGCTTGCGCTTGGCGTAATGCGCCCCGGCGATCGCTGGAAAACGCGCCCCGAGCCGCTCGGGGATCATGTCGTGAATCGTCAGCACGATGGCTTTGGTCCGCAGCATCGGCGGCGACCAGAAGGCGGTCAGATGGTGCACGTCCGACCGCCGGAACGCCGCCCGCGCCATATTGGCCGCGAACGCCATGCGCCTGCGCCCCAGAAAGCGCCGAGTCACGCCTGCCGGCCCGTCGCCATACCCGCCCGAGAATGCGACTTCGATCCCCGGCTCGTCGGCCAGCGCCGCCATCAGCTCGCTCTGATATGTCGCGATCCCGCCCCACGGCCAACCATAGATCAGCGCGTCGAACCCGACCTTCAGGACCATTCCGTCAGCGGTCGTAGAAGATGAAGAATGCCGCCGCCACCAGCAGCGCGAACCCGACCGCGTGGTTCCACTTGAAGCTCTCGCCCAGATACAGCGTCGCAAAGGCCGCGAACACGATCAGCGTGCAGATCTCCTGGATGCCTTTCAGCTCGGCTGGCGAATACACCGCCGAGCCGTAGCGGTTCGCCGGCACCGCCAGCCAGTATTCCACGAACGCGATGCCCCAACTCGCGAGCACCACGATCCAAAGCGGCTGATCCTTGAACTTGAGATGCCCGTACCAGGCGAAGGTCATAAAGACGTTGGAGGCCGTCAACAGCAGGATCGTCGAAATCGAGACAGGCATGGCCGGGACTCATAAGGGGTGTATCCCGCGATAGAGCCGAACGACGCCCTCTCACGCAAGCCGCCAGCCCGAAAACGCCCCGCCGGTCTGTCCGGCAGGGCGTTTCCGTTCCGGCTGAAGGCTACTGAATCGCCGATGCCGGCGGCTCGGCCACCTTGTCGATGATATGGATGACGCCGTTCGACGCCATCAGGTCGCCTTCGCTCACGCGCGCGCCGTTGACCGTTATGCCGTCAGCCGTCTTCACCACCGTCAAAAACCCGCCCTGCAGCGTCGGCACCTCGGTCGCGCCTTCGGGAATATCCTGACTGCGGATCGTCCCCGCCACGACGTGATAGGACAACGTATTGGCGAGAGCCGCCTTGCTCTGCGGCGCCATCCACGCCGCCAGCGTCGCTTCGCCGACCGCCGCGAAAGCATCGTTGCTCGGTGCAAAGACCGTGAACGGCCCCGACGCCTGAAGCGTCTCATCGAGTCCCGCCGCTCTCAATGCCTTCGAAAGCGTCGCCAGCCGCGCGTCCTCCGCCGCCAGCGCGGCGATGCTCTGCTTTTCGGCACGCTGATCCTCGCCGGCCGCTTCGGTCGCTCCCGGAGCGTTCGGCGCGCTCGGGTCGGGCAAGGGCGTCGGCACGTCCTGGGCATAGGCGCTGAACGCCCCGACCGTCGCGATCAACGCCGCTAAGGCGAATGTGCGCATCGTATCCTCCTGTTCCAGGGTGGTCTGCGCATCTGCGCGCCAGAACCAGCGATCGCGCGCTGCGCAGTCCGGATCAAAACGCCGCGCGCGCCCTGCGGAGCCGTGAATTCGCCGTCATCTTGCGGAACCCTTTTCAGGAACCGGGGGAACTTTTCCGCGTTTTCGCTTAATGTGCCGGCCTCACGGGAACCGGCCTGAACGACTGAAGGGACTGGATATGCGCTTTTTGAAGACCATCCTCATCGCTGCGGCGCTGTGCAGCCCCGCGATGGCCGAACAGATCGGCTCCGGCATGTCCGACGGCACCCGCTATGATGGCCCGCCCTATTCCACGGTCGGCGTTGCGGCCGGCGACGCCGCCGCCTGCCGCGAAGCCTGCCGGGGCGATTTGCGCTGCTATGCCTGGAACTATCAGCGCGCCCAGTCCGGCGAACGGCAGTCGCGCTGCGAACTCCTGCCGAATGAGCCGACCCTTGTGTGGGATGCCGAGTTTATCTCCGGCGCCATCGGCCGCTCCTCGCCGGCCCCGGACCCGGACGAACAGGTCGTTCCCCGCACGCCGAACACCTCAGGCACCCCGGCCCCGCCGCCTTACACGCCGGGCGAGCCCTCCGCCGACGCTTTCTGGTCGCAGTTCACGATGAACGAAGGCAGCGAAGCGGCGGGCGAAGCTTATGCCTCCTGGACCTATCTGGCGAAGGGCGATGGCGGCATCACGCGCTGCGCCAAGGCCTGCGCGGGCGACGCTAAATGCCGCGCCTTCAACCTGCGCAGCGACCCCGAACTTGCGCCCAAACCCAACGTGATCTGCGAGTTGAAGGCGAATCCCGGCTCGCTCCTGCGCAACCCGGATTCGACTGCAGCCACCAGGCGCTGAGCGTTTCCGGCATCGAAGGGGCTATCGTCACGGCGCGCCGCGCCGTGACGATGATCGCCGGCCTTTCAGTATCCCACCGTGAACCGCATCTTGCGGGGCCACGGCGTCTCGATCTCGTCCACCCGCGCGGTGGGGGAATACGCGAACGAGATCGTGCTCTTGCCGTCCACGATCACCAGATCGTCCCGGCCCGTGCGATAGACGCCCTTGCGCGGGCCATCGAAAATCTCCGCCGCCGGCGAGATCAGCGTCCAGTCCAGCCCTTCGGTCAGCTTCAGCATATCCAGGAAAATGCCGCCGCTCCGCGCCTCTGCCCGATAAGCGTCGGGAAACGCGGGTGAATCGTAGAGCCGTCCGCCGTCCGGTGCGTTGAGGCTCCCTGCCCCACCAACCACGATATAACGCCCAACGCCCGCATCCTCGGCCGCGCCGATCAGCACGCGCGGATCGGTCTGGCTGAAGAACACCGCGCTCACCAGCACGTCGTGTCCCTTCGCCAGCGCGGCCAGCCCGGCCCGGTCATGCGCGTCTCCGGCCTTCGCCGTTACGCCCGCCAGCGCGGCGATGCGCTCAGGTCGCCGGGCGATCGCCGTAACCTGATGCCCGCGGCCTGAAAGCTCCTTCAAAATCTCCGATCCGACCCGGCCGGAAGCGCCGATCAGCGCGATCTTGCTCATGTTCTGCCTCGTTTGCGGCGATGCCGCCTTGCGTTGAACCGATGCAGGAGACATATGTTCTACACTTACTTATCGTAAGTACGCACAAATAGGTAAGTGTAAGAATGCCCGCACCCCGGCGAAAACCCGCCTCGCTTTCGGCGAAGATGCAGCGCGGCGATCTGATGGCTGAAGCCTGTCCCTCGCGCGACGTGCTGCGCCATCTCACCGCGCGCTGGGGCGTTCTGGTGATGATCGCGCTGCTACAGGGAACGCAGCGCTTCTCGGAGCTGCGCCGCCGCATCTCCGGCGTCAGCGAGCGCATGCTCGCCGAAACCCTGCAGGCTCTCGAAGGCGACGGCATGGTCTTGAGGGTGGCGCACAAGGTCGTGCCGCCGCATGTCGATTACAGCCTCACGCCGCTCGGCCATGAAGCGGCGAAGAAGGTTCGCGCCCTCGCCGACTGGATCGAATGCAACATGCCCCGCATCGCCGAGGCGCAGACGCCGGATCGCTGACGGCGCGCCGCGCGCTCGTCAGGTCTTCTTGAACAGAAGCTTGTCGATGCGCGGGCCGTCCATATCCATGACCTCGATCGACCAGTCCGCCCAGCTCGTGATCTCGCCTTCGCGCGGCAGACGCTTGAACGCTTCCAGCGCCAGGCCGGCGGCGGTGTGGAAATCGTGGTCGCCGTCCAGCTTCAGACCCAGCGCGTCCTGCAGTTCGGACAGGTCGCAGCGCCCGTCCACCAGATAGGTGCCGTCCTGCCGCGCCAGCACCGACGGCGTCGTCGGGCTGTCGTCTTCCTGCAGATCGCCGGCGATGGCGCTCATCAGATCGTTCGGGGTCACGATGCCCTGGATCGAGCCGTACTCGTCCACGACGATGCCGAAATGCACCGGCTGCGTCTTGAACAGCTGGAGCACGTTCAGCGCCGTCGCGCTTTCCGGCACATAGATGGGCTGATGCAGCACGGCGCGCACGTCGAAGGGTTTGCCTTCCAGCATCGCGTCCAGAAGATCCTTCTTCATCACCACGCCCAGCGGCTCGTCGATCGCGCCGTCCTGGCCGACCAGGATGCGCGAATATGCGCTCTCCCGGATTTCCTGCTTCACTTTCTCGTCGCCGTCGCCGAGATCGATCCAGTAGATGTCGCGGCGCGGCACCATGATGCTCTCGACGCTGCGGTCGGCGAGGCGCAACACCTCTTCCATCATGCGGCGCTCTTCCTGCTCGATGACGCCGGCCTCGGCGCCTTCGGCAAGGACTGTCTTCACCTCTTCCTCGGTCACGCCCTGATTCGGCGTCGTCTTCACGCCCATCAGCCACAGCGTGCTGGCGCTCGCCCATTGCATGAACGCCACCAGAGGGCGCGCGCCCTTGGCGATCATGTTCAGCGGCCGCGCCACATAGGACGCGATGCGTTCCGGCGCCGACAGCGCGATGCGCTTCGGCACCAGCTCGCCGAAGATCACCGACAGGACGGTGATCATCATCACCACCGCGATGAACGCCACGGTCTCCCCTTGCGGATTGATCCACGCGATCTCGTTCAGCACGCCGCCCAGGCGCTCAGCCAGCGTCGCGCCCGAAACGGCGGCGGCCAGCGTGCCCACCAGCGTGATGCCGATCTGCACGGCCGACAGGAAGCGGCTGGGTTCGTCGAACAGTTCGAGCGCGACTTTCGCGCCGGAATTGCCGTTGTCCGCCATCGACACCAGCCGCAGCCGGCGGGACGACACGATGGCGAGTTCGGACATTGCGAAGAAGCCGTTGAGAAGAATCAGAACGGCGACGGAAATGAGTTCAAAAGCGATCATGGGAAGCGGGGACCATACAGGCACCATCGCCCCTCACGCCAGTGCGATTGGGTGCCGCTTACGTCAACCGACGGCATATTTTCCGATCTCGTGCGGATTTCCGGCCTCGTAAACGGTGATTTTCGTCGTCACCGCCGGGTCGGACCGCAACGCCTTCAGGAACGCCGCCATATGCGGCGTGCGGAAATGGAAACGCAGCGCCGCCTCGTCCGTCCACAGCTCGCGAATGCGCATCGTGTCCGGCTCCAGAATATCCCAAGCATAGTCATAGCCCAGACACCCTTCCTCCTGCCGCGAGGCCGTCACCATCGCCGCCCCGGCATCCAGCAGCGCGGCCCGGCTTGTCTCCGGCACATACGCCTCGGCGATCACGATCAGCATGGTTTCCTCCCGATGCGGCGGAAATTCGCCCTAACCTGCACTGTCCCTCCCGATGATCGCCTAAAAGGGATGCTGTGAGTTTGCGCACTTCGCGGCATTAGGTCGCGGTCGCTCGCCCTTCTTCCGCACTCGAATCCGGGTAAGGCAAACCGCTCGGCACAGGGCGCTTCTCACGCCTCCGTGAGCATGCCAAACTCTGCGCCTTCCAAGGAGAGACGAACCGCCATGAAGATTTTCGGTACTGCTGCGCTGCTCGCCGGCGCCGTTCTGCTGTCCGCCTGCGGCGGCGGCTCGCATGCCACCTGCAAGGACGAAGCCTCGTACGCGGCCTACGTCCAGAAGTGGACGACGGATTTCCAGGCAGCCGTCGCTGCCGGCAAGATCGACCAGGCCAAGGCCATGGAAGTCGGCCAGGAAATGTCGAAGAACGCCGCCGACATCAAAGATATCGGCGCGGCCTGCACCAAGCTCGACGAGATGCGTTCGAAGCTCGGCTTCTGATCCTCGGATCAGCTTCGGGATTGAGCAACGGCGGGGCCTTCCCCGCCGTTGTCTTTTTGTAAGCCTTGTCCGCCTACCCTCACCCGGCCTTCAATCCGGGAGACCTGACATGAAAAGCGGCATTCTGCGCATCACCGCGTTGGCTGGCGCGGTTCTGCTTCTCGCGGCCTGCGGCGGCTCCGGCCCCGGTGCCTGCGCTGACGAAAAGGCGGCGCAGAAATACTCGCAGGCCTTCATCGACGACATGATCGACGCCACCCGCAACGGGAAACTCAGCGTCGATCAGCAGAAGGCGCTCTCGACCCAGATCAACGAGATGATGTCCGCACCGAACGGCGACCTCGTGACATTCTGCGAGAAGCTCGACCAGCTGCGCACCCAGTACGGCATCTGAACCCCATCCCATAGCGCTGGGCGGATCGGCGGAACGCAGCCCCGCCCGATGAACGCCGGATGAACCGATCTGTCGTCATTCTGCCTGATTTTTCAGTAGGATGGCGTCATAGTCCGCGTATCGGAATTGTGGAGCACCCCATGTCGAAATTCATCCCCACCGTCCTTTTCGCCCTCGCCCTCACCGGCGGCGCGGCCGCCCAGCACGCCACCTGCACCGATCAGGCCAGCGCGCAGGCCTATCTCGACAGCTTCGCCAACGACATGACCGCCGCGCAGGAAGCCGGCAAGCTCGACGCCGCCGCGATGAAGGACATCCAGGTGACGATGAACAAGCTGATGACCGATCTCTCGGCCGACGATTTCGGCGCCTTCTGCAAAGGCCTCGACGAGCTGCGCGCCGATTATCGGTTCTAGAGCCGCGCGCATCTGATTTCCGGCATCCGCGTTCCTACATAGACAAGGCCGCAGGTCTTCCGCCTGCGGCCTTTCTCGTTCATACTTCGTTCCATGGCCCAGACCCCGAATCCGCCCGGCTTCGAAGACGCCGCCGCCCATTTCGACCATCAGGGCGCGCTATGGATGCCGCATCGCCCCGAACGCCCCGCCAAGAGCGAGGGCGGGCGGCCGTTCAAGCTCGTCAGCCCGTTCGAGCCCAAGGGCGACCAGCCGCAGGCGATCAAGGATCTGGTGGAGGGCCTCACCATCCAGGGCGAGCGCGACCAGGTGCTGCTCGGCGTCACCGGCTCGGGCAAGACCTACACGATGGCGCAGGTCATCCAGCAGACCCAGCGCCCCGCCCTCATCCTCGCGCCGAACAAGACCCTCGCCGCCCAGCTCTACGCCGAGTTCAAGTCGTTCTTCCCGGAGAACGCGGTCGAGTATTTCGTCTCCTACTACGAC
>JAPUEF010000191.1 GCA_027492655.1 Alphaproteobacteria bacterium | reverse complement strand
CGCCGCCGCGTTCGGCGTCTGGCAGAGGATCACGCCGCCCGGCGCCAGCAGGCCCGCCAAGACCTCCAGCACCCGCTCCGGCGGCGCGACCAGATGCTCCAGCGTCTCGGCGAAGACGATCAGGTCGAAGCGCGCGTCGGTGGCCGGCCCCCTGCCGCCGAAGGCCTCGTTCAGATCGAAAGGGATATGGCCGGAAAGCCCGCCTGCGGCCGGCGCGCTCTCGGGATAGCCCAGCGTCCAGACGGTGTCGTACATCCCGGCGAGGCGGAACGAGACGAGGCTGCGCCCGACATCCAGAACACGGGTCGCGCGGCCGGGCGCGAGACGCGCGCAGGCCGCGAACAGCACGGCGAAGCGGCGCGCATGGAACGCGGCATAGGCCGCCCGCTCGCGCCGGTCGGCGTCGTCCGCAGCGGCCGGGCCGGTCATCCCTTCGCGGGTGCGAGGCGGATGATCATCAGCGCGTCGGCCTTGGGCGTCACGCGCACCAGCTGGGCGTCCGCGTCATAGACGGCCTTGCCCGGTCCCTCGACCGTGATCTCCGGCCCGCCGGGATAGACCCGCCGGGGGGCATAGATCTCGATGTCGCCGATGCCCTGTTCCACCGTCAGCTCGGCCTTGAAGCGGCCCGACGCGGCGTCGAATTTCTGCGCCACCGGACGGCCCGCCCAGACACGCACGTAAGGCCGCGCGAAGCCTTCGACGGCGCGGCCGCCGCTGTCGGGATCGTCCGCGCCGGTCGCCTGATCGGCGGAGTAGATCGACAGATCTTCCTGGTTCCAGCCATCGCCGACGGCCAGATCGTTGCGGTTGGAGGCGGTATAGTTCCACTGCGCCGAATGCAGCAGCAATTCGTCCAGCGCGTCGTACATCAGCGTCAGCGCCTGGACATGGCTGGCCCAGGGCTTCGCGGAGCGTTCGCCGGCGGCCCATGCCTTGTAGGCCGCGCCCTCATCCAGATCGTAGGGAATCCCGAACTCGCCGATCAGCGCCGGCGCGCCGCCGCCCGGCATCGCCTCGCTCATCGCCTTGTAGCGGCCAAGCTGATTCACATAGGAATTGCGGATCGCGTCCGCGCCTTCCAGCGTGCGTCCGCTGAACGGATTGAAGGCGACCGGGAACATGAAGGTCTTGGTCGTCAGCGTCACGACATCGTACCAGTGCGAGGCGTTCACGGTGTCCGGCGGCGTGCCGGGCGGGAACGTCGCGCCCGAGAAGGTCTTGAACGGGTCCATCTCGGCGAAGACCAGCCAGTCCTGACGTATGGCGCGGATCGTGTCGGCGACGCGGTTGAAGAACGGCACCATGAAATCGGCTTCCGGGTCGATGGCGCGGACGCCGTCCTTCTGGAAATAGTCTTCCTTCAGGCCGTCCCGATAGGCCGCCGCGAAGGGATCGGACGCGCCCTCGCGCCAGATCTTCACGCCGTTCGGGTTGGCGACCAGTTCGCCCGTCGCCGTCATCTTCATCGCCGCCGCGTCGAAGCCGACCACCGGGATGCGCCGCGTCTCGCCCAGCGCCGCCATCAGCCCGTCGAGCGGCGACCACGCCGCGCCGGGACGCACATGTTCAGGGTGTTCGGGCGTGCGTTCGACATGCTGGTGCGACAGCTTGCGGCCGATCCACCCAAGGCTCGGCTCGTTCAGCGTGTCGAAGCCCAGAACATGGTCCATGTCGCCGACGCGTTCGGCGACGGCGCGCATCGCGCCCAGATATGCGCCCTGCAGAAAATCCTGCGCCGTCTGGCCGCGCACATGGAAGCCCGGCGCGAAGGCGTTGCCGGCGAAGAACAGCGTCCACATGATCGCGTTGCCGGGAAGGCGATAATTCTGCGACCAGGTCATCTGCGGATAGGCGTCCTGCCGCCCACCCTTCGCGAAATCGTATTTGTACTGCATCACATGCGTCGCGTCGGCGGCATGGAATTTGGTGAAATCCAGCCCCACTTCCTCGAACGTCCAGCCCGGCGCGCCGTCGCCGCCGCTCATGCGGCTCCAGGCGTCCTGATGGAAATCCACGAAAACATAGAAGCCGTATTCGCCGGCCAGCCGGGTGATTTCGGTGAGGTAATCGAGATAGGCCGCGTCGTATTCACCGGGGCCGGCATGCTCCACCGCCTCCCAGGTGGTCAGCAGGCGCAGGCAGTTGAAGCCCCAATGCGCAAGGCGGCGGAAATGCGAGGCGGCCTCGGACAGCGGAAAGGGCCGGCCGACGAAGCTGACCGTGCGATGGTCGGCGAAATCCGTGGGCAGATTGGTGCGCTGGTCGGGCGTGAACGGCACCTTGGTGTCGCCGCCCAGATTGACCCCGCGCAGCAGCACGCGGCGGCCCGAAGGCTCGCGGAACCAGAGACCGTCAATGGCGAGGCGCGGCAGCGTCATGGCTTGCTCCGTCTGTCGTTTCCGGCGTCAGGCGTCTGATGCGCCCGCGATGTACGGCCAAGCCTACAAAAGGGAACCGTTCAACGGAACCCGGAGAATGTCAGGGCCGTCTCGGCGCGCCCATCCTCCCGCGCCTGCGCCGATGGCCGCAGGCGTAGCGTCGCAAGCGCCCTCAGCGGCGGAACGGGTGCACGTCCACGATCCTGTAGGCGTGTTCTTCGCCGCCGTCGGCGAACGAGACATAATCGTCTTTCACGAAGCGATGGCGGTCCAGCCGGAAACCCGGCTCGTCATCGTCCGTGGTGCGCCGGTCGTAGTCGAGCGTCCAGGTCGCGCCGCCGACGCCGCCGGGTTTGTGCACCAGCACGCCGAAGCGGTCGTCCTCGTCGGGGCGGAATCGCCGCACCGTGCAGGCGGCGCGGTTCTCGCGCCACAGCGCGGCGTCCAGGCGTCCGCTCGCGTCCAGCGGCGCGATGATGTCGTAGCCGTAGCGGGCCGAGCCTTCGGGATGACCTGGCGCGCGAGCCAGATGCAGGGTGACGCGGGTCAGATCGCGTGTGGGCATGATCGGGCTCCTTTCACCGCGTTCAGGATAAGACCGCCCGCGTTCAGCGCCTTGATGTCGATCAAGGCAGCGGAACGCGGCTTCCCCCAAATTCCCTCTCATGGCGGGACGGAACCGACATGCGCACGGTCTGGGGCGCGACCTCGCCCTGGCGATGGCGCTCTATGCGGCCATGCTCGCCGGGCTTGCGCCTGCCGCTGTCCATGCCTCGCCCACCCTGCAGGCCATCTGTTTCGGCGACGGGTCGGGCGGGAAGGACCGCGCACCGGGCGGTGGGGGCGACCTTCAGGCCGGCCTTGGCAGCGGACATTGCCCCGGCTTCGCCATCGCCGCGCCGCTGGGTCTCGGCGCCGGCCATGTCGCCGAAATCGCGGCGATCCGGCCCGCACGGGACCGGGCGGTGCGTCGCCGCGCGGCGGCGCGGTCTATCGCCCGCCGGGCGCGGGGTCCGCCGCCGGAACCTTGTCTTCCTCGTCCTCGACCAGAACACGCCACGCCGCGCCTTCCAGATCCTCATACTGATCGCCCTTCAGCGACCACAGGAAGGCGACAAGCGCGCCCAGCCCCAGGAAAAGGGCCGCCGGCACCAGGATCACCAGGGCGTTCATCGTGCCCTCCCTCCCATCAGCCTCAACGCATTCAGAACCACGACGATCGACGAGCCGCTCATCGCGATCGCCGCGATCAGCGGCGTCACGAAACCGGCCGCGCCGAACGGAATGGCGATGACGTTATACACCGCCGAGAAGCCGAAGCCTTCCAGCACCCGGCGGCGCGCGGCGCGGGACACGTCGATGGCTTCCAGAATGGGCGACAACGGCGCGCCGATCAGGATGAAATCCGCCGCAGCCTGCGCCGCGTCGGCGGCCGAGGCCGGGGCGACCGAGACATGCGCCGCCGCCAGCGCCGGGGCGTCGTTCAGCCCGTCGCCGACCATCAGCACTTTCGCGCCCCCAGCGCCCAGCCGCGTCAGATAGTCCACCTTGTCGGCGGGCATCACCTCCGCCGCGACATGATCGATGCCGAGATCGGCGGCCAGCGCCGTCGCCACCGCGCGGCGGTCGCCCGACAGCAGATGAACCTGCAGGCCCCGCGCCTTCAAACCATCGACGAAAATCTTCATGTCAGGCCGCGGCGCGTCGCGGAACAGGAACCGCACCGGCGCGGCGGCCCCCCGGCGGAACCATAGCTCCAGCGCATCCGTCGTCGCGCCCTGCGCGCCCAGCCAGACGCCGCGCCCCAGCCGCCAAACCTCGCCGTCGATTTCGGCTTCCATGCCAAGGCCCGGAACCTCGTGGGCCGCCGCCATCGGACCCGCACCGGCGGCGCGCACCAGCGCCTCGGCCAGCGGGTGACGGCTGGCCCGCGCCAGCCGCGCGGCGTCGGCGAGGACAGCTTCGTCCGCCCGGTCCACAAGCTCGGGCCGACCCAGAGTGAGCGTGCCGGTCTTGTCCAGCACCGCGATCTTCGCCTGCGCCAGCCGCTCCAGCGCGTCGCCGGATTTCACCAGCACGTTGCGTTTCAAAAGCCGTCCGACCGCGACCACCTGCGTCGCCGGCACCGCCAGCCCCAAGGCGCAGGGGCAGGTGATGATCAGCGTGGCGACGGCGTTATGCACCGCCTGGGCGAAACCATTATCGGCCAGCGCCCACCAGCCCACGAACACCGCAAAGGCGATGGTGTGGACGATGGGCACGTAGAGCCGCGCCGCCTTGTCGGCCAGACGCACATAGGCGCTGCGGTTCTGTTCGCCCGCCTCGATGATGCGCACCAGCTCGGCGACCAGCGAGGAATCGATCGTCGCGGTGGCCCGGATCTCCAGACGCGCGCCCATATTCATCGCGCCCGCGCCGACGCGCGCGCCGGGCATCACGGCCGACGGCACGCTCTCGCCCGAGACCATCGCGAGGTCGAGATCCGACGCGCCCGCCTCGACCACGCCGTCCACCGGAATGCGCTCGCCCGGCATCACCACCAGCCGGTCGCCGGCGGCGATGTCGCGCGCTGCAATGGTCTTCACCGCGCCGGCGTCGGTCAGCAGCCGCGCCGTCGCGCTCTGCAGGCCCAGCAGCGCCCGCGCCGCGCCGCGCGCCCTGGCGCGCAGGCGGTTGTCGAGCACCCGCCCGATCAGCAGAAAGAACAGCAGCGTGACCGAGGCGTCGAAGTAAGCGTAGGCCGCGCCGATGGCGGTCTGATAGATGCTCAAGGCCAGCGACAGCAGAACGGCCAGAGAGATCGGCACGTCCATATTGGCGCGGCCGGCCTTTAACGCCTTCCAGGCCGAGCGATAGAACGGCTGCCCGGCGTAAAGCGTGATCGGGATCGAGATCAGCCCCGAGATCGCATGGAAGACGGTGCGCGTGCCCAGCCCCATCTCGCCGCCCAGCCCGGCCCAGACGGCGACGGAATACATCATCACATTGCCCGCGCCGAAGGCCGCGAGGCCGAGGCAGCGGATGAGAAAACGTCCATCCTCGTCGGCGGCCGCATCGTCGGCGGCGGGATCGAACGGCGTCGCCGCGAAGCCGGCCCTGTCCAGCGCCGTGACGACGCTGCCGGCGCTCTGCGCCGCGCCGCGCCAGGTGACGGCGACCTTGCGGGTGCTCAGATTGACCCGCGCGCCCGTCACGCCGTCGAGCTGCGTCAGCGCGCCTTCGATGGCCCGCATGCAGGCGGCGCAATGCGCCTCCGGCACCGACAGCTCCAGCCGCTTCTCGCCGTTCGGCTGGGCGTGGACGAACGGCTCCTCGCCCGCTGAGGCGAGGGCATCGCGCGTCAGGGCAGCCACAGCCGCGCTCTTTCCTGCAGGACTTCTCCGCCGTCACGCGACACCGTCACGTCGGCGTCCCACTGCCCGGCGCGGAGATCGGCGATTTCCGCCGTATAGAGACCATCGCCCGTCGGGGTCAGCGTCACCGTGCGGTCGAGATGCGCATTGGCCGGATGACGCATCAGCGCCTCGACGCGCGCGCCGTTCGAGGCCGCGCCGTTCAGCGTCAGCCGCGCCTGCAACGTCACCATGCCATCGGCGCGCCGGGCGCCGTCGATGGCCGCTGCGTAGCCGGACGCCGCTTCCGCCGCGCGCTTCTCCAGCGTGCTGTTGTAGTCGAGGCCCTTCACATAAGCGCCCTTCACGTCTTCGCCCGAGAAGGTGTCGATGGCGTATGTCACCATCAGCGCGTTGACCCCGGTGACGGTCAGGAAGAACGCCATGAAGATGAAGAGAACGTGGCGTCCGGTGAGCGTGCGTTGGCGCATCATTCGCCTCCCGCGATGAAGACGGTGTCGTTATCGGCGTCCACCTTGCCGTCGGCGCTGACGACGCCGATCGAGATGGCCTGCGAGGACGGCATTCCGGGTTTCTGCGGGACGGTGACGAGCAGACGAACCGAACGGATTTCGTCCGGCGCGACCGTCACGGCCAGGCTTTCGGGCGGCGTCTGCCCGGCGATGCGCAGGGTTGCGTCGGGCAAACCTTCGACCCGCACGGTGAGCGTCGCCGGCTCGGTCCCGCGATTCATGATCTTCAGCGTATAGGCGTTGCGGATATCGCCGTTCGACAGCCGCACATAAACCGGATTGCGGTCGCGCAGCACGTTGAGATCGATCGCCTCGCGGCCCAGCAGCGCGGCCAGCATCACCGCGCCCACCGCCGCCAGCACCACGGCGTAGAAAACCGTGCGCGTGCGGACGAAATGAAAGCGGTTCGGCTGGCCGGCGCGGCGGCGCTCCACGCCCATATGGCTTTCATAGGTGATCAGCCCGCGCGGCCGTTCGATCTTGTCCATCACCTCGTCGCAGGCGTCGATGCACAGCCCGCAATTGATGCATTCCAGCTGATCGCCGTCGCGGATGTCGATTCCCATCGGGCAGGCCGCGACGCACTGGTTGCAGTCGATGCAGTCGCCGCGTCCGTCCCAGCTTGCGCCTTTCTTGTGGCGGCCGCGCGGCTCGCCCCGCGCCTTCAGATACGTGACCGAGATGGATTCCGAATCCACCATCGCGCCCTGAATGCGCGGCCACGGGCACATATAGGTGCAGACCTGCTCGCGCATGAAGCCGGCGAGCGTGTAGGTGGTGAAGGTGAGGCCGGCGATGAAGATATAGGCCATCATCGGCGCGTCGCCGGTGAAGACCTCCGACAGGAAGGTCGGCGCATCGTAGAAATACAGAACCCACGCGCCGCCGGTCAGCACCGCGATCGCCAGCCAGATGGCATGCTTGGCGAGGCGCTTGCCGATCTTCTTCGCTGTCCAGGGCTCCTTGGCGAGGCGGATGCGCGCACCGCGGTCGCCCTCCACCCAATTCTCCACCGCGATATAGAGATCGGTCCATACGGTCTGCGGGCAGGCATAACCGCACCACACGCGGCCGAACAACGCGGTGAACAGAAACAGCGCCAGCGCGGCGAGGATCAGCAAGCCTGCCAGGAAGTAGATTTCCTGCGGCCACAGCTCCAGCCAGAAGAAATAGAGGCGCGGCCGGTCCAGATCGACCAGAACCGCCTGATCAGGCTGGCCGGGGCCGCGATCCCAACGGATGAACGGCACGATGTAGTAGATGGCCAGCAGCACCGCCATCACGATCCACTTGGCGCGCCGGAAGACGCCCTTCACGGATTTCGGATAGATCGGCTCGCGCGCCTTGTAGAGCGTGCGGCGCACGGCGCTGTTTACGGCCTCGACATCCGAACGCACGATCCCGTCCGCCGCTTCGGCGGTGCGGGGCGACATTGCATGCGTCGTTGCGGTCTCGCTCATGTCCGCTCCGTTCGGAGAGCGGCGGCGCGTGGCCGCCGCTCTCGGGTTACACCTACTCGCCGCCGCCCAGCGCGTGGACGTAAACCGCCAGCGCGTTGATGGTCGGCGCATCCAGACGCGCGCCCCAGCTCGGCATCACGCCGGACCGCGAATTGGTGATGGTCTCGACGATGGTGGCCTTGTCGCCGCCATACAGCCAGTCGCCGTCGGTCAGGTCGGGGGCGCCGAATTCGCGCTTGCCCTTGCCGTCCTCGCCATGACAGGCGGCGCAGTTGTTGACGAAGGCTTCCTTCGCACGCACCACGGCCGCCGCGTCGGTGCTGCGGCCCGAAAGGCTCAGCACGTATTCGGCCAGATCGCGGATTTCCGCCGGCTGCAGGATTTCGTCGCGCCCGAAAGCCGGCATCTGCGAGGTGCGGGTCTCCTCGTGCGTCGAGCGCACGCCGACCGTGATGGTGTGGCGGATGTCGTCGAGCGATCCGCCCCACAGCCACACGTCGTCGTTGAGGTTGGGATAGCCCTTGGCCCCCTGCCCGCCCGAGCCGTGGCAGGTCGCGCAATTGTCGCCGAAGGCGGAGCGACCCCAGGCGAGCGCCGCCTCCTGCATCGCGGGATCGGTCTCGATCTGCTGCAGCGTGGCCTTCGACAGCCTCTCGCCCAGCGCGGCGCGGTCGGCCTTCAACGCCTCCAGCGAGGCTTTCACCTCAAGACGCTGCGAATGACCGGCGGTGCCGCGCGTGTAGTCGGTGAGCAGCGGCCAGGCCGGCATCACCACCCAGTAGCCGATCGACCACACGATGCAGCCGTAGAAAATCCACAGCCACCAGCGCGGCAGCGGGTTGTCCAGCTCCTTGATCCCGTCCCATTCATGGCCCGTCGTCTCGACGCCCGAGACGTGATCCAGCTCGCGCTCGTGCTTGCTCATGCCGCATCCTCCTCATCGTCGAGAGGAATGGCGGCGGCGCGATCGAACTTGGCGCGGTTCGCGGGCCACAGCGCGTAAAGCACCGCACCGGCGAAGATCGCCATCAGGAAAACGAGTCCCCACGAACGGGCGAACTCGGAAGCGGCCTGATACGTCATGGCCTCACCTCATATTGTCTTTGGTGGTGGGATCGAAGGTCGAGAAGTCGACCAGCGTGCCCAGCATCTGCAGATAGGCGACCAGCGCATCCATCTCGGTGATTTTCTTCGGGTCGCCGTCGAAGTCGCGGATCTGCGTCTTGGGATAGCGCACCGCCAGAGCCTCGCCGCCTTCGGCTTCAGGGTTCGCCTGCGCCTCCAGATCGGCTCTGGCGTTGGCGATCATCTCGTCGGTGTAAGGCACGCCGACCGCCGCGTTCGCCGCCAGGACGTCGCCGATGTCGTCCGCCTTCAGCTCTTTCTTCGCCAGGAAGGCATAGGGCGGCATCACCGATTCCGGCACCACGCTGCGCGGATCGATCAGATGGTCGCGCTGCCACTCGTCGGAATACTTGCCGCCGACGCGCGCCAGATCGGGACCGGAACGCTTCGACCCCCACTGGAAGGGATGATCGTACATGCTCTCCGCCGCCAGGCTGTAATGGCCGTAGCGTTCGACTTCGTCGCGCAGCGGGCGGATCATCTGGCTGTGGCAGTTATAGCAACCCTCGCGGATGTAGATGTCGCGGCCCGCTATCTCCAGCGGGGTGTAGGGCCGCATCCCCTTCACCTTCTCGATCGTGTTCTCCAGATAGAACAGCGGCGCGATCTCGATGAGCCCGCCGATGGAGACCACCAGCAGGATGCCGATGATCAGCACGATCGAGTTGCGTTCCAGTTTGGCGTGATGTTTCCACATGAGGCTTACTCCGCCGCCGCGGGAGCCAGGGTCGGCGTCGCCGCCCCCGCTTCGCTGCGAATGTCGCCGCGCGCCGTGCGCCACAGATTGTAGGCCATGATGAGCGCTCCGATCAGGAACAGCGCCCCGCCCAATGCGCGGATGATGTAATAGGGGTGCATCGCTTCCACGGTCTCGACGAACGAGTAGCTGAGGAAGCCGAAGTCGTTATAGGCGCGCCACATCAGGCCCTGCATGATGCCGCTGACCCACATCGAGGTGATGTAGAGCAGGATGCCGATGGTCGAGATCCAGAAGTGCCACTCGACCAGCTTCAGGCTGTAGAGACGCTCGCGGCGCCACAGCCACGGCACCAGGCAATACAACGCGCCAAAGCTGACATAGCCGACCCAGCCCAGCGCGCCGGAATGGACGTGGCCGATGGTCCAGTCGGTGTAGTGCGAGAGGGCGTTCACCGCCTTCACCGACATCACCGGGCCTTCGAACGTGCTCATGCCGTAGAAGGCGACCGAGACGACCAGCATGCGAAGCACCGGATCGGTGCGCAGCTTGTCCCACGCGCCGGAGAGCGTCATCAGGCCGTTGATCATGCCGCCCCATGAGGGCATCCACAGCATGATCGAGAAGGTCATGCCCAGAGTCTGCGCCCATTCCGGCAGCGCCGTGTAGTGCAGATGGTGCGGGCCGGCCCAGATATAGATGAAGATCAGAGACCAGAAATGGACGATCGAGAGGCGGTAGGAATAGACCGGCCGCTCAACCCGCTTGGGGATGAAGTAGTACATGATCGCCAGGAAGCCGGCGGTCAGGAAGAAGCCGACCGCGTTATGGCCGTACCACC
>JAPUEF010000190.1 GCA_027492655.1 Alphaproteobacteria bacterium | reverse complement strand
CTCGCGGGTGGAGGACATGAGGGGGTCAGCCTTTTAAGAGGATGGAAAGGGCGCGGAAACTAGGCTTTGGGCCCATGGTCCGTCAACGCGATCCGCGCCCCGACCGGCGTGCCGCCATTCACGCGCGGCGGCGGCGAAAACGCGCGGGCGAAACGCAGAAATCAGCCTTTCTGTCGCTTCTCAGCCACGAGCTGAAGACGCCCCTGAACACCATTCTGGGGCAGGCCGAGCTGCTGCTGAACGACACCCTGCCCCAGCCTGCCCGCGAGGCCGCCGCCGCCATCCGCGATGCCGGCGAAGGGCTTTATGCCCTGATCGGCGATCTTCTCGAGATCGCCCGCCCCGATGGCGCGCCCAGATCCGAGGCCGAACTGGACGCCCGCGCGCTGGGCGAAAGCCTGCGCCGCCTCGCGCTGCCGGTCGCCCGGGCGCGCGCCCTCGATCTGGAAGTCGCAGTCGATCCGGCCGTCCCGCCGCGCCTCATGGGCGATGCCGCCCGCATCCGGCAGACGCTGACGAAACTGGTCGATAATGCCCTGAAATTCACCGAACGCGGCGGCGTCACCGTCTCCATCGGCATGACCGGCGACGGCTCGATGCTGCGGTTCGCCGTCGCCGATACCGGGGCCGGCATCGACCCGGCCGATCAGGACCGGATCTTCAACCCGTTCGAACAAACCGAGGGATTGCTGACCCGCAGGCATAGTGGGCTCGGGCTCGGCCTGCCGCTCGCCGCCCAGATGGTGCGCGCGATGGGCGGGCGGATCGGCGTTGAAAGCCGCCCTGCCGCCGGCGCCACGTTCTGGTTCACCGTCCCCGTCGCCCGCCCTGCCGATGCCGGGACGGCCGATGCCCAGCCCGCCGAGGACGAGCGCATCGAACCCCGCCTGGCGGCGCGGCTGAAGGGCCTCAATGTCCTCGCCGCCGACGACAATCCGCTCTACCGCGCGATGCTCGCCCGCATCTTCGACAGTTGCGGCATCGTCGGCGAGATCGCGGCGGACGGGCTGGAGGCGGCCGAGATCGCAGGCAAGCGGATTTTCGACATCGTGCTGCTCGATGCGCATATGCCGGTCGCGGGCGGGCTGCAGGCGGCCCGCATGATCCGCACACTGACCCAGCGCCAGAAGACGCCCTATCTCGTCCTTGCCTGCGCGCCGGGCGATCCGTCCGAAGCCGAAGCCGCGCTGGTCGGCGACGCGGTGCTGCGCAAACCCTATGGCGGGCGCAGTCTTGCCGCCGCCTTCGCCGTGGCGCTGGATGGGGCGCGGACGACGATCGACGATCTCGACACCGCCGCAATCGCCGATCTGGAGCAGTCGGTCGGGCGCGGCGTGCTGGTGGACATCCTGCGCAGCTATATGAGCGCGGCCGAGACCATGACCGCGCGGATCGAGGCGGCGCTGCCGGACGACGATGCGCTGGCGCTGGAACAGGCGGCGCGCGATCTGGCCAGCGCAGCCGGCGGACTGGGGCTCGCGGCGCTGACGGCGGCGGCGCAGGATCTGTCGCAGGCGGCGCGCGAAGGCAGGGTGACGCGCGCCCTGACGCTCAAGGCCGAAAAGCTGGTCGCGCTCAGCGGCTCGACCCATACGCAGCTGACGGCGCTGTATCCCGATCTGACCGACGCCGCCTGAAAGGCCGCGACAGAGGCGGCTCCGATTTCCTAAACTCGTCGCATGTCAGATTCCATCGCCGACGGACGCGCCACGCACGCGCCTTTGGCGCTGCCCGCGCTCGTCGCAGCGCCGGGCGGCGCGGCGCGGCGTGATCGCGACGGCGGTGCGGTGCGTCTCAGCCGCGCCGAGGCGGCGGAGCTGTTCCGCACCGAACCGCATCTCGTCTGCCATATAGGCTTCACGGCGCGCCGCCTCGGCCTTTCCGAGCCGGGACGCCGTGCGACGGGCCTGCCGCAGCATCTCGATGTCGCGGAGCTCTTCGCCTTCGTCCATCCGGCGCGCCCGATCATTCCCAGCCCGACGGGCCTCGCCCGGGCGCTGGGCCTGACGCCGCCGGCGACCCCGGAGGACGCGGCCGCGACGTTGGCGGAAGCGGCGGCGCGGCTGATCGGCGATCTGTCCGCCGCGAAAGACGCCAATGCCGATGAGCTGCGCGCGCTGGCGGCGGCGGCGGGGCGCGGCGGCTGGCCGTGGGGAACGGTGGTCGCCGAAACGCTGGGGCCGGCGGCGCAGAAGCCAGGGGCGTTCGAAACCTGGAAGCGCCTGCCCGAATGGGAGGACCGTCCGCCGCGCGGCGCGCCCGGCTCCGCGCCCGTCGCCGACAGCGAGGCGCGGATGTGGCTGGCCGAAATCCTGGGACCGGAGCGGGAACGCCGCGCCGCCCAGTTCGACTATACCGCCGCCGCGAGCGAGGCTTTCGCGCCGCGCGACCGCAAGGGCGCGGGCCATACCGTTCTGGCGGAAGCCGGCACCGGCGTCGGCAAGACGCTCGGCTATCTGAGCCCCGCGACTCTGTGGGCGCGGCGCAATGACGGCGCGGTGTGGGTTTCGACCTACACCCGGAACCTGCAACGCCAGCTCGACCAGGAGCTGACGCGGGTTTTCCCCGATCCGGCCGAGAAGCGCGAGAAGGTCGCGATCCTGAAAGGCCGCGAGAATTATCTGTGCCTGCTGAATTTCGAGGAGGCGGCCTCCGGCTACGCCCTCGCGCCCGCCCGTGACATCGCCTTGCTGGCCCTCGTCGCGCGCTGGATTCCCGCGACCCGCGACGGCGACATCACCGGCGGCGATTTCCCCTCGTGGCTGGCCGCCGAGTATGGCGGCGCCGGAAATCTCACCGACCGCCGGGGCGAGTGCATCTATGGCGCGTGCCGCCACTATCGCACCTGCTTCATCGAGCGCACCAACCGCGCGGCGGGCGCAGCCGAAATCGTGGTCGCCAACCATGCGCTCGTGATGTCGCGGGCGGCGATGAACCCGCGCGCCCTCGACGACAGCGGCGCGCCCGACGGCGCGACCGAACGGGCGACGCCGCTGCGTTACGTATTCGACGAGGGCCATCATCTGTTCGACGCCGCAGACGGGGTGTTCGCGGCGCATCTGACGGTCAGCGAGGGCGCGGAGCTGCGGCGCTGGCTGCGCGGACGCGACGGCGGGCGCGGACGGGCCGGGCGGGTCAGGGGCCTGCGCGAACGGATCGGCGAGGCGATCGGCGGCGAGGACGAGCTTGAGGCGCTGCTCGACGCGGTCGAGCGCGGCGCGGCGGCCCTTCCCGGCGAAGGCTGGCTGCAGCGCCTGCGCGACGGGGTGCCGTTCGGCGCCCTGGAGCGCTTCGTCACCGCCGTGCGCGCGAAAGTCATCGCGCGCACGAAGGATGGAGCGTCGGATTACGATCTCGAATGCGAGGTCGATCCGCCGCTCGGCGATGTGGTCGAAACGGGCCGGGCGCTGCGCGCTGCGCTGCACGCCCTCGCCGCGCCGATGACCGAACTGGCCGACCGGCTGCGCGATCTCATCGACACCAACGAGGAGCTCGATCTCCAGACCATCTCGCGCCTGCGCGCCGCCCAGCGCGGGCTGAAGCGCCGGGCCGGCTTCATGGTGGACGGCTGGGTGGCGATGCTGGCGCGCATCGGCGACGCGGAGACCCCCGCCGGCTCCATTGACTGGTTCGGCGTCGCGCGCGAGGTCGGGCGCGAAGCCGATGCCGGCTTCTATCGGCACCATGTCGATCCGTCCGCGCCGTTCGCAGCCGAAGTGCTGGCGCAGGCCCATGGCAGCCTCATCACCTCCGCCACCCTGCGCGACCGGGGCGCGGACACCGAAACGGGCGAGATCGACTGGCGCAATGCAGAGTTGCGCACCGGCGCGCAGCATCTTGCAGAACCGGCGCGCCGCGTCGCTTTCGGTTCACCCTTCGACTATGCGGCGCAGTCGCGGGTCATCGTCGTCACCGACGTGGCGCTGGATGATCCGGCCTCGGTCGCCGCCGCCTACCGGCATCTCTTCGAGGCGGCGGGCGGCGGAGCGCTGGGGCTGTTCACCTCGATCCGCCGCCTGCGCGAAATCCACCGCCGTATCGCCGCGCCGCTGGAAGCGCAGGGCCTGCCGCTTTACGCCCAGCATATCGACGCGCTGGACGCGGGCACGCTGGTCGATCTCTTCCGCGAGGAGGAAAACGCCTCGCTTTTCGGCACCGATGCGATGCGCGACGGCGTCGATGTGCCGGGCCGCTCGCTGCGCCTCGTCGTGTTCGACCGTGTGCCCTGGCCGCGGCCCGACATCCTGCACAAGGCGCGCTCCAAGCAGCTCGGCATCGCGAAATACAACGACATGATCGTCCGGCTGCGTTTCGCACAGGCCTTCGGCCGGCTGATCCGCCGGGCCGACGACAAAGGCTGTTTCGTCGTGCTGGGGGCCGCCACGCCTACCCGCAGCCTCGCCGGCCTGCCGCCGGGTGCGACGATCCAGCGCCTGACGCTGTCCGACGCCTGCGATGCGGTCGCCGCATTTGTGGGTTAGGAAGGCCGCATGAAGCGACTCTATCTGCTCCGGCACGCCAAGACCGAACCCCATGCGGCGGAGGGCGGCGACCATGAACGTGAACTGACGCCGCGCGGCCGGGCCGACGCCCTGCTGATGGGGCGCACCATCGCCGGGCACGGTTTCCTGCCCGGCCTCATCCTTTCATCGACCTCCCGCCGCACGTTCCAGACGCTGGAGATCGTCCTGCCCTTCCTGACGCCGACCCCGGAGGCCCGGCTGGAACCCGGCCTCTATCACGCTTCAGCCGGCGCCATTCTCCAGCGCGCGGGGGCGGTCGGCGGCGGGACGGAATCGGTGCTTTTCGTCGGCCATAATCCAGGCATGGAAGAGCTCGCGATCCAGCTTGCCGGAGACGGCGATCTGGGCGTGAAGGCGGCGGAAAAATTCCCCACGGCGTGCTTTGCGGCTTTTGAATCCGCAGCGTCCACCTGGACCGCGGCCGTGCGCGGCGCATGGCGCCCGCTCGCCATCCTCAGGCCGTCCGAACTCCGCTGACCGTCTCCATCGGCACCGCCCCTTCCATCGCCGCCCTTAAGGCGTCGATGCGAAGCGGCTTCGACACATAGCCGGTCATTCCTGCAGCAAGATAGGTCTCCATATCGCCGCGCAGCGCGTTCGCGGTGATCGCGACGATCGGAATATCGGCCACCGGCTTGCCCAGCGCGCGGATCGCCTGCGTCGCGCCGATGCCGTCGAGCACCGGCATCTGGATGTCCATCAGCACCAGATCGAACGCCTGCTCCTGCACCGCCTGCACGGCGCGCTCGCCGTTCGGCACGACCGTGACGCGATGGCCTTCGCGCTTCAGCAGCGCCGCGATGAGCTGCTGGTTCACGGGATGATCTTCGGCGACGAGAATGTCGAACCGACGGCGGTGCGTCGAGGCTGCGGGCTTTACGCCGACGGGGGATGCGACGTCATCGGCGGCAGCCAACGGCAGCTCGAACCAGAAATTCGTGCCCTTGCCTTCGATGCTGGACAGCCCGATCTGGCCGCCCATCGCTTCGACCAGCGAGCGCGAAATGGCCAATCCAAGGCCGGTGCCGCCCGCCTTGCGGCTGGCCGTTCCATCGCCCTGGACGAACGGACGGAAGAGGCGCGGCTGTATGTCGGCGGGAATGCCGGGGCCTGAATCCCTGACATCGAAACGGATGCGCTGCGGCCCGGCCTGGCTGATCGTCACCGCGACGAGGCCTTCGTCGGTGAACTTCACGGCGTTGCCGACGAGATTGAACAGAACCTGCCGCAGGCGCGCCGGATCGCCCCATATCCGCTTCGGCAGCATCTCCGCGATGGTCGCCTGCAGCGTATCGCCCTTGGCATTGGCGAGCGGCGTCAGCAACGAGATGACCTTGCCCGTCGCGGCCGTCAGATCGAAAGCCTCGCGCGCGATCTTGATCTGCCCGGCTTCGATCTTCGAGAAGTCGAGGATATCGTTGAGGATGACGAGAAGGCTTTCCGCCGACTCCGACGCCAGCTCTGCCTGACGCGCCTGCTCGAGCGAAAGCTCGCCGTCTTTAAGCAGATCCAGCATGCCCATGATGCCGGTCATCGGCGTGCGCAGTTCATGGCTCATCGTGGCGAGGAATTGCGATTTGGCGATGTTGGCGGATTCGGCGGCGATCTTGGCGTGCTCGATTTCCTTCTCGTGCCGCACCTGATCGGAAATATCGCGGGTGACGGTCACGATATGCCGAAGCTGGCCGGCGGCGTCATAGACCTTGCGACCGCGCCGCTCCAGCCAGATGACCTGCCCGTCCTTGCGGACGCCGCGATACCGGAAGGTTTCGCCGGCTCCGTCGTCATCCTCGCGCGCCACTGCGGCCGAAACCGCCGCCTCGTCATCCGGATGGGTCAGTACGACGCCGGCGCGGAACTCGTCCGCCGTGTAGCCGGACTGACGCTCGCAGGAGGCGGAGAGATATTCCAGGCTGCGATCGGGTCCGAACACCGCGATCACGTCGATCGAGTTGTCCATGATGGTCTGCAGCTTCGCCTGGTTCTCCTCAAGCGCTGCGTGGGCGGCGGCGAGACCCTGCTCGTGCTCCACCCGCTCGGTGACATCGCTGGTGATGGCGAGCACCGCGACGCCCTCGCCGAAATCGTGTTCGGTGACGGCGCGGGCGCGGCGCTCCACCCACCGCATGCGTCCGTCCTTGTGGCGCATGCGATAGCGAAGCACGGGCGTGACTTCGCCGCGCCGGTTGGCGGCGACCTCCGCCTCCATATAACCGATGTCATCGGGATGGCTCAGGCCGGATGGCGTGATGTTCGCGACTTCCTGCGGCGTGTAGCCGATGGTGTTGGTGACGGACGGCGACATGTAGGCGACGGATCCGTCCGGCCGGAACAGCGTGATCACGTCGGCGGCATTGTCGGTGACGAGCTGAAGCTGCGCGCGGCTTTCTTCCAGCGCCGTCAACGCGCGGCCGAGTTCGGCTTCACGGTTGACCTGTTCGTCGATGTCGCGTGCGACGGCGATGAATTCCGCGATCTTTCCGTCGGCGCCGGCGATCGGCGTCAGCGTCACCTCCAGCCACACCCAACCGCCGTTCTCGTGCAGGTAGCGGTGGCGATAGGTGCCGGGCTGGCGGGTCCGAAGAACCTGATGCACCGCCGTTTCGGTAGCCGGCAGATCGTCAGGGTGGACGAGATTGGCGGTCACGCCGTTGCGCACCAGCGTATCCTTGCCCAGGACGCGCTCGTGGTTCGGCGAGATATGCAGCACCCGGCCGCTCGGCAGGTAGCGCATGAAGATGTAGCCGCCGTGATTGGCGAACAGGTCGTAAAGCTCGCTCTGCTCGGCGATCCGATTTTGCGCCGCCGCGAGCGCCACGGCGGCGTTGACCTCCGAGGTCACTTCGCGCGCCATCGCGAGAACGTCGGCGACACGGCCCTCGACCCGCACCGGCATCAGCCGGCATTCGAGCCAAACCCAATGGCCGGCGCCGTGACGCACGCGCGCGCGTAAAACGCCGGGCACGCCGTCCTGTACGGTGCGCGTCCATATCTGGCGCATCGCTTCGAGGTCGTCGTCGTGCACGGATTGCGCAAGGCGGCCTTCGCGCAACAACGAGCGGCGTCCCAGAACGCGCTCGTGGCTCGGCGAGATGTAGGTCATCGCGCCGCCGAGAGAGAGGCGCAGGAAAAAATCCGAGCCGTGACGGTCGAAGAGTTCGTAGATTTCCGCCTGCTCACGAAGATGCGACTGCGCGATGGCGAGACGCTCTTCTGCTTCGGCGCGCTCGGTCACGTCGCGCGAGACGACGACGAACTCCTTTACGTGGCCGGTCGCTGCGTCAGTGACCGGATTGATCACCGCCTCCAGCGTCACCCAGCGTCCCTCGGCATGGAAGGCGCGATGACGCAGCAATTGCGCCTCGCCGCTCTCCACACAGGCGCGGAACGCCTTGTCGATCACCGGGTAGTCATCGACGTGCACCTGTGTCAGCGCGCTTTCGCCAACCCTTGCATCGCCATCGAAGCCCATCACGCGTCGCGCCGACGGCGACTGATAGACGAAGCGGCCATCCAGCGAGATGCGCGAGATGAGGTCCGATGAATGCTCGGCGATCGTGCGGTATTCCTCGCTGCGCGCTTCGAGCGCATGCCGGACCGCCTTTTCCTCCGAAACGTCGACGATCGTGCCGATGCCGCAGCGCGGCGCGCCGTCTTCGTCCCGCTCGACATGGAACGTGTCGCGGAACCAGCGATAGTCGCCCGAGGCGACGCGGATGCGGCGGTCGCGGATCGCGACGCCATATTGCAAAGCGGTGCGGAGGCTTTCCTCGATCGTGCCGGCGTCGTCGGGATGGACCAGAGAGGTCAGAAAGCCGGGCTCGCCGACGAAGCGTTCGGCTGCATAGCCCAGAACGCGGCGAACCGACTGCGAAACGAAGACGAGACGTGGCGCGGTCGTCAGCTCCGTCACATAGGTGACGGCGGGCGACATGTTCAGAACGGCCTGGGGATCGAGCCCCATCTCCTCAAGGCTTCGCATCGAGCTCGGTACGTGACCGCCTGCATTGAAAAAGCAGGCTAAAATCTACGCGCGGCGGTATTGCAGCTTGATTAACCGGACCCTTGCGGATCACCCCAGACCGAGACGATCGAACTGCTCCTGCGGCGCTTCGACCGCCGTGAGAGCGGCGCGTAACCGTTCGGCCAGATCGCGCGCCTCGGGGCTGTCCTTCAAATTGATCGTTTCGCCAGGATCGCCGTTGAGATCGTAGAGATGATCGCCGCTGAAACTCGTCCACGCCCAGAACGGCACCTTGTCACCTTCCGTCCAGGTCTGGTGAATGACCGGCACGTTCGTTCCGGGCATGCGGGAGAGGCGGGCGCGCGCGTCGGGCAGGGGGATTTCCTGCTCGCGGCTGAGGACATGGGTCGGCATGGTCGACCAGCGGTTCGAGAACATCGGCAGCGGCGCGTTCGGCCCGACCGGGGCGCGGGCATATTTCCAGCGGCGGTCGATCAGGTGGACCTCGCGCCCCCAGACGCCCGCCAGCACATGATCGCGAATTTCGCCGGCTTCGCCGGAGAGGAGCGGGCGAAGGCTTTTGCCGTGCGTGCGCTGTCTGACATGCGCTGCCGCGCCGAAAATATCCGTCAGCGTCGCGAAGAGATCGACGGTGGTGGTGAGCGCGTCGTTGCGGCCGGGCGCGATGCCGGCGCCCGCCGCCATCAGCGGGATATTCGCGATGGTCTGATAGAGCGGAACGCCCGGTTTTCCCCAGATGTCCTTCTCGCCCAGATAGTGCCCGTGGTCGGTGGTAAGGAGGACGAGCGTGTCGTCCCACAGCCCTGCGGCCTCCAGGGTGTCGAGCACCTTGCCGAACCAGCAGTCGATCATGGCGAGTTTCGCCAGATAACGGGCGCGGATTTGCCGGCCTTCGCGCTCGGTTATGACGCCGCGCTTCACGCAGTCCCGGCCGTAAGGCGGCCAGATCAGCGGCGGGCCGTCCCAGTCAGGATCGAAGCGTTTGACGTAGTGTTCGGGTGTATCGAAGGGCTCGTGCGGGTCGAATTCATCGACAAACAGGAAGAAACGGTCGTGCTTGCCGGCGTTCTCGGTGAGCCAGGCGGCTGCGGAGGCCATGGTGCGCGGGCCGGGAAAATCCGCTTCGCCCCGGAAGTGCCCGCGCGAGTTGTCGTAGGGCATGTGACGGCGGCCCATCAGCGGAGCACCGGCCCATGAGGGATCGTGCGCTGTTTTCCAGGGATCGCCCTCGTGTCCGCGCTGGTAATCCCAAGCGGTGAAGTCGGTGTGATAGTTCTCGCCGCCGGTTTCAAAGAGGTGCGGGTGGTCGGTGATGAGCTGCGTCACCACCTTCTCGCGGCCCAGCGGACCGGCGATGCCGTCTTCCCACAGCTCCACCGAACCCCAGGGTTTCCAGAGAAAATCCCAGGCCCCGCAGAGGATGTCGTGGCGGGCCGGCATGCAGGGCAGCGCGCCGACATAGTGGTTGTCGAAGACGATCGAGCGGGCGGCGAAACGGTCGAAATTGGGGGTGACGCCCTCGGTGCCGCCATAGGCCGAGAGCATGTGCCGGTTGAGGCTGTCGAAGAGCAGCAGGACGACGTTTTTCGGCGCCGCCCGTTCGCGGGGCGTCATCCGACGCGCGTGCCGGTGGCCGGCGCGATGTCGGTCCAGCCGAAGGCGATTTCGCGCATCGGCTTGCCGGCGACCGCGCCGGGGCGTTCGGCGATCAGACGGCCGCCCTCGCCCTCGTAGAAGTAACGCGCCGGGTTGCCCTTCAGCGCCCAGACCACCGCCGAGCGGAACCCGTCGGCGTGGAGGCGCGAGAAGGCGGCGCGCATCAGGCGATGGCCGGTGCCCTGCCCCACATGGTTGGGATCAACATA
>JAPUEF010000189.1 GCA_027492655.1 Alphaproteobacteria bacterium | reverse complement strand
GGGAGGTCTGGCTCAACGGCATGGAGGTGACGCAGTTCACCTACTTCCAGCAGGTCGGCGGCATCGACTGCAATCCGGTGGCGGGCGAGATCACCTACGGCCTCGAGCGCCTCGCCATGTATGTGCAGGGCGTCGAATACGGCTTCGACCTCGCCTACAACACGATGGACCGCAATTCGCCCGATTTCATGAGCTGGGGCGACGTCTATCACCAGAACGAGGTCGAACAGTCCGGCTTCAACTTCCAGCACGCCAACACCGATGTGCTGTTCCGCCAGTTCAGGGAAGCCGAGGATCAGGCGCAGACCCTGCTGAACGCCCCGGTCGGCCGCGCCACCGGCAAATACCCTGACTGGAAGCACGTCCTTCCCGCCTACGAACAGACGATCAAGGCCTCGCATCTCTTCAACCTGCTCGATGCGCGCGGCGTCATCTCGGTGGCGGAGCGTCAGGCCTATATCGGCCGCGTCCGCACGCTGGCGAAAGCCTGCGCCGAAGCCTGGGTGAAAAGCCCGCAAGGCCGCACCGACGGAGTGCACGGCTGATGCCCCAACTTCTCCTCGAACTCTTTCAGGAAGAAATCCCCGCCCGCATGCAGAAGCAGGCGGCGGAGGATCTCAAGCGCCTCATGGTGAAGGCTCTCGCCGAACGCGGCCTCGGCACGCACGAGGCCATCGTCCACGTCACGCCCCGCCGCCTTGCGCTGGTGATCGAAGACCTCCCCGCCGCGTCCGACGCGGTGTCGGAGGAGCTGAAAGGCCCGCGCACCTCCGCGCCGCCCGCCGCCCTCGACGGCTTCCTGAAAAAGACAGGCCTCAGCAAAGACCAGCTTGCAGTTCAGGCCGACCCCAAGGGCGATTTCTACATCGCGAAGATCGAGAAAGACGGCCGCCCCGCGCCCGCCCTCATCGCGGAAGCCCTGGTTGAAACCGTCCGCGCCTTCCCCTGGCCGAAATCCATGAAGTGGGAAGACAGCGGCCTTCAGTGGGTTCGCCCGCTGCGCTCGATCCTCTGCCTCTTCGGCGGCGCGGTCGTGCCGGTCGAAATCGCCGGCCTCACCGCGTCCAACATCACGCGCGGCCATCGCCAGATGGCGAACGAGCCGTTCGAGGTTTCGGATTTCGCCGATTATGAAATGAAGCTGCGCGAGCGCCGCGTCGTTCTCGACCGCGCCGAGCGTATGCAGATCATCGACGAGCAGGCCGAACGCGCCGCCGCCGAGGCCGGGCTCACCTTCCACGACGACGACGAATTGCTGGAGGAGGTCGCGGGCCTCGTCGAATACCCGGTCGTCCTCACCGGCAGCTTCGATCCCGCGTTTCTGGAAGTGCCGCAGGAAGTCCTCATCGGCACGATGCGCAAGAACCAGAAATATTTCGCGCTCACCGAAAATGATCCTCCCCCGCCTGCGGGGGAGGGGGACCATGCGCAGCATGGGGGAGGGGGCAGGCTCGCGCCCAAATTCCTGATCGTCTCGAACCTCGAAGCGCGCGACGGCGGCAAGGCGATCATCGCGGGCAACGAGCGCGTCCTGCGCGCCCGCCTCAGCGACGCGAAATTCTTCTGGGACAACGACAAGGCGATCACGCTGGAAGCGCGCCTGCCCAAGCTCGACCACATCGTCTTCCACGCCAAGCTCGGCACCCAGGCCGACCGCGTGAAGCGCATCGAACGCCTGGCCGGCGAGATCGCCGAAAAGATCGGCGCCGACCGCAAGTCCGCCGAACGCGCGGCTCGCTTGTGCAAGGCCGATCTCGTCTCCGGCACCGTCGGCGAATTCCCGGAAGTGCAGGGCATCATCGGCGGCTATCTCGCCCGCCATGAGGGCCTCGGCGAAGACGTCGCCGACGCCATCGCCAACCACTACCGCCCGCAGGGTCCGACAGACTCAGTCCCGACCAACAAGGTCGCCATCGCGGTGGCGCTGGCCGACAAGCTCGACACCCTCGTCGGCTTCTTCGCCATCGACGAAAAGCCGACAGGCTCGAAAGACCCCTTCGCGCTGCGCCGAGCAGCGTTGGGCGTGGTGCGCATTATTCTGGAATCGGGTCTTCGCGTTGATCTCGCATCGTTGATCCACGCTGAGATGCGCTCACGCTCACCGAGTTCGCCTGACGTGAAAGTGGTGCCTGCAAAGTCGCAGCCGACTCCGACAGGCGAAGTGCATCTCAAAATCGTGTCTGATGGACCCGGCGCGGACGCGATGGCGGCGTTCCAAGGTTCGATGAAGACGGCCATCGGAGCGATATCCGTGACTTTGGCGCTCAAGGATTTTCTCTCCGAGCGGCTGACGGTGCAATTGCGCGCCAACGGAACCCGGCATGACCTGGTTGCGTCTGTCCTGTCGCTTTCAGTCATGAATTCTGCCAACGAACAGGCATCGACCGCCGCAGGGTTCGGGTTCAGCCTGGACCTCGTCCTCATTGTCCGCCGCATCGAAGCCCTCCTGGCCTTCCTCGCCACCGAGGACGGCAAGAACCTCCTCGCCGGCACCAAGCGCGCCGCCAACATCCTGCGCATCGAGGAAAAGAAGGACGGCAAGGCCTACGCCGACTCCGTCGATGCCGCGCTGCTCACCGCGCCTGAGGAAAAAGCGCTCGCCACCGCCATCGACGCAGCCATGCCGCGCATTGAAACCGCCATCGGTGCCGAAGACTTCGCCGCCGCCATGAGCGCGCTCGCCGCGCTCCGCGCGCCGGTCGATGCCTTCTTCGACAAGGTCAAGGTCAACGACGACGACGCGGCCATTCGCGCCAACCGGCTCAACCTGCTGGCCCGCATCAAGCAGGCCGCCGGCCTCGTCGCCGACTTCTCGAAGATCGAGGGTTAGGGCAGGGCGCTCCGGCGCCCGCCCTCAGTTCAGCTGATACGTCATCCCGAAGCCGATCTTCTTCAGATCGGCCTTCATCTTCAGCGACCAGTTCTCGCCCGTATCCACATTGAAGCCGCCCACCACGGTCGCGGCGAAATTGGCCAGCTCATTGCCGCCGGTGTCATACGGCTTGGCGGGCGAAAACCGCTCATAGTCGCGGTCCTCCACGCCCACCCCGATATAGGGCTGCACGCGCGCATCCGGCGCGAGGTTCAGCGAAAGGACCGCCCGCGTGCGCGGCCGCGCCGTGTCGATGGGCGTGGCGGGCACATAGGCGTCCATCGGCGCGCCGGCGTCCTGGCTCACATCCACCGACCAGCGATCGTCCAGCGCGAACGAGGCCTCGCGCGCCGAAAGCGCCTGCAGATCGCTTAAGGAAACCTCGCCCACCACCGGCGGCTCGGCGGCCATCGCCGCGCCCGCGCCGATCAGGGTGACGATCGCGAAACTCACGCACCGCATGACAAACCCTCCATTTCGGCAACGCCTCAGGCCGAAGAAGGTTCATCTGCGGTTCAGAAAAAATCAGGCGGGCGCGTCGCCCGCGCCCGCCCGCAACAGGGTGAATGTTTTGCCTATGGCAGAACGAAATGCGCTTCGGAGCTGATTTCCCAGCCATCCTTGCCCTTGGTCCAGGCCATCATCGACCGGCCCTTCATCACGCCCGGCGCGCTGCCGTCTTTCGGCGTCAGCGTCAGCGTCCAGTTCCAGCGCATCGCGCCCTTGGTGTCGCTCATGTCGGAATGGATCGACTCGAATTCGATCTTCCCCGAAGCCGCCGCGAAGCTCGCGGCGTTCCCGGCGCGGATCGCTTCGCGCCCTTCAAGCGTCTGGCCGCTGGACGTCCACACCACCGCGTCTTCGGCGTACAGCGAAGACAACGCTGCGGCGTCGCCCTTCTCGACGGCATCGCCATAGACGATCACCGCCATGGAAGGGTCGTCCACCCCCGCGAGGGCAGGGGAGGCGAGGCAGCACAGGGACGCGGCGATCACGCCGCCGCGCAGAAAACGCAAAGTCATCAGAACTCCAAAGGTCAGGACGAACGATTCGGACCGTATCGGCGGCCACGCAGGCGCAGCCTACCCGCCCACGCCGCGCCGGAGAAACCCGTAATGCGGCGCGCTGCGTAAAAAGGAAAATAATCCGCGCAACCATTGCGCAGAATCGAAATAGGTTTATATTCCGGACGAAATGAAAGGACATGAAAAGAGGGGCATCATCATGTCGTGCGGCGTCGAAAAATCGAAAAAAGCGACGAACGAATGCGCCAACGAAGTCGCATCGCGACGCCGGGGCGGTCAGCCGGGCAACCGGAATGCGCTGAAACACGGCCGTCGCAGCCGCCGCAGGGAAGGGGATGCGAAAAAACCGACGAACGAATGTCTGTCCGCGACCAACGAATGCCGCCCGCGCCGCCGTCGCGGCGGCCAGCCCGGCAACGCCAATGCCGTCAAGCATGGTCGCCGCTCTGCCGAAGCCAGGGCAAGGCGGGCGGAATGGCGGGTGGACATGCAGGACGTCCGCGCGCTCTGCGCCCTCGCGGATGCGCTCTGCCGCGCCCGCCGGGCGCAGCAGAGGCCCGCGCGTCTCTCAGAAGATCGCGTAGGCGCCGTCGATCACGAAGGTGTCGCCGGAATGGTACGAGCTAGCGTCGCTCGCCAGATACACCGCGACGCCGCCGAAATCGGCGGGCGTGCCCCAGCGCCGCGCCGGCACGCGGCCGATCACGTTCTGGACGAACTTCTCATTGGCCTGTCCGCCCGCCGTCATGTCGGTGGCGATCCAGCCGGGCAGAACCGCGTTGGCGCGCACGCCGTAACGGGCCAGCTCCACCGCCGTCGCCTTGATCATCGAGACCACCGCGCCCTTGGTCGCGGCGTAGTGCTGGTTGCGCGCCGCGCCTTCGATCGCCGCCAGCGAGGCGACGCCGACCAGCGATCCGCCCGAGCGGTCGCCCGCGTTCCACCGCTCCACCATATGCTTGGCGGCTTCGCGCAGCGTCCAGAACACGCCGTCCTGGTTCACCGACAGAACCTTGCGATAATCCTCGGTGTTCATCTCCATGAAGCTGCGCGACAGACGGCCGATGCCGGCATTCGCGAACACCGCGTGGATCGCGCCGAGCTGCTTCGCCGTCTCGGCCATCGCCGAAACCACCGCCGCCTCGTCCGCCACGTCCACCTTCAGCGCGAAGGCCTTGCCGCCCGCGGCGGTGATTTTCGCCACCGCGTCGGCGTTCTTGGCTTCGTTGGTCCCCCAGATCGCCACATGCGCGCCTGACGCCGCCAGCGCCTCCGCGAAGCCGAGGCCGATGCCGCCATTGCCGCCCGTCACCAGCGCGCCTTTGCCGGTCAGGTCGAAGGGTTTGTAGGCCATGCGATGTCTCCTCCAGTTTTGTGTGCGGCGGAACCTGCCATCCCGATCCCCGGTTGTCATCCACCCCAATCTGTCATGCCCGCCTTCGCGGGCATGACACGAGGCGTCTAGCCGTAGCGCAGCCGCGCTTCCTCGGTCAGGCCCATCGCCACCGACAACATGTCGTCGCCGGCGCGGAACTTGTTCGGGCTCACCACGCTGGCGATGGCTTTGCGCAGCACCGGCACGCGGCTCGACCCGCCGGTCAGGAACACCGTGCCGATCTCTTCCGCCGCCGTACCGGCCCGCGCCAGCGTCTCCTTCACCGCCGCCGCCATGCGCGCCCGCTCGGTCGCCACCGCATCCTCGAAGCCGTCGCGTGAGGCGGGCGCGCTCAACCCCGGCTCGATGAAGCCCATCTCGATCGGCGTCTCGTCCTCGGCGGACAGGGCGATCTTCGCGGCCTCCACGCTGAAGGCCAGCTGATGCCCCAGATGCTTCTCGATCACCGTCCTCAGCCGCCGCGCCTTCGCCGGCTCCACCGCATCGGCTTCCAGCTCGCGCACCATGCGCCGCGTCGCGGGCGTGTAGAGCTGGTTGATGCTCGGCCAGTGCGCCAGGTCGGCATAAAGCTGACGCGGCATCGGCAGGGTCTTGGTGTGCAGGAACGATCCCAGCCCCAGCGCCGGCATCGCCGCCTCCAGCGACAGATGCCGGTCCAGATCGGTGCCGCCCAGCCTGATTCCGTAATTGGCCAGAATGTCGTCCTTGCGCTCGGTGCGCGCGCGCCGCTCGGGCGCGAGGCGGATCACCGAGAAGTCCGATGTGCCGCCGCCGATATCGCAGATCAGCGCCAGCGTCTCTTCGCGCACGCTCGCTTCATAGGCGCGGGCCGCCGCCAACGGCTCGTACTGGAAGCTGACGTGCTTGAAGCCCCGGTTCTCGGCGATCACCCGCAGCGTGTCTTCGGCGAACCGGTCCGCCGCCGCGTCGCCGTCCACGAAATGCACCGGCCGCCCATGCACCACTGCGTCGATCGGCGCCCCCAGCGCGGCTTCCGCCCGCGCCTTCATTTCCGCCACGAACAGGCCGATCACCGCCTCGAAGGTGATGCGCTGCGTCTTCAGCAGCGTCGCTTCCTTCATCAGCGGGGTCGCCAGGATGGATTTGAGCGCCCGCATCAGGCGGCCTTCCACCTGGCCCATATAGGTTTCGATCGCTTCGGCCCCGAACAAGGGCTTGTTGGTCTCGAAGTCGAAGAAGATCGCGCTGGGGATCAGCGCCCCCTCGCGCTCCAGACGGGCCAGCTCCGCCCGCCCGTCGCGGATCACCCCCACCGCCGAATTCGATGTCCCGAAATCAAGTCCGCACGCACGTGTCATGGCTGTCTCCACTCCAAAGAGACCGCCCAGCTATGGCTTATTTCGCCCCCTCGCCAGACTGTTTTTCGCGTGCTACATCTGGCGCGTCATCAGGATGGCCGGACGCGGAATGCGCCCGGCCATTCGTCTTTGTACGGATATGTTGCGAACCCGGATCCCGCCTTACGAGGTCGGCGTGCCTGCCGCCGGCTGCGGCGGCGCGACGGGGCGCTGCAACGGCGTCAGCGTCACGTTGATGCTCTCGGGATATTCGTTGTTCGCGCCCGACGCCGCGTCCACCGCCACGCCGATCAGTCCGCCGGCCAGAATGTTGCCGAAGGTCGTGCCGGTGAAGCTCGACTTCGCGATCACCTCCTGCGGGTGATAGCCGTCCATGCGGCAGGTGATGTGAATGTCGTGCTTGCTCTTGGTCACGACCACCTGGCCCGGCGTCGGCGCGATCTGGGCGATCACCTTGCCTTCGCGCGCCAGATCGCAGGCCGCGCCCGCCGGCGTCGTCACCAGGCCCAGCGGCTGGTCAGATCCCTCGATAATCGTCGCGCACGCCCCCAGCGGCGCAAACATCGTCAGCGCGCCGATCAGCAGCGCGCGGTTCCTCGTCTTCATTCTGTCGCCCCCAATGCCGCCGCGATGGCGGAGGGCGACGCGACAGATTTGCGCTTAGCGCAGACAGCAACTTCCGGTTGAGCGCGACAATCCGCGCCTCAGTCGGCGGCGTTTATCCCCATCTGTTTCGCGCTGAGCGCGATCACCCGCAGCGTCTCGCTCCAGCGGACGTAATCCTTTACCGCATCCAGCTTCACGAACCGCGCCTCGGCGGCGTCATCGCCCGCCACCGGCTCGCCCGACACCCAGCGCGCGTTGAAGTCGATCAGCACCGCGTGCAGCCCCTCGACCACCGAATCGACCACGTCGCACAGCGTTCCGATCTCGATCTCGCACCCGGTCTCCTCGCGCACCTCGCGCACCGCCGCGTAGCGCATCATCTCGCCGTATTCGATCCGGCCGCCGGGGATCGACCAACTTCCCATGCCAGGCGGCTTGCCCCGGCGCACCAGCAGCACCTCGTCGCCGCGCCAGACGATGGCGCCGGTGCAGGCGAGGGGGCGGCGGTCGGATGCGGCGGTCATGGCGCGTGCATCCCCCAGAATCGGCGCGCCGCCAAGGGGTGCAAATCGCCGCAACCCATGCTTTATGGCGCTTCCTCAGTGAAACCTTCGGACCATCGCACTTCTATGGAACGTATCTTCTCGATCCTCGCCCTGGTCGCCGCCATCGGCGCGGGCGTCTTTACCTATGTGTCGACCGACCGCCAGAAGGGCGAAATCGAAACCCTGAAGGCGCAGGTCGAAGGTTTGAAGAAGACCCAGGGCGACGTGCAGCGCGTGCTGGGCGAGGTCCAGAAGGACGTGAAGACCCAGGGCGCCCAGTTCCAGGAGCTGGTCGGCATGCTCACCGGCCAGTCGGCCGAACCCCAGCACCAGCTCGATATGACCAAGCTGACCGACGAGAAGAACGCCGAGTTCCTCGCCGCGTTCGGCAAGCAGGACGGCGTCGTGAAGCTGCCGTCGGGCGCGCTCTACAAGGTCGAGAAGTCCGCGCCCGAAGGGGCCAAGCAGGCCACCGCCACCAGCACCGTGACGGTCCACTATGCCGGCTCGTTCGTGGACGGCACCGAATTCGACTCCTCCTACGCGCGCGGCGAACCCGCGACCTTCCCGCTGGAAGGCCTCATCCCCGGCTGGCTGGAAATCCTGCCGATGATGAAGGAAGGCGACATCTGGCAGGTCGCGCTGCCCTATCAGCTCGGTTACGGCGAGAACGGTCGCGGCTCGATCCCGCCGCGTCAGACGCTGGTCTTCAAGATCGAGCTGATCAAGGTCCAGCCGTGACCGAAGCGCCGGACCCTGAGCTGCTGGAGCTGCGCGAAAGCATCGACAATTTCGATGCGGCGCTGATCCATCTTCTGGCCGAACGCTTCAAATGCACCAAGCGCGTCGGCCAGCTGAAAGCGCAGAAGGGCCTTCCGGCCGCCGACCCGGCGCGCGAGCAGCGCCAGATCGCCCGCCTGCGGGCGATGGCGGCCGACTCCAGGCTCGATCCCGATTTCGCGGAGAAGTTCCTGAACTTCATCGTCCGCGAGGTCATCCGCCACCACGAAGAAATCAAGACCGCCTCGGCGGCCAAACCCTAAAGGACTGAAATGGCTCTCTCTGACGCTGACAACGCCGCCTTCCTCGCCGACTACGACGCGAAGGAAGGCGTGAAGCAGACGGCCTCGGGCCTGCGCTACCGCGTGCTGAACGAAGGCGCCGCCGGCGGCAAGCAGCCCGGCCCCCGTTCGATGGTCGAAGTCCACTATGCCGGCACGCTGATCGACGGGAAGGAATTCGACTCGTCCTACAAGCGCGGCCAGACCATCTCATTCGGCCTGCATCAGGTCATTCCCGGCTGGACCGAAGGCGTGCAGCTGATGAAGGAAGGCGACACGTTCGAGTTCGCCATCCCCTATAACCTCGCCTATGGCGAGCGCGGCACCGGCGGCATTCCCGGCCGCCAGACGCTGGTCTTCAAGGTCGAGTTGTTCAAGGTCAGCTGATGCGCGCCTTCCTCGTCCTCGTGGCGCTGGCCGGGATCGGTGCGGGCGTCTTCTTCTGGAGACAGTCGGAAGACTACCGCACCCGTCTTGAGGCGCTGACCGGCGACCTCTCCAGGGCGAACGACGCGCTCGCCGCGGCGAGGGCCTTCGACGACGAGGTGAACGGCCTCGACCGCGCCTTCGCGCGCGGTCTCAACGGCCAGGATGCGCTGGTGCGCGATCTTGCGAAGCTCGTGACCGGCGCGGACCAGGCCGAACGGCGCGCCGGTCTCGAAAAGCGGCTGGAGAAGCTGAAGGCCGATCTCGAACCTGCCGCCAAGGTGGTGCGCGACCGGCTGCTCGTGCTTGAGCCGCCGGACTACACGCTCGATCCGGCGAAGATTTCGGATGCGGCGAACGCCGCCTATCTGGCCGGCATCGATGCCGATCCGGCCTTCACGAAGACCGCCTCGGGCCTGCGCTACAAGCCGGTGAAGACGGTGGCCGAGGGGCGTCAGCCGACGCCCGAGGACGAGGTGACGGTCCACTACAAGGGCACGTTCATCGAAGGGACCGAATTCGATTCGTCCTACAAGCGGAACGAGCCCGCCACCTTCCCGCTGGGACAGCTCATCACCGGCTGGGTCGAAGGCATCCCGCTGATGAAGGTGGGCGAGACGTATGAATTCGTCCTGCCCTACGATCTCGCTTATGGCGTGGCCGGTCGCGGCTCCATTCCGCCGCGTCAGACGCTGGTTTTCCAGGTCGAGCTGATCGCCATCGCCGACAAGCCTGCCGCGCCCTGAAGCCAGAGGCCGGCAGCTTTCATCCGGCGTTCATCCGGCGCATAATACCCCACGCGCGCACCGGATTTGCTGCACTGCAGCAAATCCGTTAGGATCACGATAAATCGGCCGGGCAGGGATCGGCCACGCGGGAGCTGACCTCGTATGTCCATCGATACGCCCGAAACCGGCGCGGGCCTCGGCGCGCGCATCTGGCGTTTCTTCTTCGGCACCCCGCAGCGGCGCGCGCTGATCGCGCTCCTCATCGCCTGCACCGTGTCGGTCCTGACCTGGTTCTCGCTCGACCGCGAAGTGGATGCGCCCGACTGGAACGCGCCGATCCGCGGCTTCTCCTACAACCCAAGCCACCTCTACACGAAGGATGACATCGTCACCTTCTCCGAGGAGCGGCTGCGCGCCGACCTGACCGAACTGAAGAAGTTCA
>JAPUEF010000188.1:3946-10542 GCA_027492655.1 Alphaproteobacteria bacterium | reverse complement strand
CTGGGCGTCGGCGATCTTCCGCCGTTCGTGCTGCAGGCCGAAACGCCGAACGCCGGCGGCCTGCCGCGTCCCGTTCCGTTCCGGCCCGATCTCGCCGACAACCATCTCGCCTATGCCGCGACGTGGTTCTCGCTCGCGCTGATCCTGCTGGTCGTCTATGTGCTGTTCCATCTGAAACGCACCGACGACTGAGATGCGCTACGTTTCCACGCGCGGGGCCGCGCCCGCCCTGCCTTTCGACGCCGTCATGCTGTCCGGTCTCGCGCCCGACGGCGGCCTCTATATGCCGGAAAGCTGGCCGGACATCGCCGCCGAGATGCCGGCGCTGGCGACGCGCAGCTATCCCGAAGCGGCGCTTCAGGTGCTCAAGCGCTTCACGGGCGATGCCATCGCGCTGCCCGACCTCTACACCGCCATCCAGCAGGCCTATGCCCGTTTTCCCGGCGGCCGCGTCGCGCCGCTGCGCGATCTGGGACAGGACGTCCATCTGCTGGAGCTGTTCCACGGCCCGACCTTCGCCTTCAAGGATGTGGCGCTGCAGCTGCTCGGCCGCTTCATGGATTGGGGCCTCAAGCGCTCGGGCCGCCGCGCGCTGATCGTCGGCGCGACGTCGGGCGACACCGGCTCGGCCGCCATCGCGGGGCTGCGCGGCCTCGATGCGGTCGATGTGGTGATCCTGCATCCCAAAGGCCGCACGTCGGAAATCCAGCGCCGGCAGATGACGACGGTGCTGGATGCGAACGTCCGCAACCTCGCGGTCGAGGGCAATTTCGACGACTGCCAGGCGATCGTGAAGGCGCTGTTCTCGGACGCCGACTTGAGCGCGCGCCTCGGCCTTGCTGCGGTGAACTCGATCAACTGGGCGCGCATCGCGGCGCAGATCGTCTATTACGTCACCACGGCGGCGGCGCTCGGCGCGCCGGCGCGCGAGATCGACTTCGCCGTGCCGACCGGCAATTTCGGCGACATCTTCGCCGGCTACGCCGCCCAACGCATGGGCGCATTCAACGGGCGCCTGATCGTCGCTACCAACGAGAACGACATCCTGAAACGGACGCTCGATACCGGCGTCTATCAGCCACGCGGCGTGGTCGAGACCACGTCGCCCTCCATGGACATCCAGGTTTCGTCCAATTTCGAGCGCCTGTTGTTCGAGGCGTCCGGCCGCAAGGGCGCGACGGTCGCGGCGCTGATGGACGATCTGAAGACCACAGGCGCGTTCACGCTGGGCGACGATCTCCGCGCCGCCATCGCCGCCCGTTTCGACGCCGAGCGCGTGACGTCCGCCGAGGCCGCCGCCGAGATCAAGGCGCTGGCAGGGCAGGGCGGCCCGGTGCTCGATCCGCACAGCGCCATCGGCCTCCTCGCCGCCCGCCGCCGCCAGCGTCCGGGCGTGCCGATGGTCGCGCTGGCCACCGCCGACGCCGCGAAGTTCCCCGATGCGGTCAAGGCCGCGATCGGAAAATCCCCGGAAATCCCGGATTCGCTCAAGCGGCTGATGGATTTGCCGGAGCGGGTGGAGACCATCGCTGCTGAAACCGCCGCCGTCCGGGCCTATATTGAGGCCTTCGCCGCGCGGACCCGCTGATGGACCTGACCTTCGACACGCTGCCCAATGGCCTGACGGTCGTGACCGACCCGATGCCCCATATTCGCACCGCCAGCGTCGGCGTGTGGGTGGAGGCCGGTGCGCGCCACGAGACCGCCGCCACCAACGGGGTCTCGCATCTGCTCGAACACATGGCGTTCAAGGGCACGGCCACGCGCTCGGCCCGTCAGATCGCCGAGGAGATCGAAGCGGCGGGCGGGTATCTCAACGCCTATACCTCACGCGAGCAGACCTGTTTCTACGCCCGCGTGATGAAGGACGACGTGCCGTTGGGCGTCGATATCCTTTCCGACATTCTGATCAACCCGCTCTTCGACGCCGAGGAACTGGCGCGCGAAAAGAAGGTGGTGCTTCAGGAAATCGGCCAGGCCGCCGATACGCCCGACGACATCATCTACGACCATTTGCAGGATTGCGCTTTTCCCGGCCAGGCGCTGGGCCGCCCCATCATGGGCGACGAGCAGACCGTGAACGGCCTCAGCCGCGCCCATCTGCGCCGCCATCTGAAGGCCCATTATGTCGGCCCGGCGATGACCATCGTCGCCTCGGGGAATGTGAGCCGCGACCAGATCGTCGAACTCGCGGCGTCGAAATTCGCGGCCATCGAGAACGCGCCCGCCAAGGCTCCGCCGCGCGCCCGCTATAAAGGCGGCGAGCGCCGCCGCACCCAGAAGCTGGAACAGGCGCACGTCACCTTCGGCGTCGAAGGCCCCAGTCTCACCGACAAGGACGCCTTCGTCGGGCAGGTCTTTGCGACCGCCTTCGGCGGCGGCATGTCTTCGCGCCTCTTCCAGGAAGTGCGCGAGAAGCGCGGCCTCGCCTACAGCGTCCTCGCCTTCTGCCATTCCTTCGCCGATACCGGGTTCTTCGGCGTCTATGCCGGCACCGGCGCGAAAGAATGCGCCGAACTCGCGCCCGTCGTCGTGGGCGAACTCGAGGCGATGGCCGCCGATGCGACCGAGGAGGAAGCCGCCCGCGCCCGCGCGCAGGCCAAGTCCGCTTTGTTCATGGGACTGGAAGGCCCCTCGAACCGCGCCGAACATATCGCGGCCCAGCTTTCCGCTTATGGCCGCGTGATGGCCGAGGATGAAATCGCCGCCGAGATCGATGCCGTCGATGCCGCCGCGCTCCGCCGCTTCGCCGCGCGCCTGCTGAAGACCAGACGCCCTTCGCTCGCGGCGCTGGGTCCGGTGAAGGCGCTGGAATCCTACGATCGCTTCGCCGCGCGCTTCGGCTGATCCATGGCGCTGCTGACCGGCCTTTCGCGCTTCGACACGCTGCCGGAGGTTACGGGAAAGCGCACGCGCCTGCGCATGCCGGTCGCCGCCGATTTCGACGAATGGGCCGAACTGCGCGCTGAAAGCCGCGCCTTCCTGACGCCATGGGAACCGACATGGCCCTATGACGATCTCACCCGTCCGGCTTTCCGACGCCGTCTGCGCCGCTATGTCCGCGACATGCGCGATGACAAGGCCTATCCCTTCTTCATCTTCGACAAATCGACGGGCGAGCTGGTCGGCGGCCTGACGCTCTCCAATGTCCGCCGCGGCGTCGCGCAGGCCTGCTCGCTCGGCTACTGGGCGGGACAGCGCCACGCCGGCAAAGGCTATATGTCGGATGCGGTGCGCGCCGTGCTGCCGTTCTGCTTCGGCACGCTGGGGCTTCATCGTGTCGAGGCGGCGTGTCTGGAATCGAACGGCCCGTCGCGCCACGTCCTCGCAGCGGCCGGCTTCGCGCCGGAAGGCCGCGCCCGCGCCTATCTGCGCATCGACGGGCAGTGGCAGGATCATCTGCTCTTCGCGATTCTCGACGCCGATCTGCGCTGATCCGACTCTCGACGCCGCGCGCGGCATCTGCGATACGCGGTGACGGTCATGGTTAATTCGCGCGTCCTCTCCCTGCGAGCGTTTCACGCCGCCTGGCTGGCCCCCGTGCTGGCCCTCGCGCTGGCCTTCGGTGCGGCCTGCGCACAGGATGCACCCGCCCCCACGCCGATCGCCAAGCCCGACGCGGCGACGCCGGCTGAACCGACGCCTGCGCCGGACGTCGAAAGCCCGGCGACGCAGCCCGCCCCGCCGCCTGCCGCCGCCGTGCCGCGTTCCGGCATCGGCGGCGTGGTCGTGGAGGAGGGCGCCAGCGCCGCCGACATCACCAGCGCCGTCAGCCGCGTGCTGGTGGACGGCGAGGATGGCCCGGCCACCTATCTGGTCGATTTCGTCAACCGCATGCCGACCGACCAGGTCCGCATTCTCGTCCTGACGCCGGGCGTCTATGGCGGACGCGGCGCGCCGGCCCATCTGGTGACGCCGCCGCTGACCTCGGTGGACGCTTCCGATCTGGCGGCCAACATCCAGATCATCGAGACGGGCCTTCGCACCAAGATCCGTATCGAAATTCCGGCGCAGGGATCGGTGACGGCGGCGTTCCGCTACGCCGCCGCGCCCAATGCGCTCAGCGTCGAGATGTGGGACGAGCGATCGCTGGCCCGCTTCGATACGGCGGCGCTGGTCATGCAGGGCGCGCTGCTGGGACTGCTGACCGCGCTCGGCGCCTGGCTCGCCGGCCTCGCCATTCTCCGCCGCGACCGCATGGCGGGGCGTCTCGCCGCGCTTTTCGCCGCCACCTTCCTCGCGCTGCTCATCGGCTTTGGCTATCCCGGCCCGTTCGAGTTCGCGGGCATCCTCACCAATGCCGGCCGCGCGCTCGGCCGGTTGGCCGCCCCCCCGGCGCGGACACTCGCCGGCGTGGTGCACGCCCTGGCACCCGAAGGGCGCGGGCGCAGCATCGGCTGGTTCGCCGACTACGCGCCCTGGGCAGTCGGCGCAGCGGGGCTTCTCGCCGTCTTCAACGCGCCCTATGCGGCGGTTCTGGCGAAGGCCGGCGCGGTGGCTGGCCTCGCCACCGCCATCGCAGTCATTCTGGCGCGGGCCTGGGAAGGCGACGGCACGGCGCGCCGGCTGACCCTCGCATCGCTCTTCGCCTTCGTCGCGCTCGCCCCGCTGTCCATGCTGGAAATGGTGGAGGGCTCGGGCCGCACGACCATGCTGGCGGCCTGCGCCATGCTGTCCGCCGCGCTGCTGCTCGCCGCCTTCGCGGTGTCGGCGGGGCAGCCCGTGACCTTGCGCGCGCGCGTCGATCGGCTGATCGCGCAGGCCCCGCCGCCGCCTTTCGCGCCGTCCGCCCCGATCGCGCAGACCGACGAGGGCCGGTACGGTCTCGCGCTCGCCGCCGCTCATCAGGGCGTCTGGGACTGGGATCTGAAGCGCGACCGGCTGTTCCTGTCGCCCTCGGTCGAGGTCATGCTGGGCGCGCGTCCCGGCGAATTGCAGGCCGCCGATCGCGACTGGAGCCGCCATGTCCACGCCGACGATCTCGCCACCTTCCTCGGTGCGCTGGAGGATTATCGCCGCATCGGCGACGTCTCGTTCGTGCTCGATTTTCGCGGGCGCGGCATCGACGGCGTCGATCGCTGGGTGCAGTTGCGGGCCAGCTTCATGTCCGACGGCGACCGCGCCGCGCGCTGCATCGGCCTCGTTTCGGATGTCAGCGCCCAGAAGGAAAGCGAAGCCTCGCTGCTGGCGAGCGCGCGCCAGGACGCGCTGACTGGCCTCGCCAACCGCGCCTTCTTCCTGGAGGCGCTGACCCATCGCCTCGCCTTCGCCGGCGCCGATCGCGCCTATGCGTTGCTGGCCGTCGATATCGCGCGGTTCCGCATCGTGAATGAAAGCCTCGGCCATGCGGTGGGCGACAGCCTGCTGGCGGCGTTGGGCGCACGCATCCGCGCGTCGGCCCCCGATGCCGCGGGCCGCGCCCCGCGGCGCGGGGGGGTAGTGGGGGTCCGAGGGCCGGGGGCCGACGCGCTGGTGGGGGCGGGGCAGGCGAAGCTGGTGCTGGATACGTTCGGGGTGCCGATGGAGCTGGGCGAGCGCCGCCTCAATCCCATCGCGCGCGGCGGTTTCGCTTGGATCGACCACGCGGGCAATGACGCCGCCGCCGTTCTCGCCGACGTCGAATCCGCGCTCGCCGCAGCCCGCCGGCAGTCCGGCGGCACGCTGGTGATCTTCGCCCCCGCGATGCGCGACGCGCTTGCCGAGCGCGCCGAGATCGAACGCGATCTCGCGGGCGCGCTGGAGCGCGACGAGATCGTCGTCTTTTATCAACCCATCGTGCGCGTGACCGACAGCCGCCCGGCGGGGTTCGAGGCGTTGCTGCGGTGGAACCATCCCCGCAAAGGCCTTCTGGCCGCCGATGTCTTCGCGCCGCTGGCCGAGGAGACCGGCCTCATCGAACCGCTGGGCCGCTTCATTCTGGAAACGGCGGCCCGCGACGCCGCGCGCTGGCGGCGCATCGCGCCGCAGACCCCGCCGCTCTTCGTCAATGTGAACGTCTCGGCGCGCCAGCTGATCAGTTCAGGCTTCATCGCGGCCTGCGAACATCTGGCGGCGGAGGGCGGCATCGCACCCCGCGAAATCCGGCTCGAAATCACCGAAACGCTGGCGATCGACGATGCCGGCGCGGCGGCGGCGGGGCTTCAACGCCTGCGCCGCGCCGGCTTCGGTCTGGTGATGGACGATTTCGGTACAGGCCATTCGACCCCCAGCCGCCTCGCCCATCTGCCCTTCGACGCGGTGAAGATCGACCGCAGCTTTATGACGGCGGGCGAGCAGGGGCGCAGCGTCCTCGCCGGTCTCGTGCGCCTTGCCCGCGATCTCAATCTGGAAGCGACGGCGGAAGGCGTGGAAACGGCGGAAGATCTCGCCTTCCTCGCCGATAATGGCTGCCTCTATGCCCAGGGCTATTATTGCGGCAAACCGCGTGACGCGGCGGCGGCCCAGGCCTATCTGCTGGAATTCACGCCGGCCGACGGCGTGGAATAGCGCGTCTCAGGCGTGGCCGGCTTCGCCCGACACCATCGCCGGATCGACGCCGATACGCGCCAGCGCATCCATCCATTTCGTCTCCAACGCGGGCCCGAACACGATGTCCT
>JAPUEF010000188.1:0-3936 GCA_027492655.1 Alphaproteobacteria bacterium | reverse complement strand
GCGCCCCAGCCGGCAGATCCCAGCGCGAAGAAGGCCTGCGCCGGGCCGCCGCCCGCGCCCAGCGCCTTCAGCACGTCCATCGTCGCGGTCAGCGCGATGTTCGGCCCGACCCGCAGCGTGGAATCGTCCAGCCCGTAATCGGCGGAATGCAGCACGAAGCCGCGTGAGGTCTCCACCGGCCCGCCCGAATGCACGGTCAGATCGCGCGCCTGCCCGCGCGGCGTTTCGACCTTCAGCTGCCGCAGCAGCTTGTCGAACCGCATGCCGCCGATCGCCTTGTTCACCACCAGCCCCATCGCCGTTTCCGGCGTGTGATGGCAGATCAGGACGACGGTTTTCTCGAAACGAGGATCGCCCATGGTCGGCATGGCGATCAGCAGCTTCCCGGTCAGGAAGCCGTCCGCGCCCCGCAATTTCGGTTTCCGGGCCATGAGTCGCAGCTAAGCGGCTCGCGCGGCCTGCCGCAACCTGAACAAGCCGTCACGCGACATTTACTGGAGACGGCGGCCCGACACGCTGGATAATAGAGCGATGAAAATCTTGGGCGTCCTTCTGGCGGTCGCGACGCTGGCCGGCCCGGCTGCTGCGGGCTGCGCGGGCGAATGTGCGGGCGAGTCGTCCGTCGCGACCGCATGGAGCGGCGACGCCAAGGCCCCGACGCGCCTGATCCTCTCGTCTTCCAGCCATGCCCATGGCGGGCAGGTCTGGGTGGCCGTGGAGATGAACATCGCCGAGGGCTGGTTCGTGTATGCCGACGCAAGGCGCGGACAGGCGGGGCCGAAGCTGGAATGGAGCGGCTCGTCCAATCTCGCCGCGCCGGTCATGCGCTGGCCCGCGCCGGAATGGATCGAACTGGACGGAAAAGAGATCGCGGTCTATCGCGGCCATACCGTGCTGCCGGTCGCGGTCAGCCCGCTTCAGCCCGATGGCGACATCCGCATCGGCCTGCGCCTCTCCTATGCCGTTTGCGGCGAGGTCTGCCGTCCCGGATACGCCGTGCACGAGATTACGGTCTCCGCCGCGCCTGCGGCCGCGACCGCGGCGGCAGCGGAACAGGCGGCCGCGATCGCCGAGGCGCTGGCGCGGGCGGCCGGCGGCAAATAGCGCTCTGGACTTCTGTGGCCAGCTTCCCCATGTGCCGGGTTGGATACAATGAGGAGAAGCACCCATGAGCATCAAACCCGGCGACGCCGTTCCCGAAGCCACGCTGACCGTCATGGGCGAGAAAGGCCCCCAGCCCGCCTCGACCGCCGATCTCTTCAAGGGCAAGACCGTCGCCCTGTTCGCGGTTCCCGGCGCCTTCACGCCCACCTGCTCAGCCAAGCACCTGCCGGGCTTTCTGGAGCATGCCGACGATCTGAAGGCCAAGGGCGTGGACAGCATCGTGTGCCTTTCGGTCAACGACGCCTTCGTGATGAACGCTTGGGGCAAGGATCAGAATGTCGGCGGCCGTCTCGTCATGGCGGCGGACGGCAGCGCCGACTTCACGAAGAAGCTCGGCCTTGAGATGGACGCCTCGAAATTCGGAATGGGCACGCGCAGCCAGCGCTATTCCATGCTGGTGAAGGACGGCGTGGTCGAAAAGCTGAACGTCGAAGAACCTGGCGCCTTCGCTGTCTCCAGCGCCGAACACCTGCTCGGCCAGCTTTAACGCCTGGGGATCGCCGCGCGCGCCAGCGCGTCGGCGCGTTCGTTCATCGTATTGCCGTCGTGACCGCGCACCCAGCGCCAGGTCACGCGGTGAGGCGTCCGCGCTGCGTCCAGCCGCCGCCACAGATCGTCGTTCTTCACGGGGGTTTTGGCGGCGGTCTTCCAGCCTTTGGCTTTCCATCCGGCGATCCATTTCGTGATGCCGTCCATCACATAGCGGCTGTCGGTATGAAGCTCCGCCGCGCAGGGCCGCTTCAGCGCTTCCAGCGCCGAGATCGCCGCCATCAGCTCCATGCGGTTATTGGTGGTCTGCGCCTCGCCGCCCGACAATTCCTTCTCGGTCGCGCCGTGGATCAGGATCGCGCCCCAGCCGCCGGGGCCGGGATTTCCCGAGCACGCGCCATCCGTCCAGATCGTCACCTTCGTCGCCGGCTCAAAGTCCATAGTCACCGGCGTGCACGACCTGTTGATGGAAACGCAGCCAGCTAAGGCATTGCAGCGGGTCTTTCGGACGGACCAGCGCCGACGGATCGTGGTTGATCCAGTCATGCAGCCGGGTCAGCAGGAAACGCAGCGCCGCGCCGCGCGCCAGCACCGGCAGCGCAGCGCGCTCCGGCTCCGATAGCGGCCGCACCGCCTGATAGCGCGACAGGAAGGCGCGGCCCTTGGTGATGTTGAAACTGCCGTCGCTCTCGAAGCACCAGCAGTTCAGGTTCACCGCCACGTCATAGGCCAGCATGTCGTTACAGGCGAAATAGAAGTCGATCACGCCGGTCAGCTTCTCGCCGACGAACAGCGTGTTGTCGGGGAACATGTCGGCATGGATCACGCCCGCCGGCAGATCGCGCGGCCAATGCGCTTCCAGGAAAGCGATTTCGTCGGCGATCGCCTGACGCAATCCCGTCTGCACGCCGTCCGCCCCGGCTGAAGTCGAGGCGACGAGCGAACGCCAGCCGGCCAGCGACAGCGCGTTGGCGCGTTGCAGCGTAAAACCCCGGCAGGCCTCGTGCAGCCGCGCCGAGGTCGCGCCGGCTTCCGCGCAATGATTGACGTTCGGCCGCTTGGGCGACACGCCGTCGAGAAAGGTCTGCAGCGCCGCCGGACGATCCGCCAGACGCCGCACGATCTGCCCGTCACGGCCATGCACCGGGCTGGGACAGGTGACTCCGCGCGCCGCCAGATGATCCAGCAGGCCCAGAAAGAAGGGCAGATCGCCCTCCGCCACCCGCTTCTCGTACAGCGTCAGGATGAAGCGGCCTTTGTCGGTCAGCAGGAAGTAGTTGGAATTCTCCACCCCTTCCGCGATGCCCTTCAGCGCCAGCACCGCGCCGATGTCATAGGCCGCCAGAAAGCCTTCCAGCGCCTCGTCGCTGATCTCGGTATAGACGGCCATCGCCTAGGCCAGCGCCCGGGGCAGCTTGAAGACGACATCCTCGCGCGTCACCGTGACGTCCTCGCGCGCGACCGCGAAGCGCCGCTCCAGCGCCGCGACCACGTCCGTGACCAGATCCTCCGGCGCCGACGCGCCGGCGGTCAGGCCCATGGTCGTCACGCCCTCCAGCCAGCTCCAGTCGATCTCGGCGGCGGTCTGGATCAGATAGCTCGCCTTCGCGCCGGCCCGCAGCGCCACTTCCACCAGACGCTTCGAATTCGACGAATTCGGCGCGCCGATCACCAGCATCAGATCGCAGCCCTCGGCGATCGCCTTTACGGCATCCTGTCGATTGGTGGTGGCGTAGCAGATGTCCTCCTTGTGCGGCGGCGCGATGTTCGGAAAGCGACGCTGCAGGATGGCGACGATCCCGGCGGTGTCATCGACCGACAGCGTGGTCTGCGTCGCGAAGGCTAGCCTTGCGTCGCGCGGCGCTTCGAAGCGCTCGGCGTCCGCGTCCGTCTCGATCAGGCTGATCGCGCCGTCCGGGAGCTGCCCCATCGTGCCGATCACCTCAGGATGCCCGGCATGGCCGATCAGCAGGATGTGCCGCGCCTCGCGATAATGCCGCTCGGCCTCGACATGCACCTTGGAGACCAGCGGGCACGTCGCGTCGAGATAGATCATGTTCCGCCGTTCGGCCTCGGCCGGCACCGCCTTGGGCACGCCATGGGCCGAGAACACCACCGGCCGGTCTACAGGACATTCGTGAAGCTCCTCCACGAATACCGCGCCCAGTTTCTCCAGCCGCTCCACCACAGTCCGGTTGTGGACGATCTCATGCCGCACATAGACCGGCGCGCCATACTGGCGGATCGCCCGCTCCACGATCTGGATGGCCCGGTCCACGCCGG
>JAPUEF010000187.1 GCA_027492655.1 Alphaproteobacteria bacterium | reverse complement strand
GAGGCCGGCGCAAAAGGTATGTGCAGGAAAAAGCCGATGCGGTTGGCGATCCCCGCCGCACGCAGGAACCGGGCGAGCGGAATGAGGTGATAGTCGTGCACCCAGATCACGTCGCCGGGCTCGATCAATTTCGCCAACGCCGCCGCCAGCTTCTCGTTCACCGCGAGATAGCCGGCATAGTCCTCGCGGCGGAATTTCATCAGCGCAGGGCGAAAATGAAAAAGCGGCCACAGCGCGCCGTTGGCGTAGCCGACATAGAACTTGTCGTACTCGCTGCGGCTGAGATCCAGCGTCGCATAAGTGACGCCGCGCGACGCGACGATGGAGGGGACCGCCGCAGCCTCTTCGGATACGCGCCCGCTCCACCCGAACCACATCGCGCCGGGAGTCAGAACGTCCTTCAGCGCCACGGCGAGGCCGCCAGCCTGCGCGCCGCGCGTTTTCGGCACCGGCACGCGGTTGGAGACGATCACGAGGCGCGCCACAGCCCCTCCTCCCAGCTCCGCGAGAGCCGCATGGCGCAGAGGATGAGACCGACCTGCGAATAGGTCTGGGGGAAATTTCCCCAGAGTTCGCCGGTGCGCGGATCGATGTCCTCGCTGAGCATGCCGACGTGATTGCGGCGCGCCAGAATGTTCTCAAACAGCTCCCGCGCCTCGTCCCGGCGTCCCACGGCGGCGAGCGCATCGATGTACCAGAACGTGCAAAGCAGAAAGGCATTGTCGGGCGCGCCGAAATCATCGGCCTCGTCGTAACGCAGCAGGAAGCCGCCGCGCATCAGCCGGCGCTCGACCACGTCGATGGTTTTTACGAAGGCGTCATGCGTTGCGGGCAGCAGGCCGATCTCCGGCAGGACAAGGCTGGAGGCATCGGCCACCGGCACATCCAGCGCGCCGGAAATCCAGCCCTCGCCCGGCACGATCGCGCGGCGCAGAACCTCGCGGCGCAGAACCTCGGCGCGGGCGAGCCAGTCGTCGCCCTCGCCCCGACGTTCGAGCTGGCGCGCGATAAGACCGAGGCGGTGCATCGCCGCCCAGCTCATGCCGGCGGTGTAGGTATGTGCGCGTGCGCGTCCGCGAAACTCCCACAGGCCGGCATCGGGGTTGAAGGCATCGCGCTCCGCCCGGCCGGCGACGACGCAGAGCAGCCGGAACAGCCCGTCATCGCCGCCCGGCGCGAGACGGCGATCGTAGAAGAGCTGGGCGGCGGACAGGACGATGGAGCCATAGCCGTCGTTCTGGGTCTGGGTCGCCGCCGCATTGCCGACCCGCACCGGCCCCATACCGCGATAGCCGGGCAGCATGGCGATGCGCTCGGTCAGATCGCCGCCGGGCGCAATGGAGAACAGCGGCGCAACCGGACCATCGATATCGCGCTCCACCGCATCGACCACGAAACGGACGAAGCCTTCCATCGTGCGGGTGGCGTTCAGGCGGTTGAGCGCGCTGACGGTGAAGAAGGCGTCGCGCAGCCAGCAGAAGCGATAGTCCCAGTTGCGCTGCGTGCCCGACGCCTCGGGGATCGATGTGGTCAGCGCCGCGACGATGGCCCCGGTATCTTCATAGGAGCACAGCTTCAGCGTGATGGCGGCGCGGATGACTGCATCCTGCCAGTCGAACGGGATGTTGAGACTGCGAACCCAGTCCTGCCAGTAGATCCGCGTCTGGTCGAGAAACGACGCCGAGAGCGTATCGGGATTGTCGCTGAGCGGTTCGTCCGCGCCGAAGATCAGGCTGACCGGACGGTCGAGCGCGAATTCGGTCTCGTTTTCCAGATAGGCGACGGGCGCATCGGCGGTAAGGCGCAGCGCCGCGTCGCCATCGGTCCAGCGCAGATGATTGCTGCCGAGCTTCGGCTTCGGCTGGCGCGCGCCATAGCCGAAGGACGGCCGCACGCGCAGCGCGATGCGCGGACGGCCTGCCAGCGGCTCGATCCGGCGCACAAGCATGCGCGGACGGAAATTGCGTCCGTACAAACGGAAGCGCGGCGCGAAATCGACGATCCGCACCGCGCCGCCCCGCGTGTCGGTGAGAATCGTCTCCAGAATCGCGGTGTTGGGGAGATAGGCCTGCCGCGCCTCCGCCAGATCGCGCAGCGGCGCGTCCATGAAGCCATGCGTCGGCGCATCGCCTCCCAACAACGCATGGAAAGCCGGATCGCCGTCAAGGCGCGGGAAGCACGACCAGACATGCCGGCCCCCGCGATCGACCAGCGAGGCGATGGCGCAATTCCCCACAGGTGCGAGATCGAGGTTGCTCATACCGATGCCCCGCGCGCGATCCAGGCCCGGACTTCCGCAGGCCCGCCACAGAAATCGACGCCGACGCGAAGACCGAAGCCGCCGAGCGCGGTCGCCATGGCGATGCCGTCCTCGTCGGTCAGATCATCGCCGACAAAGACCGGGCGACGACCGGCGAAGGGCGGCGTTTCCATCAGCAGCGCGACCGCACGCCGCTTCGAGGCTGATCTGGGCTTTATCTCGAAGGCCATATGAGCCGGCATCACGACAAAACCTTCCGCCTCGCGGTCGGGGAGCGTCTCGGCCAGGGCGCGCGCCTCGGCGGCCCGGGCCGGGCACTGGCGGAAGTGGACGACCAGCGAGCGGGGCTTGCGCTCGATGACCAGTCCGTCGATCCGTTCCGCGGCATGATCGAGGATATGGCCCCAGATGCGCGGCACAGCCGGCGTGCGGCATTCATCCAGTTCACCATCCGGCAGACGCACGACCGCCCCATGTTCCGCCCCCGCCGGAGCGCGAAACGGCATCAGCAGGCCGTCGATGACGCTCAGCGCTCGCCCGCTCACCACGGCCAGCGCGCCGCCGAGCGCGCCCGTCACGGCATTCAAGGCGGCAGGCAGGCCGGGCGGCACCGTGACCAGATCGGGTTTGGCCGCGAGATCGAGAAGGGTTCCGTCGAGATCCAGGAAAAGCGCCCAGTCGGGCCGGATTTCCGGCAGTTCCGCCATAGCGCCTCCGGATGGTTGCACTGCAACACAACGAAGGTTCCGGTGGTTTGGTTCCCTCTGACGGCGTCTGGAGCCCTGTCGTGTCACATAAGTGTCATGCAGACGACATAGACCCTTGATGCCGACCGCCTAGAGGCACCGCAGCGGGGTTTTAACGGGTCGTTAAAGCGATGGCCCACTCCGCCCGATCCAAGGGGTATAGCTTTATGAAAACTCTCAGCGCCGTCGCTGTCGCGCTGCTCGCTTCGGTCGCCACTGCGGCCGTCGCCAGCGCCAACGAGCCCGACTCCCGCTTCCAGCACTATACGCCCGTGGCCGGCGTTTCGGGCTCGCTGAAGTCGATCGGTTCGGACTCCCTCAACAATCTCATGACCCTCTGGGCCGAAGATTTCCGCAAGCTCTATCCGAGCGTGACGATCGAAATCGAAGGCAAGGGTTCGTCGACCGCTCCGCCGGCGCTGATCGCCGGCACCGCCCAGCTCGGCCCGATGTCGCGCCCGATGAAGGCCGCCGAAAGCGACCAGTTCGAAGCGAAGTTCGGCTACAAGCCGACCGCCGTTCGCGTCGCCGTCGATACGCTGGCCGTGTTCGTGAACAAGGACAATCCCGTCTCGTGCCTCTCGCTGACCCAGCTCGACTCGATCTTCTCGGTCAGCCGCAATCTGGGCGGTCAGGCGATCGACACCTGGGACCAGGCCGGCGGCGCCGGCGACTTCGTGGGCAAGCCGATCTCGCTGTTCGGCCGTAACGCCGCCTCGGGCACCTACGGCTACTTCAAGGAAGTCGCCATGGGCAACGGCGACTACCGCGCCACCGTGAAAGAGCAGCCGGGTTCGTCGGCCGTCGTCCAGGGCGTCGCCGCGGACAAGTTCGCGATCGGCTATTCGGGCATCGGCTACAAGACCGCCGACGTGCGCGCGATCTCGGTCTCGGGCCGCGACGGCCAGTGCTACGAGCCGACGCAGGACAACGCGTACAAGGGCCTCTACCCGATCACGCGCTTCCTCTACGTTTATATCAACAAGAACCCGTCGGCGCCGCTTGAGCCGGTGCAGCGCGAGTTCCTGAAGTTCGTGCTCTCGGCCGACGGCCAGGATGACACGAACAAGGACGGCTACTATCCGATGCCGTTCGTCTTCGCGCAGGAAGACGTCGCGAAGGTCAGCCAATAATCGACGCCTGACGGATCGGCGGGCCCTCGGGGGCGGCCCGCCGATCCGGCTACCTGGCCCCCGCTCCATTTCCGCATAGCGCCCAGGACCAGCAGATGACCGACGCGACGCAGCCGAGTTCCGAATCCGCCCGGCGCTCCGTCGTCTACAGCAGGCCGAAATCCACCTCGAAGCGAGTCCTGTTCATGGACCGCTTCGCCGACCGCGCCATCACCTATGGCGGCCTGTTCGTCATCATCGCGGTGTTCGCGATCATGGCCTTCCTGATCTGGGTCTGCCTGCCGCTTCTGTCGTCGGGCGATCTGAAGGACCGCAGCGCCTACACGCTACCGCATCACGGCGGTCAGACCTACGCCGCGGCGCAGACCGACGAACAGCTGACCATCGCGCTCGACCTCGCGCCCAGCGGGACGATCGAGGCTTTCCACGCGCCGACCGGCAAGGCTCTGCCCTCGCCCTCGTTCGATCTGGGCGGCAAGACCGCCACCGCCATCGGCAAGACGCTGCAGGGCGGCGACATCATTTTCGGCTTCGACGACGGCACGGTCCGCGTCGGCACGCTGACGATCAAGCAGATGATCGTCACCGAAGCCGTGCTGCCGGCCGGCGGCGAGAAACTGGACGAGCGCGACATCCTGGCGGACGGCGCGGTTTTCTCGCGGGTGCCCGGCCAGTATCGCCGCACCACGATCGAGACGGCGCTTGAAGGTCCGGCCCAGGTCGCGCCTGTCGGCACGCCGATCCTGAAAGTCGACTACCGCGTCTCCGGCACCGCGGAGCGTCCGCTCAAGACGTTCGTGTCGCTGGACGCCGCCGGCACGATCCGCCTCAGCCAGGCCGCCTCGATCGTCAACATGATGACCGGCGAGACCAGCTCGGACGTCACGTCGTCGGAAATTCCCACCGACGTGCAGGCCGGCGACGTGGTCGCGCTGCTGCTGAACGCCGACGGCACGCGCGTGATCATCGGCCTGAAGGACGGCGCGCTGCTGCGCTTCAATACGCGCGACTTCAAGAACCCGCAGCAGGTGGAGCGCGTCGGCACCCTGCCCGCAGGCGTGACGCTGACCTCGCTCGCCTATCTCAACGGCGACAATTCGCTGATCGTCGGCGGCTCGGACGGTTCGACCGCCGTGTGGTTCGGCGTCGACCGCAAGAGCAAGGACACCGCCGACGGCATCGTGCTGACCAAGGTGCATGGCGCCTTCGAAGCGATGCCCGCCGCCGTCACCGACATCCGCGTCAGCCAGCGCACCCGCATGTTCCTGACCGCCGACAGCAGCGGCGAAGTGTGGGTCCGGCACGCCACGACCGAACGCACGCTGCTGAAGCTGCCCCAAACGCCCGATGCTTCGGGCCTGTCGGCGGTGATCTTCGCGCCGCGCGACGACGCGGTGCTGGGAGTCGGCCGTAACGGCCAGGTCGCCCTGTGGCGCATCGACATTCCCCACCCCGAAACGACGCTGCAGTCGCTGTTCGGCAAGGTCTGGTACGAGGGATATTCCGAGCCCGACTATGTGTGGCAGTCGACCGCCAGCCAGGACAGCTTCGAGCCCAAGCTCTCGCTCGTCCCGCTGATCTTCGGCACCTTCAAGGCGGCGCTGTATGCGATGCTGCTGGCCGTGCCGATCGCCCTGTTCGCCGCGATCTACACCTCGGAATTCCTGCACTGGAAAGTGCGCGCCGTCGTGAAGCCGGTGATGGAGCTGATGGCGACCCTGCCCTCGGTGGTGATCGGCTTCATCGCGGCGCTGGTGCTTTCGCCCATCGTGGAGAACTGGATCGCAGCCATCGTCATCGCCTTCGCAGTGATACCGCTGACGCTGATCGGCGCGGCGTTCCTGTGGCAGATACTGCCCGGCCGGATCGCCCTGCTTCTCGACGGCGTGCCCAAGCTGATCTTCTTCTTCGTCGCAGTGATCCTGGGCGTCTGGGGCGCCGTGGCGATCGGCCCCTCCGTCGAAGCCGCCTTCTTCAATGGCGACTTCCGGCAGTGGACGTCGGGCGAAGGTTCGGGCCAGCCCTTCCTGTTCCTCCTGCTCCTTCCGCTCTCGGCGCTCGCCGTGTTCCTCGGCTGGCGGGTGATTGACGGGATCGTCGGCTATCGTCCCTGGATGCGCCAGCAGGGCGATATCGGCGCGGGCACGGTGGAGTTCGTGCGCTGGGCGGTGCTGATCGGCATCACACTGGTCGTCGCCTGGGGCTTCGCCGGCGTGCTGACCAGCGCCGGGCTCGACGCGCGCGGCGGCATCATCGGACCTTACGTGCAGCGCAATACGCTGATCGCCGCCTTCGCAATCTCGTTCGCGCTCATCCCCATCATCTACACCATCGCCGAAGACGCGATGAACACGGTGCCGGAGCATCTGCGCGCCGGCAGCCTCGCCTGCGGGGCGTCGAAGTGGCAGACGGCGCGCTGGATCATCGTGCCGACGGCCGGTTCGGGGATCTTCTCGGCTATGATGATCGGGCTTGGCCGTGCGGTCGGCGAAACGATGATCGTGGTGATGGCCACCGGCAACACGCCTGTCACCGACTTCAATCTCTTCAACGGTCTGCGCGCGCTGTCCGCGAACATCAACGTGGAGCTGCCCGAGGCGGTGAAGGACTCGACCCTCTACCGCACGCTGTTCCTCTGCGGCCTCGTGCTCTTCGCCCTCACCTTCATCATCAACACCATCGCCGAAATGGTGCGCCAGCGCTTCCGCAAGCGCGCGGCGCAGCTGTGACGCCCGTGGGAGACGACGACATGACCGATCTCACCGCGCCTAAATCCGCCACCGTGTCCCGCGCCGGAGCCGGCCGCGCCCGCAACTACGCCACCGACCTCGCCGCGCGCGGCGAACCAATGGTGTGGGCGATGGGCGGGTCGCTCGCCATCGGCCTTCTGATGATCGTGGGCATTCTGGGCCTGATCGCCTGGATGGGCTTCACGACCTTCTGGCCGCAACCGGTCGCCGTCGTGACGGCCAAGGACGGCAAGGTCATCGCGGGCGAGGTTTTCCGCGACGAGACCTACAAGCCTTCGGACGATCAGCTGAAAGCGATGACGCCCGAGCAGCAGGCGGTGGTCGAAGGCGCGCAGGGCTATGCCGAGCGCACGCTTTACCGCGTCGGTAATTACGATCTCTACGGCGAGGACTTCCAGTGGCGCAACGTGCTGGACATCGCCTCGACCGAATATCCGGCCGACTTCTTCTATCTTGAACGTCTCGAATGGGGCGTCTTCATCGGCCGCGTCACCTCGATGACGCTGGCCGGCGCCGAAACCGCTGCGCCCTCTATCGATGCGCTGAACGAGGCCATCAGCGCCGGTCACGACCGCCGCGCCGAGATCAGCCGCCTGAAGACCGACGAAATCGGTCATAACAGCGAGAAGATCGAAGAGCTGCGGCTGGACGTGAAGTCCGCGACCCTCAGCTACGGCGCGAATGATGAGCGGACGAGGAAGATCCAGGCGGAAGCCGCGGAAAAGACCCGGATTCTGGAAGAGGAATCTGCGAAACTTAACGTGCATTTGGCCGAATTGCAGGCCGAAGACGCGAAATATTTCGCCACGCTCACCGATGTCGGCGGTCAGACCAAGCAGCAGCCGCTGTCCAGCATCGTCCGCCTCTACAAGCCCAACGACATGAGCTTCTTCGAGAAGCTCGGCACCTATTTCGGCCGCTGGGGCGAGTTCATCTTCGCCGAGCCGCGCGAAGCCAACACCGAAGGCGGCGTCTGGCCGGCGATCGTCGGCACGCTGGCGATGACGGTGCTGCTGTCGCTGCTGGTCGCGCCGTTCGGGGTGATGACGGCGCTGTACCTGCGCGAATACGCCAAGCAGGGCCGGCTGGTCTCGTTCGTGCGCATCTGCGTGAACAATCTCGCGGGCGTGCCGTCCATCGTCTATGGCGTCTTCGGCCTCGGGTTCTTCTGCTACGTGCTGGGCGGCACCATCGACCAGCTGTTCTTCCCCGAGAAACTGCCCTCGCCGACCTTCGGCACCGGCGGCGTTCTGTGGGCGGCGCTGACGCTGGCGCTGCTGACCGTGCCGGTGGTGATCGTGGCGACCGAGGAAGCCCTGGCCGCCGTGCCGCGCTCGATGCGCGAAGGCTCGCTCGCCTGCGGCGCGTCGAAATGGCAGACCATCCGCTGGATCGTGCTGCCGCGCGCCATGCCCGGCATCATGACCGGCCTGATCCTCGCGATGGCGCGCGGCGCCGGCGAAGTCGCCCCGCTAATGCTGGTGGGCGTGGTGAAGCTGGCCCCCGAACTGCCGATCGACTTCAGCTTCCCCTTCGTCCATCTGGACCGTTCGTTCATGCATCTGGGCTTCCACATCTATGACGTGGGCTTCCAGTCGCGGAACGCCGAAGCCGGCCGGCCGATGGTCTATGTCACCACGCTGCTGCTGATCGCGATCATCCTTCTGATGAACGCGGCGGCCATCAATATCCGCAGCCGTCTGAAACGCCGCTTCGCCGGCAGCCAGTTCTAAAAGACAGGTCACGCACATGAGCGCCGCCGCCGAAACCCAAGTCCCCCCTGCCACCTCCAAAGTGGACGAGTACGGCTATGAGCCGACCTGCTACCACCTGAAGGAGGGCGACAAGGGCGCCAACCTGACGATCGAGAATTTCAGCCTGTGGTACGGCCAGTCCCGTGCGCTGTGGAACGTCAACCTGAACTGCCAGAAAGGCATGGTCACGGCGCTGATCGGCCCGTCGGGTTGCGGCAAGTCCACCCTGCTCCGCTCGCTGAACCGCATGAACGACCTGGTGGACGGCGTCCGCACGGATGGCCAGGTGTCGCTGGACGGGATGCCGATCTTCGGCCCCAGCGTCGATGTGATCGCGCTCAGGAAGCGCATGGGCATGGTGTTCCAGAAGCCGAACCCCTTCCCGATGTCGATCGCCGAGAACGTCACCTACGCGCTGAAGGTCGATGGCGTCAGCGACAAGCATGTGCTGGCCGAGTCCGTGGAAGCGGGCCTGCGCGGCGCGGCGCTGTGGGATGAGGTGAAGGATCGCCTGAACGAAAGCGCCCTTGGCCTTTCCGGCGGTCAGCAGCAGCGTCTCTGTATCGCCCGCGCGATCGCCGGGAACCCGGAAGTTCTGTTGATGGACGAACCCTGCTCGGCGCTCGACCCCATCGCCACGATGAAGATCGAGGATCTCATCGACGAGCTGAAGGGCACCTATACGATCCTGATCGTGACCCACAACATGCAACAGGCGGCACGCTGCTCCGACAACACCGCCTTCATGTATCTGGGCCGCCTGATCGAGTACGGCGAAACCGACACGATCTTCACCAACCCCAAGCTGAAGCGCACCGAAGACTACGTTACGGGCCGCTTCGGCTGATCGCCGCCTCGAACAATCCGGCGATTTCCGCCGTCACGTCCCGGATCGGGCCTGCGTCACGTTCGACGCGGGCCAGAATCAGCGCGCCCTGAAAGGCCGATATGGCCGTGCGCGCCAATGCCCCGGCGCGGGCCGCGGGCACGCCGTCCCGCATCAACGCGGCGGCGTGGATCTCCGCCCAGCTGCGATAGGCCGCCCGCCCCGCCGCCGTCACCGGCTCCGTTTCAGGCGCCAGCTCCAGCAGCGTCGTGGCGATCGGACAGCCTTCGCGGAAGCCTGATTTCGCGAACCAGCCCGCCAGCAGAGCGCCATAGGCCCGGATCGCATCGGCCGCGCTGCCCTGGTCAGCAGCCAGACCTTTCAGCGTCGCCTCCACGACGCCGCCGGCATAGGCGACCGCCTCGGCGGCGATGCCGGTCTTTCCGGCCGGGAAGTAGTGATAGAGCGAGCCCTTGGGCGCGCCGCTGACCGCGACGATTTCGTTGGTGCCGGTCGCGGCATAGCCATTCCTCCGGAACAGCATCGCCGCCGTCCGCACGATTCGTCCACGATGTTTCGCCGGAGCCGCCATTTAACCTCGGACCGAATCTATATAGACTGGTCTAATACATCGTAAATGCTTGAAAGGAAACGACATGATCGACGCCGTTCCCGAAGGTTTCGCGCCACATTTTCGCAAAAGCCCCCTCACCGATCCCTGGGAGCCGCTCTATTCCCGGGTCTTGAAGAACGAGGTCCAACTGGGTCTGCATGTCCGCCCCGCCCACACCAACTCGCGCGGCCTTGTCCATGGCGGGCTGATTTCGGCGCTGGCGGACAACGCCATGGGACTTTCCTGCGGCACATATATGCCCGAGCGAACGCGCCTGCTGACGGCCAGTCTGTCGGTGGATTTCCTGGGCCTGGCCCAGATCGGGCAATGGCTGAGCGTCGAGACCGACTTCGTGAAGCCGGGCCGGACATTGAGCTTCGCGCAATGCTTCGTGAAAGCCGACGGCAAGCCCATCGCCCGCGCCAATGCCAGTTTCGCGGTCTCTCGCCCCTCGGAATGACGAAAGGCCCCGGCGTTTCCGCCGGGGCCTTAAGCTGCCTTGAAGGGGCGGTAGAAACTTAGAACGCGAACTGCGTACGGATCGCGAAGGTGTCGTATTCCTGCCCGATATTCGGATAGGCTGACGACGGCGTGCCCGGATTGGTGGACGAGCTCAGCGCCGTCGAGGACAGACGATCCACATCGACGTGCTGGTACTGGAACATCACGCGCATGTTGTTGTTCAGGTACCAGTTGAGCGCCACCGACGAAATCGCCTGCTTGCCGCCGCGGAT
>JAPUEF010000186.1 GCA_027492655.1 Alphaproteobacteria bacterium | reverse complement strand
GCGATTGTAGAGATATTGAGAATTAGTCGCAACTCAAGAATGGTTATCTCCCGATGCCGACGAGGCCATGCGTTTCAGAGAGACGCCAGGAAGGCGACGATCGCCTCGCGATCTTGCCTGGGCAGCGTGCGGAAGGCTTCGCGCGCCTTCAGGCCTTCTCCATCATGCCACAGGATCGCTTCGGCGAAGCCGCGCGCCCGTCCGTCATGCAGCAGATAGTCGTGACCGTTGACGCTCGGCACCAGGCCCAGCCCCCACAGCGGCGGCGTCCGCCACTCGCTGCCCGTGGCGTCGAAATCGGGGCGACCGTCGGCCAATCCCGGCCCCATATCGTGCAGCAGCAGGTCCGTGAACGGATGGAAAGTCTGGTTGGCGAGCTCCGGCAGCACGGCGTCAGGCCCCGTCTTCAGCGTCGGAACATGACACGCGGCGCAGCCGATCTCGCGGAACAACGCCTCGCCGCGCTTCACGGCGGGGCTGTTCTCATCGCGTTGACGAGGCACCGCCAGTGTCTGCACGTAGATCACCAGCTTCTCTACGAAGGCGTCCGAAATCTCGGGGCCTTCGGTCGCGCCTTGATCATAGGCAGCGCGGCAGTCGGCTTGTGGCGCGCTGCAATTCTGCCTGGGGTGAATGGAGGTCGTCAGCCCGATATCGCCGAGCGCGGCATCGACGCTCTGGTCCAGCGAGGTCGGAGCATTGGCTTTCCAGCCGAGCCGCCCGGGCATCATCTTCTGGGCGGATTCGCTCCACACGCGGTTGACCCGGCCGGAAATTCCGTCGCCATCGGCGTCGTCCGGGTCGGCGAGGGCGTTCAGCGTCTCTTCCGGCACGCTCTCCAGCAGTCCCATGCCGATCATCTGCGGCGCGACCCGCAGGCTCGTCATCACTCCGTCCATCGGCCCGTAGGCGAGATCGACGAAGCTCAGCAGCGGCTTGCGCAGGGTATAGGGCGTGCCGTCGCCATAGGCGCCCGGAACGTCCTCATAGGAGATCAGCGCGCGCCCTTCCGGCTTCACCCCCTGGATCGCCCGGTCGCTCAACTGGTTGCCGTAGGCAGGATGCGGATTGGGCGCGCCGTGCGGCCCCGCGCCGGGAATCGACAGGCGCACGAGGATCGAATCCATCGTGTCGCCGGTGTTTTCCGGCGGCCGCCCGCGTCCATCGAAAGTGTGGCAGCCGGCGCACGAGACACGATTGAACAGCGGGCCTAGTCCGTCGAAGCTCTTCACCGATCCGGGAGCCTGCACCCAGTTGGTGTTGAACAGGCGGTTGCCGAACTGGAAGACGCGCATGCGTCCGGGGCCGGCGTTCTCGATCAGAAAGGTGAAGGACGTGTCCGATTTCACCACCCGCGTGGTGTCGCCGCCGAGCTGAGGCGAGATCGGCTCAGCGATCAGGCGGGCGCGCAGCGATGCATCGATCCTGGCCGCCGTCGGCGCGCTTTGATCGCCGCATGCCGCGAGGCTCAGCGCAAAGCCGAGCGCCGTAAAGCCGCGCATAAAAATCATCGAACTCAGATCCCCGGAATCTGCACCAGAACGCCGAACACCGGGCCGGCCTTCTTGAGTTCCGTCGCCAGCGCGCCCAGAGCCTCGACGGCGTCCTCGGCCTGCTTGCGTGCGGGGCTGTCCGGCGACGCCGCCAGAACCTGATCCCACGGGTCGCCCAGCGCTTTGATCTTGGTCAAAGTGTCCGCGAAGGCGGCGTCGATGCGGGCGGCGCCATCGGGATCGAGATGGCGCATCAGGGTATCGAGCCCGGCTCCCGTTCCATTGGGGTAGGTACCGTACCACACATTCTCGACGCCTTTGAGATCATAGACGAAATCCTGCCGCGTGGTGTCGGAGAAGCAGGACTGCTCGTCTTCCTGATCGCCGCTGTCCAGCGCGACCGCCATACGCTCCGAGCGCATTTCCGAACCGGCCAGCACCGCGATGCCGTTTACCATCCGCCCGATCGCCTCGCGGGGCGGCATCGCCTTCAGCTTCGCGGCATAGCTGTCGGCGGCGCTCACATCCCACTGCGTCGCCACGCCCTGGAGGTCGCGGACGAGACGTTCGGTGATGGCTTTCAGATAGGCGCGGCGCTTGTCGGTGGCGGGCGTGCCGCCGACATAGTCCGACGCCGGACGGTCGCCCGGGCCGGTGGCGCTGAGATCCTGGCCCCACAGCAGGAATTCGATCGCATGCCAGCCGGTCGTGACATCGGCTTCGTCGGACTTCTGGTTGAGCGCCGCCAGCGCGTCGGCATCGACCTTGCTGTTCGGGTCGTTGATGATGCCGCTGGTCGGCGCGCCTTGCGTGTAGTCGATGAAGGCCTCGTTCATCGGCCAGGAATTGATCTCGCCTTCGACCGCCTCGATCGGGCCGTCATAGAACCGGAACGCCTCGGTCACGAGATAGGCGGGCCGCGCCGCCACCCAGGCCGCGCGCGCGGCGGCCAGCGTCTGCGCCGTAGGATTGTCGAGCATCGCCTCGATCGCGGTCTGCATCTTCACCGCATCAGCTGTCGCCGCCAGATACTGCGCCTGACCGCCGGCGATATAGGTGTCGATCACCGCAGTCGCGTCGTACTGCCACTTCGTTGGGTCGGTCGAGCCGAGCGCGTAGGATGACGGCACGCCGACGCCCCCCTCGCCGCCGCCTTCACCGCCTTCGCCGCCCGCGCCTTCTTCATCGGCGGTCACGATCGGCGGCATGGCCATCGCATTGCCGACAGGCAAGTCGCGGAACAAGGTCAGCGCCGGGGTCAGGGCGAGCGCGCCGGCGCCGAGCAGGAGCTTGGTCTTGAAGTCAGGCATGGTAGGAACTCGGGCCGGAAAGGGATTTGCAAGTCATTCGCAAATCTTGGGCGGCTGTGCAAGCGTCTGCGGCGACGCAGTATCGTGATCGGAGGAGGGCGCACATGCTCGGGCTGGACGCCGTGCTGTCGGCGGAGGAGATAGGTTCGATCCTGACGCGCCTCAAGGGCGCGGCTTATCAGGACGGTAAAATGACGGCGGGGTGGCATGCGCGGCAGGTGAAGTCGAACCAGCAGATCGCCCCCGACGATCCGATCGGACGGCAGATCGCGTCGGACGTCGAAGCCGCGCTGCGCCGCCATCCGTTGTTCAGCCTCGCCGTGCAACCGAAATTCATGCAGCTCATGCTCAATCGCTACGGCGAGGGTCAGGCCTACGGCACGCATGTCGATGACGCTTTCATGCACGGGCACCGCACGGACATCTCCGTCACGGTCTTTCTCAACGGACCTGACGACTATGACGGCGGCGATCTCGTCATCGAGACATCGGCGGGAGAGCAGCGCATCAGGCTGCCTGCCGGCGCGGCGATCATCTATCCCGCGGCCACGCTGCACCGTGTCGATCCGGTCACGCGCGGTCAGCGTCTCGCCTGCGTCGGATGGATCACCTCGCGGGTGCGCGACGGGGCGGCGCGTGAGATTCTGTTCGATCTGGAGCGCGCCCGGCGCTCGCTGTTCCAGCAGCACGGTAAGACGCCCGAGTTCGACCTGATCGCCAAGGCGACCGCAAACCTGCTGCGCCGGTGGGGTGAATGACCCTTCTCTTCGCGCTTTACATGGCCGGTCTCGTCGCGTCTGCGATGACCGGCGCGCTTGCCGCCGGCCGCCGCAGCATGGACTGGGTCGGCGTGCTGATGCTCGCATCGGTCACGGCGCTGGGCGGCGGTTCGATGCGCGACGTGTTGCTGGGGCATTATCCGCTGTCCTGGGTGGCGGAACCCTGGCTGCTGGGCCTGACCTCGGGCGCTGCGCTGGTGACGGTGCTCGTGGCGCGCTACCTGCATCGGCTGCGGATCACCTTCCTTGTGCTGGACGCCATCGGTCTGGTCGTCACGACCTTGATCGGCTGCGATGTCGCGATCCAGATGGACCAGCCCGTCTCCATCGTGGTTCTGGCGGGCATGATCACCGGATGCGTCGGCGGCGTGCTGCGCGATGTGCTGTGCAACCAGATTCCGCTGCTGTTCTCCAGCGAGCTTTACGCCAGCGTCTCGGTGCTGGTCGGAATTCTGTATGTGAGCGGACTGGAGCTTGGCCTCCCGCACGATGTCGTCACGCTGACAGGATTGACAGCCGGGCTGGCGCTGCGTCTTCTTGCGGTGCGGTATGGCTGGGGCATGCCGAAATTCGTCTATACCAAGGACTGGTTCTGAAGAGCGTGCTGCCCCTTGCGCCGCCGGACGGATCGCGTTCATCCTGCGCCGATAAAGACAAGGCTTCAGGGAGTGCGCCTCATGCGCGGAATGGGTGGCCCGTTCATCGGGTTCGGGTCGGTGGTGCTCGTCGCCGCCGCTGGCTTCTACTGGTTCGCGCCGAACGCGGGCATCTTCACGCATAACGCCGGCGCGACTGTCGCCGCCGACGCGGCGGCCCCGTCCGCCACGCCGGCCGGGCCAGCCACCGCGCCGACCTCGGCCTATCCCGCCGGCACGCCTGCCGCAGCCGGGGCGGAGAGCGCCGATCGCAAGGGCGTCACCACCGGCGCACCGACGCCGGACGAAGTCGCCGCGCTGACCAGGGGCGCGGCCGTCACCGAAGCGCGCATCGCCGCAGCGGACAGCGAGCCCGGCAACTGGCTGGCGCACGGCCGCACCACGGACGAACAGCGCTTCTCACCGCTCGACCAGATCAACGCCTCGAACGTGGCGACGCTGGGCGTCGCGTGGGAGTACCAGACCGGCACCGTGCGCGGGCTGGAAGCTTCGCCCATCGTCGTCGATGGCGTGATGTTCTTCTCGACCAACTGGGGCGCGGTGCAGGCGCTGGATGCGCGCACCGGCAAGCAGCTGTGGGCTTACGATCCCGAAGTGCCCGGCGAGTGGGCGCGCAACGCCTGCTGCGACGTCGTCAATCGCGGCGTCGCCGTCTATGAGGGCCGCGTCTATGTCGGTTCGCTGGACGGCCGCCTGATCGCGCTGGATGCGAAGACGGGCAAGCCGGACTGGGTGGTCAACACGTTGATCGACCGCACGCGGCCCTATGTCATCACCGGCGCGCCGCGCATCGCCAAGGGCATGATTCTCATCGGCAATGGCGGCGCGGAGCTGGGCGTGCGCGGCTATGTCACCGCCTATGACGCCAAGACCGGGGCGCAGAAATGGCGCTTCTTCACGGTGCCGGGCGATCCGTCCAAGCCGCAGGAAAGTCCCGAGCTGGAGAAAGCGCTGGAGACCTGGAGCAAGGACGCGAAAGCGCAGTGGGTGAAGGTCGGCGGCGGCGGAACGGTGTGGGACGCCATCGTCTATGACCCCAAGCTGAACCTCGTCTATATCGGCGTCGGCAACGGTTCGCCGTGGAACCACGACATGCGCTCGCCGGGCGGCGGCGACAATCTGTATGTGTCGTCCATCGTCGCGCTGAACCCCGATACCGGCCGCATGGTCTGGCATTATCAGACGACGCCCGGCGACAGCTGGGACTTCACGGCGACGCAGCAGATCATGCTGGCCGACCTGACCATCAACGGCCAGCCGCGCCGCGTTCTGATGCAGGCCCCGAAGAACGGCTTCTTCTACGTGCTGGACGCCGCGACCGGCGAGTTCATATCCGCCGAAGCCTATGTCGCCGTGAACTGGACGCTGGGCCTCGACCCGGTCACGCACCGGCCGATCCCGAACCCCGAGATCGACTACACCAAGGAACCCAAGGTCGTGTTCCCGGCCCAGGTCGGCGGCCATAACTGGCAGCCGATGGCCTTCAACCCGGCGACCGGCCTTGTCTATATTCCGACCATCGACGCGGCCGCGCTGTTCGTGAACGACCCGCAGCCCTATGCCTATTTCCCCGGCAAGTGGAACACCGGCGTCGATCTGGCCGGCGTCACCAAGGCGGTGATCGCGGCGATCGAGGCCGGCCAGCCGCCGCCGCCGGCCAAAGGCTTCATCCGCGCCTGGGATCCGGTCGCGCAGAAAGAAGTGTGGTCGGTGCCGATGGCCGGCGCCTGGAATGGCGGCTTGCTTTCGACTGCGGGCGGTCTCGTCTTCGGCGGCGGTGCGGACGGCATCTTCGGCGCCTATGACGCATCGACGGGCAAGCAGCTCTGGAAGATCGATCTGCAGACCGGAATCCTCGCGCCGCCCGTGACCTATACGGTCGATGGCGAGCAGTATGTCGCGCTGCTGGCGGGTTGGGGCGGCGCGTGGGGCCTCGCCAACTTCAAGGATCCCACCGCCGCCGTCGTGCGCACCGGCACCAATCAGGGCCGACTGTTCGTCTTCAAGCTGGGCGGAACGCAGACGGTCGCGGCGCTGCCGTCGAGCAAGCTGCCGCCGGAGAAGCCGCCGGCTGTCGATGGTTCGCCCGCGATGCTCGACAAGGGCTTCACGATCTACCACACGACCTGCGTCGTCTGTCACGGCTTCATGGCCGAGAGCGCGGGGGTCATTCCCGACCTTCGCATGAGCTCGAATGACGTCTTCGCCTCGTACAAGGAGATCGTCCTGGAGGGCGCGCTCTCGGCCAACGGCATGGCTTCTTTCGCCGACAACCTGACGGCGGAAGACGTGGAGGCCGTGCGCCAATACGTGCTGAGCCAGGCGAACATGCTGTGGGCGAACAATCACCCGTCGGGCGAGGCGCCGACGGCCCCGCCGCCGCAGTAAAGCGCGGCGATTGAGCTACGCGAAGGCGTCGATCAGCCGGTCGACGCCTTCGTCGTTTTGATAGACGCCGAAGCCGAGCCGCAGCCGGTCGCCACGGCGGTCCACCGTCACGCCGCGCGCCGCGAGATGCGCGTCCAGCGCCTCGGCCGTCCCCAGACGGAAGGTGAGGAAGCGTCCCCGCCGACCCGCATCGTCGATCATCAGCGCGCCGCTGAGCGCCGCCGGCAGGCGTTCGAGAAACCGCGCCTGCAGCGCCCGGCAGAAATCGAGATGCGCCTCGATGCTTTCCGGAAACCAATCCTGCACGGCGTTGAAGCGATAGAGGCCTGAAGGATCGAACGTCGAACCTGCGAAACGAGAGCCGTCAACGCCATAAGCCGTGCGGCCGTCGCGGGCCGCGCCGAGCGCACCGAACTCCGCATACCAACCGGTGTCGCGCGGGCGGGGACCATAGCCGGGCGGGCAATGCATGAAGCAGCACCCTTCGCCCGCCATCGCATATTTGTATCCGCCCGCGATGTAGAAGGCGCGGTGGCCGAGCCTCGACCAATCGACGGGCACCGCCATGAAAGCGTGATAGCCGTCCACGGCGACGATCGTGTCGTCATGGCGTACGGCGTCCACGATCTCGCCGATCTCCCTGACCACCCAGCCCGAGTTGAAGAAGACATGGCTGAGGAACACGAGATCGAAATGGTTCCTGTCCAATTCGGCGATGAAGCGGGTCGCGAAGCTGTCGAAGGGCTCGGCGGAGACGCGCTTCACCTCGACGAGCCCGTCTTCCTCAAGCCGCGCGATCTGGCGCGTGAAAGAGTGAAACTCGCTGTCGCTGGTGAGGATGCGCGCCGGCCGGTGCGGCGGCGCGGCCGACAGAAGGCGCTTCACGAACTCATGCGTATTGGGCGCGAAAGCGACGCTGGCGGGGCCCGGCAGGCTCAGCCGATGGGCGACATGCGCCTGCGCCGCCGGAATGACGCTGCCGAACACATGGCTCCATTTGCCGTCGAGCAGGCGGGCGGCGTCGTCCCAGCATGCGGCCTGCGCCGCTTCGGTGACATCGGGCCAGGGATGATGGCTGTGCGCGGCGAAGTGCAGCCGCGCATCGGGGCGGCCGATGGAGCGCGAGAAATGCCGGGCGAGGTTGTCCATCAGCCCTCGTAGCGATAGCGCATCTGGGCGCGCACCGGCTCGGGCAGGACGGGCAGGTCGGAGCGCGGTATGAGAAAGGTGGCGATGGCGAAGAGGTCGTTATAGGCGCGGTGCTTCTCGGCGCTGCCGCGCAGATAATCGTAGCCCGACGAGCCGCCGGTGCCGACCTTGCGGCCGATCATGCGGCTGACCATCAGCGCGTGGCGCAGCCGCCAGAGCGCCATGGTCTCGTCGATATCCATGAGGGCGCGCAGCATGCGGAAGGGCAGCTGCAGCGCCGGTTCGTCGCGATAGAGGAAGATGAAGAGCGCGGCCTGCAGCGCGCGGCGCGACATGGTCCAGCCGCCTTCGGCCTTCAGCGCCTCGAAGCGGGCATCGTCGAGCAGGGCGTCGAACATCGCGCTGGAGCGTTCCAGGCTCGCGATCTGGATCTGCTTTTCGTGCTCGTGCAGCTGGGGATGGTTGCGGATGGTTTCAATGTCGGCCTTCAGCATCCGGTCGATGGCCGCATCATAGACCTTGCGGAAATCGAAGCCGCCCATCTCGACGAAAGGCGTGCGGGCCAGCCATTCGTCGATCTCAGTGCGCAGCGAGGGCTGCGCCTCGACGGCGGCGATGCGCGCCCTGGCGTCGTCGGGCAGGCGGGCGTCGAAATCGTGGCCGTCGAATTTCAGCCGGTCGGCGCGGGTGAGGCCGAGACGGGTTTCGATGAGGCGGAACTGCTCGCTCTGAAAGCCGGAGGCGGGAACGAGAAGGTCGCGGAACTCCAGAAAGTCCATCGGCGTCATCGTCTCCAGCACGTCGATCTGCGAGACGACGAGCTGAAGGATACGGACCACGCGCTCCGATGCGTGGACGGCGGCGGAGAGGTCGCGGTCATCCACCACGCGGCCGCCGAAGATGGTGGCGACGCGGCCCAGCTCGTGCAGGATCTGCTTGAACCACAGCTCATAGGCCTGATGGATGACGATGAAGAGCAGCTCGTCATGGGCGGGGCGGCCGGCCTTGTCGCTCTCGGGCGCCTGGGCGGAGAGGAGCTGATCCAGCTTCAGATAGCTCGCATAGTCCATGCGCGTCTCCCTTAAGCCGGCGACACCAGATCGAAGTCGCCGCCCGCGTCGTCCAGGCGATAGAGCTCGCCCCGCGTGATGTCGAAATAGAGCCCGTGCAGCTTGATCTGGCCCGCCGCGACGCGCTCGGCGATCCACGGGAAGCCCATGAGATTCTTCAGGCCGATCTTCACGTTTTCTTTTTCGCAGATCCGGCAGACCTGATCGCGATTATCGGACTGACCCACGGCTTCGGCCACCTTGAAGGCGGCCCGGCGGGCGGGACGGGCGACGGACATCCACAGATCGAGGAAGTCGTTGGAGGGCGCGTCGCCCGGCTCGCGGTCGACCAGCGCGGCGATGCCGCCGCATTTGGCGTGGCCCAGAATGACGATGTTGGGGATGTTCAGCCCCTTCACCGCGAACTCGATGGCGGCGCTGGTGCCGTGATGGTCGCCGTCGGGCGCGTAGGGCGGCACGACATTGGCGACGTTACGGACCATGAAGACCTCGCCGGGGCCGGTATCGAAATTGATCGAGGGATCGACGCGGCTGTCGGCGCAGCCGATGATCATGTAGTGCGGCTTTTGCCCCTTGGCGCCGAGATGCTCGAACCGCGCCTTGTGCTGCTCGTAATAGCCGGCGCGGAAGCGGCGATAGCCTGCGATCAGAGCGTCCATGTCTATCCCCAAATTCACGTCGCGGGGACGGTTTGCGGCACCAGCACCCAGATCGCAAGAGCGCCGATGGCATAGCCCGCGACGCCCCAGCCGGACCAGTGGGAGCGGGGCATCAGGCGAGAGCGACGATAGCGGCATCTGTATGCTTGAAGTCATCGCCTTTGCAGAGGATCGGGCGACCGAGGCGGCGAGCGAGGGCATAGGTGAAGCAGTCGCCGAAGTTGAGGCCTGCGGGATGTCCTCGGCCTTTGCCATAGAGTCGGAAGGCCTCACGCGCTGCGATCGCATCCGTATGCGTCGTCGGCTGTATCTCGATGCCGGCGCTCTGGATGAGCTGATCTATTTCGGTGAACGCCGGTGCGTCAGGCATACGCGCGAGGAGTACGATGGAGGCTTCGAGCAAGGTGGATGCCGAGATCGACGCGGGCGCGCCTTGCGCTAACGCGCGGATGAAGGATTCGCGATCCGTCTCCCGCATCACGATTGCGACGATGGCCGAAGAATCCACGATCACTTCGGCAGACCATTTTCGTCGTACAGCATGTCGTCAATCGAACGATTATCGACGACTTCGTATTTGCTGAGGCGATCTCCAATCGCCATCAACTCGCGAAAGACACGGTCTTTCGCGGAGGAAGTCCGCATCAGCTTTTCTTCAGCCGCTTCGCGGACCGCATCCGTGATGGAAAGGCCGGTCGCTTTCGCCAAGGCCCGTACGGCGTCTTCGGTCGCACGATCCTTTATATTGAGAGCCATGAAATCCACCTTTCTTTATAATTAGGAAGATAGGAAGAAAGCGGGAGTTTGAAAAGCCCCGGATTTCTCCGGGGCTTTCCGTTTTTCTGAGGCGTGGATGGCCGGACTGCACCGGCCATAAGGCTTTGCGCAGGATCGCGAAGCGACCCTCGCAAGCGCCTTACATGTCCATCCCGCCCATGCCGCCCATGCCGCCCATGCCACCGGGCATGCCGCCGGCGCCCTTGGGCTCCGGCTTGTCGGCGATGAGGGCTTCCGTCGTGATCAGCAGGCCGGCGACCGAAGCAGCGTCCTGCAGCGCCGTGCGGACGACCTTGGTGGGGTCGATGATGCCGCGGGCGACGAGGTCGACATACTCTTCCTTCTGGGCATCGAAGCCGAAGGTCTGCGACTTCGATTCGCGCAGCTTGCCGGCGACGACCGAACCTTCAACGCCGGCGTTCTCGGCGATCTGGCGCAGCGGCGCTTCGAGGGCGCGGCGCACGATGGCGATGCCCTGCTTCTCGTCGTCGTTCTCGCCCTTCAGCTCGGCGAGCGAACGGGTGGCGTAGAAGAGCGCGGTGCCGCCGCCGGGGACGATGCCTTCCTCGACCGCCGCCTTGGTGGCGTTCAGCGCGTCATCCACGCGGTCCTTGCGCTCTTTCACTTCGACTTCG
>JAPUEF010000185.1 GCA_027492655.1 Alphaproteobacteria bacterium | reverse complement strand
GCAGCGCCGCGCGATCGGATTTCCGACCCAGCGCGACCTGCAGTGAATCGAGCAGGATGGACTTGCCCGCGCCGGTCTCGCCGGTGAGCACGTTCAGCCCACCGTCCAGCGCGAGGTCCAGCCGTTCGATCAGGACGATGTCCCGGATCGAGAGCTGGGTCAGCATGCCGTCCCCCGGGTGCGGTCCTTAGAGGCCGAAATTGCGCGACAGCCAATCGTCGCCGACGCGCGGCGCCAGTTCGGCGCCGGTCAGCAGGCCATACGCGCTCTCATACCAGGCGCTGCCCGGATAGTTGTAGCCGAGCACGGCGGCGGCGGTCTGCGCCTCGCCCTTGATGCCCAGCGCCAGATAGGCCTCGACCAGACGATACAGCGCTTCAGGCACCTGAGCCGTCGTCTGGAAGTTCGTCACCACCACCTTGAAGCGGTTGATCGCGGCGATGTACTGTTCCTTGAACAGATAATACCGGCCGATGGCCATTTCCTTGCCGGCCAGATGGTCCAGCGCCAGGTCCAGCTTGATGCGCGCGTCGCGGGCGTAGGGGGTTCCGGGGAAACGCTGCACCACGTCGTTCAGCGACACCAGAGCCGCCTGCGTCATGGCCTGATCGCGGCCCACATCGACAATCTGTTCGTAGAACGAGACCGCCTTCAGATAATAGGCATAGGCCGCGTCCTTGTTGCCCGAATAGAGCGCCAGGAAGCGGTCGCACGCATTGATCGCGTCGCCGTATTTGTTGATTTCGTAATAGGAGTACGCGGCCATCAGGATCGCGCGGCGCGCCCAGACCGAATAGGGGTACTGGCGCTCCACTTCCTCGAACAGCGGCGCGGCCGTTCGATAATCTTCCTGGTTCAGCTTGGTCATCGCGCGGTTGTAGAGAACCTCCACCGGGATCTCGCCCTGACCGGGCTGAATCTCGGTCTCGCTCTCCGAACTCGAGAACGGATTGAGGCTGTCCATCGTCTCGCATGCGCCGAGCACAAGGCCCGCCGCAACGACCGCCGCCGCCGGCCATTTCCGCGCGATCCGGCCGACAAGCCCTGCGAACACCATCGAACCCTCATACCGCCATTCGTTACGCAAACGGAGACCGGTGGCGCGAAGACATCGCGCCACGATTCCGTGGCTTTCACCGAAGTCTATTAAGGGAAAGCGAGGCCGACCGCCATACGGCGATCTTCACATCGGTCCGGCGGCGACCGGCAGCTTTACCACCGTGCCGCGGCCCGCACCGGCCGGGACCAGGTCATAATTCGCGGCATCGGCGAACAGGGCGCGCAGAACCTTGTTATTCATGGCGTGGCCCATCTTGACGCCCTCGAACCGGGCCAGCAGGGGCTTGCCAGCCAGCGCCAGATCGCCCAGCACGTCCAGCGCCTTGTGACGCACGCATTCGTCGGCGAAACGCACGCCTTCCGGGTTCAGGATCTCGTCCCCGTCCACCACCACCGCGTTGTCCAGCGAGCCGCCCTGCGCCAGCCCGTGGGCGCGCAGCGCATCGATGTCCTTGGCCTGGGTGAAGGTGCGGGCGCGCGCCACGTCGCGGCGGAACGCCCCGGCGCTCACATCGAAAACAAAGCGCTGACGACCGATCGCCGCAGCCTCGAACACGATGTCGCAGTCAATCTGATAGCCGTCATGCGGCAGCAGACGGGCGACCTTGTCGCCATCCACCACTTCCACGGGACGCAGCACGCGAATGTAATGACGCATCGCGGCTTGAGCCTGGACGCCCGCGCTGTCGATCAGCGCCATGAAGGGTTCCGAGCTGCCGTCCATGATCGGCACTTCCGGCCCGTCGATCTCGATCAGCGCATTGTCGATGGCCGAAGCGGACAGGGCCGCCATCAGATGCTCGACCGTGCGCACTTCCACGCCGGCCGCGTTCTTCAGCGTCGAGCCGTAGAACGCCGAACCCACCAGATCATAGCGCGCCGGCACGACCGGATCAGCGTCGCTCACATCGACGCGCACGAAAACGATGCCGTGATGGGCGGCGGCCGGACGAACGACCAGCGTCGCGGGCTTGCCGGAATGGAGGCCCACCCCGCTCACCGTGACGGTCTTGCCGATCGTGGTCTGATGAATCTTCAAGGCAGGCGCTCCGAAGTCAGATGCAGGACGCACCCGGACGGCATCGTAAATAGGGCCAAGTGTGCAGCGCAGCGAATGAAGGAATGTTTCAATCCGTTTCAAGCCGTAAAGGCTTGATCTGGCTGAATATTCCCTGAACAGCGAAAGGCCGCCGGTTTCATCCGGCGGCCTTTGCGTTTCAGTCCGGAAACCCGACTGTCAGGAATTGGCCTGACGACGCAGGAACGCCGGAATCTCCAGCGGATCTTCCGCCGCCGTCTGGTTGAACAGCGAAGGCGTCTCGGGGGCCTTCACCGTCCGCGCCGTGGCGCGCGGCTGGGCGGGATCGGCGAAGCGCGGCTCGGCAGTGCGCTGGGCCGGCGCGGCGGCGTCCGTTTCGCCCGTGAAGCGGGCGGCGGCAGGCGCCGTTTCGGTGCGCGACTTGCGCATGCCGAACAGGCTGCCGATCGCGCCCATCACGCCGGTCGACTGCGCGTCGGCGGGCATGCCCGGGCGCGCCGACGGATCGGCGGCGAAGCCGCGCATCCCGGCGCTTTCGGCCGTGATCTTGGCGTCGTCGAACACGAAGTCGGCGCGCGGAGCGGCCTGCTGGCGCTGCTTGGAGATGGCGGCCTCGGCCTCCGCGACCTTGGCGCGGGCGTCTTCCAGCGCCCGCTGCTGGGCGGCCAGATCGGCGCGCAGCTTTTCCTCGGCCTCGTTCTGCATCGCATGGACCGCATTCGGCGTCGGGGCCGGGGCGGCGTCACGGACGAAGATCTCCGGCTGCGCCGCGACCAGCAGATCGGCGGCGATCGCCTGGGCGCTCTGCGCAGGCTGGGCCACGGCGACCGGCGCCGAGACGGGAACCGGCGCGGGCTGGGTACGGATCGGGGCCGGACGGGCGATCGCGGCGATCGGCTGCTGCTGCACCGGGCGCGGCTGGGCGCGTTCCTGGGCATCGATGCCGGTCGCCACGACCGATACGCGGATGCGGCCTTCCAGCTTGGCGTCGAAGGTCGAACCGACCTTGATGTTGGCTTCGGCGTCGACTTCCGAACGGATGCGGTTGGCGGCCTCATCGGCCTCGAACAGCGTCAGGTCGGGGCCGCCGGTGATGTGGATCAGCACGCCCTTGGCGCCCTTCATCGACACATCGTCCAGCAGCGGGTTCGAGATGGCGGCCTCGGCGGCTTCCAGCGCGCGCTTCGGCCCTTCGGCCTCGCCCGTGCCCATCATCGCCTTGCCCATCTCCATCATCACGGTGCGGACGTCGGCGAAGTCAAGGTTCATCAGGCCGGGCACGATCATCAGATCGGTGATGCCGCGAACGCCCGAGTGGAGCACTTCATCGGCCATCGCGAACGACTGGGCCAGCGTCGTCTTCTCGTTGGCGACGCGGAACAGGTTCTGGTTGGGGATCACGATCAGCGTATCGACGATCTCCTGCATCTTGGCGACGCCGGATTCCGCCTGACGCATGCGCTTGTCGCCTTCGAAGTGGAAAGGCTTCGTCACGACGCCGACGGTCAGGATGCCCATCTCGCGGGCGATGCGCGCGATCACCGGGGCTGCGCCCGTGCCGGTGCCGCCGCCCATGCCGGCGGTGATGAACGCCATATGGCTGCCGGCGAGGATTTCCTCGATCTCGGGAGCCGAGGCTTCGGCCGCCTGCGCGCCGATTTCGGGCTTGGAGCCTGCGCCGAGGCCCAGCGTGACGTTGCCGCCGAGCTGCAGCTTGCGCGGCGCGAGATTCTGCGCGAGCGCCTGGGCGTCGGTGTTGGCGACGACGAATTCCACGCCCATCAGCTCGGACGTGAGCATGTTATTCACGGCGTTGCCGCCGGCGCCGCCGACGCCGAACACGACGATGCGGGGCTTCAGCTCGGGCGACTCCGGAGCGTGAAAGCTAAGGGACATGGACAGCCTCCAGTTCGTACATTGCGTCTGATCCCCGCCATTTTTCTTGGCATTCGCCGGCTTCGCCCGGTCGAATCGTTACGGCGACTATTTTCTCATTTTCGCCGTTCATAGAAATGTCTCTTTCACCCAGGCGCCGAAACGCCCGCCAAATGTCTTGCCGCGTGCGCCGGAAAGCACAGGCCGCGCCACGCGCTCGCCCCCGCCCGCCTGCGCCAGGCCGATCAGTCCCGCCGCCGCCGAGAACGCCGGCCCCGACACCGAGGGAGGCAGCGAATCGAGCCGCATCGGGCGGCCGATCCGCACGCGCTTCGACAGCGCGCGCGTCGCATATTCCTGAAGCCCCATCAGTTCCGAAGCGCCGCCGGTCAGCACCACGACATTGCTCGCCGCGACTTCCGCGCCGGCCGCCTTCAGCCGGTCGGCGATCAGTTCGATGGTCTCTTCCACGCGCGGCTGGATGATCGCGATCAGCTCCTCGCGAGGCACCCGGCTGCCTTCGTGGTCGCGCTCTTCGCCGATCTGGGCGACGCGGATCATTTCGCCATGCGCGCCCGGCACCGGCAGCGCGTTGCCATGCAGCGTCTTCAACCGCTCCGCCTCGCGAAAGGGCGTCGAAAGGCCGCGCACGATATCGTTGGTGACATGACGCCCGCCCACCGGGATCACGTCGCAGAAGATCAGCTTGCCTTCGCGGAACGCGGCGATCGAGGTGGTGCCGCCGCCCATGTCCACGACCGTCGCGCCGTATTCCAGCTCTTCGTCATGCAGGCAGCCAAGGCCCGCCGCATACGACGAGACCGCCTTGCCGGCGATATCGAGGTGGCACTTCTCGACGCAGACTTCCAGATTGTGCACCGGCGCGACCGCCGCGCTGACCATGTGGACCGCGACGCCCAGACGCTCGCCGAACATGCCGCGCGGGTCGCGCACGCCCGACGCCTCGTCCACCGCATAGCCCAGCGGGCTCGAATAGACGATCTCGCGTTCCGAGCGCAGCCCCTGCTGGCGCGCGAGGCTGTGAACCCGCCGCATGTCGGATTCGGCGACTTCGTTGTTCGCGATCCCCACTTCGGCGCGAACGATCTGGCTCTGCGGCTTGCCGCACGAGAACGAGATGAACACCTCGTCGAGCTGGAAGTCGGCCATCTCCTCGGCCTTGTTCACGACATGGCGGATCGAGGCTTCGACGCGGTCGAGTTCAGCGATCTGACCCTGCCGGATGCCGGCGCTCTCGCCGTAGCCGACGCCCAGAATCTTGGTCTTCTGACGATGGCCTTCGCGGGTCGGCTCCACCTTCGCCACGAAGCAGACGACCTTCGACGTGCCGACATCGAGCGCCGCATAGACGCCCGGTCGCACCTCGGCCTCCGCCATCGACGTCTTGCCTTTGCTCAGCCTGCCGATCATGTGCTCTCGCCCCTCGCGACCGACTCCGCCGCGCCCCCGCGCGGCTTGATGATCAACCGGTCAGGCAATCTCAGATCGATCGACTCGATGTCGCGCTCGAAGATTTTCTGTTCGGTTTCCAGCACGGTCAGTCTTTGCAGCGCGTCTTCGACGCCATCTTCGGGCAGGCGCACCTGAATGCCGTTCTTCAGGTGCAGATCCCAGCGGCGATCGCCCACCCGCACCGACGCCTTCACGAGGCGCTGGATCGTCGGGAAGCGCTTGAGAATTTCCATCAGCTCGGCGGCGTGCAGCGGCGCGCCGTCGCCCACCACCATCGGCAGGCCGGCGAACTCCGCGACGCCGTCTTTGGTGATCCGGCCGCCCTTGCGGTCGATCAGCCAGGAAACGCCTTTCGACTGCCAGATCGCATAGGGCTCCTTCTCGACCACCTGCACCTGCAGGGTCGAGGGCCACAGCCGCGTCACCTTGGCGCTTTCGATCCAGTCCAGCGCCTCGACGCGGCCGCGCACCTCATCGGGATCGACATCCATCATGTCATCGCCCGGCGCCACCGCGATGGCGGCCAGAAGATCCTTGCGGCGCGTGTGATAATGGCCGGCGGCCAGAATTTCCTCGATCGGATACCAGGCGGCGGCGCGCTCCGTCGCGCTCGATCCGCCCGTACCCAGATGCCCCCCCTGCAGCAGACCCGCCACGGCGGCCAGCCCCAGGAACGCGCCCGCGCCAAGCATCATCGGAGAACGCCACGCCACGCGCGGCATCCAGCTCTCCACCGGCTGCGGCTCGGGGCGACGCTGCGTGCGGCGGCCTTTCACCTGTCGCATGAGGCGTCCTCCACCATCCATGCGACGAGCTGGCCGTAGCTCATGCCCTTGTAGGCGGCCTGCTCCGGCACCAGCGACGTCGGGGTCATGCCGGGCTGGGTATTGATCTCCAGCGCGATCAGACGGTGTTTGCCCGGAACCGTATCGTCATACCGGAAGTCGGTGCGCGACACACCCCGGCAGCCCATCGCCGCATGTGCGGCTTCGGCATGGCGCATCGCTGCCTCGGCCACTTCGGCCGGAATTTTCGCCGGGATCGTGTGGACGGAACCGCCTTCGGCGTATTTGGATTCGTAGTCGTAGAAAGCGTGCCCGGCCGTGGTGATCTCGGTCACGGCCAGCGCCTTGCCGCCCATCACCGCGACTGTCAGCTCGCGCCCCGGCACGAACTCTTCGACCATGACCTCATCGCCCAGCGCCCATTCGGCGCTGCCCAGCGCACCCGGCGGACGGTTATCGCCTTCACGGATGATGAAGATGCCAACCGACGAGCCTTCGCTCACCGGCTTCACCACATAAGGCGGCTTCATCTGATGGCTTTCAGAGGCGAGATGGCGCGGCACCACCTTGCTCTCGACCACCGGCACGCCCCAGGCGCGGAACACCGCCTTGGCGCGCTCCTTGTGCATCGCCAGCGCGGAGGCCAGCACGCCCGAATGGGTGTAGGGGATCTTCAGAATTTCCAGCAGACCCTGGACGCAGCCATCCTCGCCCCAGCGCCCGTGCAACGCGTTGAAAACCACATCGGGTTTCAGCTCGGCCAGCACGGCGGCGAGGTCGGGCGTCACATCGATTTCGGTAACTTTAAACCCTTCGGCACGCAGCGCGGCGGCGCAGTCACGGCCCGACACGAGCGAGACATCCCGCTCCGCCGACCACCCGCCCTTCAACACCGCAACGTGGGGTTTTGCCCGCACAATCAGACCCTTAAGCGCTCAGGGCAGGCCGATCCTTTTGATCTCCCATTCGAGGTCCACGCCCGACGTCGCTTTCACGCGCGCGCGCACCTCTTCGCCCAGAGCCTCAATCTCGTTTCCTTTTGCTTCAGAAAGGTTAACGAGGAAGTTACAGTGAAGATCTGAAACCATAATTTCGCCGCGGCGCAGCCCCCGGCACCCCGCAGCGTCGATCAACTGCCAGGCTTTCAGCCCGCCGGAGAGCGCGGGGTCGGGATTCCTGAAGGTGGATCCTCCGGTTCGGGTCTTAACCGGCTGTGTCGATTCGCGTTTCGTGGTGATCTCGTCCATCCGCTTCAGGATCTCGTCGCGGTCGCCCGGACGGCCCTGAAACAGCGCCGAAATGAAGATCACGCCGTCCGGCGTGTCGGTATGGCGATAGCGCATGCCCAGCGTTTCAGGCGTGAAGGTCAGCAGGTTTCCCTGCCCGTCCACGCCCGTCGCCTCGACCAGCACGTCCTTGAATTCCCCGCTATACGCACCCGCGTTCATGCGCAGCCCGCCGCCGACGGAGCCTGGAATACCGCGCAGGAATTCCAGCCCTTCGATCCCGGCATCGCCCGCCGCCCGCGCCACCGCCATGTCCAGCGCCGCAGCGCCGGCGCGCACGCGGTTGCCCTCAAGCACCTCGATCTTGCCGAGCGCACCGCCAAGACGGATCACCACCCCCGGCACACCCCCGTCCCGCACGATCAGGTTCGACCCGACACCGACGATGGTGACAGGCACATCGGCCGGCTTCCCGCGCAGAAAGCTCTGCAGGTCTTCGATATCCGCCGGCCGGAACAGCACTTCCGCCGGACCGCCGGCGCGAAACCATGTGAGATCGCGCATCGATGCGTTCGCCGTATAGGCGCCACGCACTTGGGGAAGACGCTTGATGAGCACGCTCATCAGCCGCCCGCAGCCAGCTTCGCCGGCATCTCATTGGCCCAATAGGTGATCGACCCCGCCCCCAGAAACACGACATAGTCGCCCGGCTGCGCGATTTCACGAATGACGCGGGGAAGATCGTCAGGGCTGGCGAGAACGCGCGCGTCCTTGTGGCCGTGGGCGCGCAGGCCATCGACCAGCGACGTCTTGCTGACGCCTTCGATGGGCAGTTCGCCGGCCGGATAGATATCGGCCATCAGCACCGTGTCGGCGTCGTTCAGGCAGGCGCAGAATTCCTGGAACAGGTCGCGCACGCGGCTGAAGCGATGCGGCTGCACCACAGCGATCACCTTGCCGGTCGCGACCTGGCGCGCCGCCTTCATCACGGCGGCGATCTCCACCGGATGATGGCCGTAATCGTCGATGATGGTGACGCCGTTCCATTCGCCCGTGCGGGTAAACCGCCGCTTCACACCGCCGAAATTCGCCAGCGCCGCCTTGCTCACATCGTCCGCGACGCCCAGCTCGCGCGCCACGGTGATGGCGGCCAGTGAGTTCAGCGCGTTATGCGGCCCCGGCATCGGCAGCGCGATGCCTTCGATCGTTCCCGCCCCGCCGAACACGCGGTCGGAGAACGTCACGTCATAGACCGACTGGCCATGCTCGGCGCGCAGGTTCGAGGCGCGCACGTCGGCCTGCGCATTGAAGCCATACGTCACGATGCGGCGGTCATGGATGCGCCCGACCAGCGCCTGCACTTCGGGATGATCGATGCACGCCACCGCGAAGCCATAGAACGGCAGGTTCTCGATGAAGGTCTGGAACGCCGCCTTCACCCCGTCGAACGTCTTGTAGTGATCGAGATGTTCCGGATCGATATTCGTCACGATGGCGACGGTCGCCGGCAGACGGATGATCGTGCCGTCGCTTTCGTCCGCTTCCACCACCATCCATTCGCCCGCGCCGAGCCGCGCATTGGACGAATAGGCGTTGATGATGCCCCCATTGATGACGGTGGGGTCGAGCTTGCCGGCATCCAGCAGCGTCGCGACCATCGTGGTCGTCGTCGTCTTGCCGTGCGTGCCGGCGATGGCGACCGAGGACTTCAGGCGCATCAGCTCGGCCAGCATTTCGGCCCGGCGCACGACCGGCAGCTTGCGGGCGCGCGCTTCCTTCAGTTCCGGATTGTCGGCCTTGATCGCCGACGAGACCACCACCACGGCGGCATCGCCCAGATTCTCCGCCGCCTGACCGATCGTCACCTTGATGCCCAGCTTGCGCAGGCGATCCAGCGTGTAGTTCTCGGCTGCGTCGCTGCCCTGCACCGTATAGCCGAGATTCTTCATCACCTCGGCGATGCCCGACATGCCGATGCCGCCGATGCCGACGAAATGGACCGGGCCGATATCCGTGGGCTTGCGCTTCATCGGGCCAGCGCCTCGATGGCGTCGGCCATGGCCTCTGCCGCATGCGGGCGGCCCATCGCTTTCGCCGCCGCAGCCATGCCGCTCAACCGCGCGGGGGCGGCGACCAAGGCCTCCATCTCCCGGGCGAGATTGGCGGGGGTGAAAATCGGCTGAGGCATGGTCAAGGCGGCTCCTGAATCGGCCAGAACCCGCGCGTTGTAGCTTTGATGGTCGTCCGTGGCGAACGGATACGGCACGAGCGCCGAGGGGCGTCCCATCACCGTCAGTTCCGCGCAGGTCGAGGCGCCGGAACGGGCGATCACCAGATGCGCCGCCGCCATCCGTTCGGGCATATCGGCGATGAACTCCATCGTCTCGGCCGGAATGCCAAGCCCGGCATAGGCATCCCTCGCCCGGGTCAAGTCTTCGCCACGCGCCTGCTGCGTCACCCTCAGGCGCGCCCGCAGCGGCTCCGGCAGCAGCCCCAGCGCTGCAGGCACGACATCGCTCATAATCCGCGCGCCCTGACTGCCGCCGAAAATCAGCAAACGGATCGGCCCGTCGGCCGGTGGATCGTAAGGCGTGACATGATCGACGATCGCCTGCCGCACCGGATTGCCGATCAGGATCGTCTTGCCCTCGGTTCCCTTGGGCAGCCATTCGACCTTGTCGAAGGCGACGGCGATTTTCGTCACCCGCTTGGCGACCAGACGGTTCACGCGCCCCAGCAGCGCATTGGCGTCATGAATGATCGAGGGCGTGCCGGTCATGCGCGCCGCCAGCATCGAGGGCAGCGCCGGATATCCTCCGAAGCCCGCGACAGCCAACGGCTTTTCGCGCCGGAACGCGGCGCGCGCCTGCATCACGCCGCGCGCGATCTTGGTCATCGCGCCCGCGATGACGAACGGATTCCGGCCCGAAAACGTCGCGGAGTGGATCGGCAGCAATTCGACGCCCGGAATTTTGGCCGCGAACCCCGCCCCGCGCGGGTCCGTCGCCAGCAGCACGCGGTGCCCGCGGGCGATCAGCGCCTGCGCCGTCGCCTGTGCTGGAAAAGTGTGTCCGCCCGTGCCCCCCGCCGCGATGACGATGGGGCGGCTCACCGGACAGGCCTCCTACGGCGCGCGCCGGGCCGCTTGCGGGTCAATGCGATCAGGCAGCCGACGCCCAGCGCCAGCGCGATGATCGACGAACCGCCATACGAGATGAAGGGCAGCGTCATGCCCTTGGCGGGGATCAACTGGAGATTCACCGACATATTGATCACCGCCTGCAACCCGAGCATCACCGCAAGCCCCGCCGCCGCGATCTGGCTAAACGAGTCCGGGCACTGCAGGCTGCGATAAAGCGCACGCAAGACCAGAAAACAGAATACCGCCGCCAGCAGCATGCAGGCGACCAGACCGAATTCCTCGCCCACCACCGCCAGGATGAAGTCGGTATGGGCGTCGGGAATCGACGCCTTGATCGTGCCCTCGCCCGGCCCGACGCCGAGCCAGCCGCCATGGTGAAGCGCG
>JAPUEF010000184.1 GCA_027492655.1 Alphaproteobacteria bacterium | reverse complement strand
CCTATGGCTATCTCTACAAAGGCCGCCTGGGCACGACGAGCAGCTCGAACATCATCGCCAAGATGAACGATCAGGTCACGACGCTCTGCACCAACATCAAGGCCGTGAATATCCGCGTCTATACGATCCTGCTGGAGGAGGACGACACGACGGTCCGCAATCTCCTGCGCAATTGCGCGACGAATCCCAGCCTCTTCTACGACAATGTCAGCGCCTCGCAGCTGCAGCCGGTGTTCCGCGTCATCGGCGCCGATCTGTCGAACCTGCGTCTCGCCCGCTGATGCGGACAAGCTCACGGATCAAATAAAAAGGCCGGGGGAAATCCCCCGGCCTTTTGGTTTGGAGATTGGCTTCTGAAAGATCGATCAGGGCGTCGCGGGGGCGGGCGCCGCCCCACCGGGGTTGGACGAGGCCGTCTGCTCGCAGCGCGGCGCGCAGGACAGCGTGATCTGCTCGCGGCCCTTGATCAGCGTCACCGAGCGATCCGAGTTCGATGTGACGACGATGCGGAAGCTGGCGATCTGGCGTCCGTCGGCGTCCATCGCGATCACGTTGGTGGTGCCGAAGCCTTTGCCGGTCACGAAGGCGGTGGTCGCGTCCTGCATCGTCACGTCGGCGATCGCCGGATTGCCGACCACGACGGTCGCGGCCGCGCCGGAAAGTTTGACGACCTTGGACTGATCCCGCGCGACGGCAAGATCTTCGGCATGGGCGCTGGCTGCGGCGAGAATCGCGGCGGCGGCGGTGAGCAGGAGACGCTGCATAAGGTTCGAATGCTCCAGGCGGGCGCGACGGTCTTTAGCGCCGTCACTCGGACAGGGATTTTGCCGTGGAGGATTGAAGGAAGTCTGAACGCCTGCCGCCGCTTCTTAACCGCGCCGTAAGAAGACGCCGGCGCGCGCTTCAGCAATAGATGCAGAACATGCTCATCGCGCCGCGCGGAAGAAAAATTGCAGTAAACGCAGATTTACCGCGTCTCTTAAATCGGTGGAAAGGCAGCCCCCGTATTGTCGCAATTGTTCACGGTGATGAAAACGAAAACGCCGTTGAACAGGTGCTGTGGTGACATTCAACGGAGGGCTCAACATGAGCAAGTTTCTGAACCGCTTCCTGAAGAACGAGTCGGGTGCGACGGCCATCGAATACGGCCTGATCGCCACCTTCATCGCTGTTGCGATCATCGTCGGCGTCGGCGCCGTCGGTTCGAGCCTCGACTCGATGTTCAACAGCGTCGCGGAAGAGATCAAAGGCCCGTAATAGGCCACGCATAGCCCGAAAGGGCAGGCGCGAGAAGCCGCAGGGGTATCCCCTGCGGCTTTTTCGTTTCGGCGCTTTTTTCGCGTCCCATGCGCCCTGTTCGTTAACGGCGCTTAACCGCGCAAAGCCTTGAGCGCTGGGCATTTGCGTCATCCGGGAAAGGTTTTGGAAGGGTTTGTTTAAGCCTCGCTTAAGAGGGCGGAGCTAAGGTCGCTGGACTGAAAGGTTCGTCAGAACCGTTTCGAGCTGCGCGGTCGAACGGGATCGCGACGTTGGGGGGGGTATGCTGCTTCAAGCGATCATGTTGATAGCGTGTCCGGTTCTCTTCGCGTTCGGCGCGATGACCGACCTGCTCAGCTATCGCATTCCCAACTGGATTCCGGTTGCTCTGATCGCGTTGTTCGTGCCGGCGGTCTTTCTCGGCGGCATGCCGTTCGATGCGGCCGCCATGCACGCACTTGTCTTCGCAGGCGCCCTGATCTTCGGCATGGCCTTGTTCGCGATGAATGTCGTCGGCGGCGGCGACGCGAAATTCATGGCCGCCATCGCCCTGTGGATGGGGCCTTTGCTGATCCTGAAATACGCAGTCGTTTTCGCGCTGGTGGGCGGGGTGTTCGCCATCCTCCTGATCAATCTGCGCAAGACGCCGATGCCCGCCCTGACCGCACGCGTGCCCGTGCTCAACCAGCTCCTCTCTCCCAAAGCCGGCATGCCTTACGGCGTGGCGCTGGGGATCGGCGGGCTCATCGTACTGCCCGGCACGTTTCTTTTCATGAAGGCCCTGACGCCTTGACCCGTTCTTTCACGCGAGACCTCGTCACATGAGCCCCCTTCGCATCCTCGTTCTTCTCGTCGCATTGGGAGCAGCCGGCATGGCGGCCCTTCTTCTCGGTGGCGTTTTCGGCAAGAAAAATCAGGCCACCGCCGCGCCTGGCCCACAGGTCCAGATGGCGGAAGTGCTGGTGGTCGCGCGCGATCTCGATATCGGCACGCCGGTCTCGGCCGACGATCTGAAGTGGCAGAAATGGCCGAAGGACGCCGTCGCCGCCGGGTACGTCACCAAGGAAATGAATCCCCAGGGCCTCGAGAACACGATCGGCGCGATCGCCCGCGCGACGATGTTCTCGGGCGAGCCCGTCACCGACACCAAGCTGGTCCGCGCCGAAAGCTCGAATTTCATGGCCGCGGCGCTGTCGCCGGGCATGCGCGCCGTTTCGGTCGAGATTCGCGAAGAGACGGGCGCAGGCGGCTTCATCAAGCCGAACGACCGCGTCGATGTGATCCTGACCGCCAACGCCGGATCCTCGGATGACGGGCTGAAGCGCGCCATTACGCGCACGCTGCTCCAGAATATCCGCGTTCTGGCGGTGGGTCAGACGTTCCGCGACTCGGCGGGCACCACCGAAGCAAACACCGGCACGGAACAGACCGCGAAGACCGCGACGCTGGAGGTTAGCCCCGCTGAGGCCGAACTGCTCCAGGAGGGCGGTGAGCTCGGCACGCTGTCGCTCGCGCTTCGCGGGCTCTCCCAGTCGGACAAGCCGATCGTCGAACTGCGCGTCCCGGCGGGATCGAATGGCCGTCAGAAGGCGCCCAGAACGATCACGGTCATCCGCTACGGCGAAGTCACCCAGGTCCAGGCGGCCGGTACAAATTAAGAGGCGCGTCATGCGGGGCACTTTGAAAGTCATCATCTGGGCCGCCGCCGCTGCGTTGATCGCAGCGGCGTCGCCGGCCTCGGCCGGGCCTGTCTCCAAGACCATTCAGGTCAAGGGCGGCGGCGAGGGGCCGTCGAGCGAGCGCGTGACGCTGGGCCTGAACAAGGCGGCGATCGTCGAGCTGCCGGCCGACGCCGCGGACGTTCTGGTCTCCAACCCGGCGATCGTGGACGCCATCGTCCGTACGCCGCGCCGCATCTATATTCTCGGCCTCGCGGTCGGCCAGACCAATGCGTTCTTCTTCTCCGACAGCGGCAAGCAGCTGCTGAATCTGGAAATCCGCGTCGAGCGCGACATGGTCGCCTTGAGCGACCTGATCCGCGCTCATTTCTCCGACGCCGACGTCAAAGTCGAAAGCGTCAACGACAACATCGTGCTTTCGGGAACGGTGTCGTCGGCGTCGACGGCCGAGCAGATCCGCGAAATGGCCGTTCGCTATGTCGGCGATCCGGCCAAGGTGCTGAACATGATCAGCGTCTCCGGCCGTCAGCAGGTGATGATCCGCGTCCGCGTCGCCGAGATGCAGCGTTCGATCTCCAAGCAGCTGGGGATCGATCTGAAAGCGATCGCGGAAATGGGCGGGGTTCCCGTCAGTTTCGCCTCGAACAACGAGTTCAGCCTGGTCGGTCGCGCGCTGGCGACCGGCTCCCTCACCGCCGGCGCGACGCCGGCCTCGCCGTCCAACATCGTGAACGACGGCTACAACAACGTCGAAGGCACGTTGCGCATGATGGAGCGCGCCGGGATCGTCCGGTTGCTTTCCGAGCCCAACCTGACCGCGCTTTCCGGCGAGACGGCGAACTTTCTCGCCGGCGGCCAGTTCCCGGTTCCCGCAGGCGTCGACGACAGCGGCAACGTCCGTATCGATTTCAAGCAGTTCGGCGTCGGCCTGGGGTTCACGCCGGTGGTGCTGAGCGAAGGGCGCATCAGTCTGAAAGTCTCGTCGGAGGTCAGCGAGCTGACGTCTGAAGGCGCGCTGACGATGCCCGGCAATACGTTCCGCAATCAGAGCGGCGACATCATTTCGGTGCCCGGCATGACCATTCCGGGTCTGCGCGTACGCCGCGCCGAAACGACGGTCGAGCTGCCGAGCGGCGGCTCCATCATGATGGCCGGCCTGCTGCGCGACGATTTCAAGCAGAATATCGACGGCTATCCCGGCCTGAAGGATCTTCCGGTCCTCGGCGCGCTGTTCCGCAGCCGCGACTATCAGATGAACCAGACCGAACTGGTCATCATCGTCTCGGCGATCCTGGTCGATCCGGTTTCCGGCAGGGAGCTTTCCATGCCGACCACCGGCTTCGTGCCGCCGACCGACGCGCAGGCCTATCTGAATGGCCAGTCGAACGCCACCTACACATCGACGGTGACGCCGGCGCCTGGATCGGCGTCGTCGGGCTACATCATCGAATAACGAGGACGTCCCATGACAAGCATCAAGACCGTCTTGCTTGCCGCGCCGCTCGCGCTTCTGGCCGGCGCATGCACGTCCTCGTTCGAGGATCGTTACCACGCCGCGCTGCCGGTCGAGCAGCGCCTGCCGATCGAAGTGAAGTCGGAAGTCGCGCTGTTGAACGTGTCGACCGATGGGGCGGGCCGCCTCTCGGCGCAGGCCCGTCAGCAGGTCGCCGCCTTCTTCAATGCCTACCGGGCCGACGGCAGCGGCGCCGTCGAGATCCAGACCGCCATAGGCGGCCGCGCTGCGGCGCAGACCGAAGGGGAAATCCGCGAGATCGCCGCGATCTACGGCATTCCGCGTAACCTCGTGACGGTCTCCGGCTACGCGCCCGAGAAGGACTCGCGCACCACGACACGGCTCGCCTATGCCCGTTACGTCGCCAGCGTTCCGTCCTGCCAGAACAAGGACTGGTCGGAGAATCTGTCGACCAACTGGGACAACACGACCTATCCCACGTTCGGCTGCTCGTTGCAGGAGAACCTCGCCGCGATGGCCGCCGATCCGCGCGACCTGTCCCAGGCGAAGCCGATGGACGCCGCGGCCGCTTCGGTCGCGCGCCGCGACACCGTGATGGACAAGTACGAGAAGGGCGAGGCGACCGCGAGCAGCGCCGCAGCGGGAGGTAGCGGCAAGGTCGCCGACGTCACCTCCGGCACGCAGCAGAACTGATCGCCCAGCGCCAGGAAAAAGACTTATGAGCAAAACGCCAGGCCTTCCCGCTCTCGCCGACGGCGACGCGTTCGGCGTACCGGTATCGGATCGCCCGGTTCCGCGCATCACGATCGCCGCCTTCTGCGAAAGCCCGGAGACGGGCGCGGTGATCCAGCGCGCCGCGCTGGATCGTCGGTTGTCGAAGACGCACGTCTCCGTTCACATGGGCGGCGCTGCCGCGGCGGCGGAGCTTTACGCCGAAACGCCGACCCCGAATCTGCTGCTGGTCGAATCGCGCAATGTCGAGCGCGGCCCGTTGATGGAGGAGCTGGAAGGTCTCGCGTCCGTCTGCGACCCTGCGACGAAGGTCGTCGTCGTCGGCGGCTCCAACGACATTCAGCTGTATCGCGAGCTGATTCGGAACGGCATCAGCGAGTATCTGATGGCCCCCCTGCACCCGATGCAGGTGATCGAGACCATCGCGTCGCTCTACGCCGCCCCGGAATCGGAACCCATCGGCAAAGTCTTCGCCTTCATCGGCGCGAAAGGCGGCTCCGGTTCCTCGACCATCGCGCATAATTTCGCCTGGTCGATGTCGAACCAGCTGAACGTCGCGACCACGGTGGTCGATCTCGACCTGCCGTTCGGCACCGCCGGTCTCGACTTCAACCAGGATCCGGCCCAGGGCGTCGTCGATGCGCTGATCGCGCCGGAACGTCTGGACGACGTGCTTCTCGACCGTCTGCTCGTGAAGTGCGCCGAACGCCTCGATCTCTTCGCGGCTCCGGCGATGCTCGACCGCGATTACGACATCGACGCCCCGGCTTTCGAGACGGTGCTGGATATCGTCCGTTCGGCCTCGCCCGCCGTCGTCATCGACGTGCCGCATGCCTGGACGTCGTGGTCGCGTCAGACGCTCATGGGCGCGGACGAGATCATCGTCACCGCGACGCCCGACCTCGCCTCGCTCCGCAACGCCAAGAATATCTGCGATCACTTCGCCGCGTCGCGTCCGCACGATGCGAAGCCGCGCCTGATCCTCAATCAGGTGGGCGTCGTGAAGCGTCCGGAAATTCCGGTGAAGGATTTCGCCGAGGCGATCGGCGCTGAGCCTCTGCTCGTGCTGCCCTTCGATCCGCAGCTCTTCGGCACGGCGGCCAATAACGGCCAGATGATCGCCCAGCTCAACGTCCAGTCGCGCGCTGCGCAGGGCTTCCTGCATGTCGCGCGGGTTCTGACGGGGCGTGAAGTCGCCGCCGAACCCAAAAAGGCGAAGCGCGAATCGATCTTCAAGATGCTGGGCGCGCTCAACCGGAAGCCCATGAAGAAGGCGGGATAACGGATGTTCGGCAAGCGACCGGGAAGCGATACCCTCACGCCGCGTTCGCCGGTGGGCAAGCCCGCCGGCGCGCCGCCGCCCGCTCCGGCCAAACCCGCTGCCGCCGCCGCTCCGCCGTCGCCGTCGTCCAAACCCGCCGCATCCAAGGCGCCGGCCAAGGCGGCGCCCGCCGCGATGGCGATCGAAAGCCGTTCCGACGGCTACTATCAGATCAAGACGACGATTTTCAACGCGCTGATCGACACGATCGATCTGGCGCAGCTGGCGCAGCTCGACGCGGATTCCGCGCGCGAGGAAATCCGCGACATCGTCAACGAGATCATCTCGATCAAGAACGTCGTGATGTCGATCGCGGAGCAGGAAACCCTGCTTCAGGACATCTGCAACGACGTCCTGGGCTACGGCCCGCTGGAGCCGCTGCTCGCACGCGACGACATCGCCGACATCATGGTCAACGGCGCGGAACGGGTCTTCATCGAAGTCGCCGGCCGCACCCAGCTCACCAACATCCGCTTCCGCGACAACGGACAGCTGATGAATATCTGCCAGCGCATCGTGAGCCAGGTGGGCCGCCGCGTCGATGAAGCCTCTCCAATCTGCGACGCGCGTCTGCCCGACGGTAGCCGCGTCAACGTCATCGCGCCGCCGCTCGCCATTGACGGCCCGACGCTCACCATTCGTAAGTTCAAGAAGGACAAGCTGAAGCTGACGGATCTCGTCAATTTCAAGTCCATTTCGGAACCCGGCGCGCGCGTGCTCGAGATCATCGGCGGCAGCCGCTGCAACACGATCATTTCCGGCGGCACCGGCTCGGGCAAGACGACGCTGCTGAACTGCCTTACGGCCTTCATCGAGCCGGACGAGCGTGTCATCACATGCGAAGACACGGCCGAACTTCAGCTTCAGCAGCCGCATGTCGTGCGTCTGGAAACGCGCCCCCCTAACCTTGAAGGTCAGGGCGAGATCAAGATGCGCGATCTCATCAAGAACTGTCTGCGTATGCGCCCCGAACGCATCATCGTCGGCGAGGTTCGCGGCCCTGAGGCGTTCGATCTGCTTCAGGCCATGAACACCGGCCATGACGGCTCGATGGGCACGCTGCACGCGAACAGTCCGCGCGAGGCGCTCAGCCGTCTTGAATCGATGATCACGATGGGCGGCTATTCCCTGCCCTCCAAGACCATTCGCGAGATGATCGTCGCCGCCGTCGATGTCATCGTGCAGGCGGCGCGTCTGCGCGACGGTTCGCGCCGCATCACGCACATCACCGAAGTGCTGGGCATGGAAGGCGAAGTCATCGTCACCCAGGATCTCTTCGTTTACGAGATCACCGGCGAGGACGAGAGCGGCCGTATCAAGGGCACGCACAAATCGACCGGCATCGCGCGCCCCGCGTTCTGGGATCGCGCCCGCTATTTCAACCTCGAACGCGATCTGGCGATGGCGCTCGACGAAGCGAACGTGGGCTAGGCGATGGACGGCAATATCCTCATCGTCGCGGTACTGGGTTGCGTCGCGCTGTTCGCCGGTCTCTTCGCGCTTGGCGGCGGATCTTCGGCGGAGCGCGCCGCAGCCAAGCGCGTCAGCGCGGTCTCGACGCGCGCGCAGGCGTCGCGCCGTGGCGGCGCCGGCGCCAGTGCGGCCGATCCGGCCGACCGCCGCCGCAAGCAGGTCGCCGAGACGCTGAAGGATCTTGAGCGTAAGGCCGCCAAGGCGAAAGCCCGCCCCACCACCAAACAGATGATCGAACAGGCGGGCCTCACGACGCCGCTCAGCCGCTTCTGGATCATCTCCGCCGTTTGCGGGTTGGTCATCGGCTTCTTCGTTTTCGCGAAGACCGGCACGATCTACGCCGGCGCCGGCGCTGCGTTTGCGGCGGGTCTGGGTCTGCCGCGCTGGGTTCTGGGATTCCTGCGCAAGCGCCGTCAGAAGAAATTCCTCACCGAATTCGCGAACGCCATCGACGTCATCGTGCGCGGCGTGAAATCGGGTCTCCCGCTCAACGACTGTCTGCGCATGATCGACCAGGAATCGCCTGAGCCGGTAGGCGGGGAATTCCGTCTGATCGTCGAGAACCAGCGCGTCGGCCTTCCGATGGAAGACTGCCTCAGACGATTCCTGGAGCGTATGCCGCTGCAGGAGGTGAACTTCTTCCAGATCGTGCTGACCATTCAGCAGAAAGCGGGCGGCAATCTCTCCGAAGCCCTCGGCAACCTGTCGGCCGTTCTGCGCGACCGCAAGCGCCTCCAGGGCAAGATCAAGGCGTTGTCGTCGGAAGCGAAATCCTCGGCGGGCATCATCGGTTCGCTTCCCATCGCCGTGATGGTTCTGGTCAGCATCTTCTCGCCGAATTATCTCGACCCGCTCTTCAGCGAGCGCACGGGCAATATCATGCTGGCGGGCAGCGCCGCGTGGATGCTGCTGGGCGTGCTCGTGATGAAGAAGATGATCGACTTCAAGATCTGAAGGCAGACGCGACGTGAGCTGGATCGACCGCCTCTACGACCCGCAATTCATCGGCTCGGTGCTCGCCGGTCTCGCGGTGTTCGCGACCGTCATCACGCTCGCCGTGCCGCTGCTTGCGAAGGATCGCCTCGCCGGCCGCCTCAAGGCGGTCGCCGACCAGCGCGATATTCTGCGCAAGCGGCAGATGGAAGAACTCCTCAAGAAGGGCAACCTGCGCGGCCAGCAGATCGACTTCATGAAGCGGCTGGTCGATCAGCTGAAACTGGCGAACCTGCTCGAAACGCCCGGCATCCGCGACAAGCTGAACGCCGCCGGCTATCGCGGTCAGGGTCCGGTCTATGCCTTCCTGTTCTTCCGCTTCGCTATGCCGTTCGTTCTGCTGGCGATGGCGGCCGTATACCTGTTCATGCTGTCGAACCACCACCTGCCGTTTCTGTCGAAGATCGCGATCGTCGTCGGCACCGGCGCGCTGGGTTTCTACGTTCCCGACGTCTACGTGAAGAACGTGGCGCAGAAGCGCACCGAATCGATCATGCGCGGCTTCCCGGACGCGCTGGACCTTCTGCTGATCTGCGTCGAATCGGGCATGTCGATCGAAGCCGCGTTCGGCCGCGTCGCCTCCGAGATCGGCGGCCAGTCGGTGGAACTGGCCGAAGAGCTGTCGCTGTTGACGGCTGAACTTTCCTATCTGCCCGATCGCCGGCAAGCCTACGACAACCTCGCCAAGCGTTGCGGCCATCCGGGCGTGAAGGCGGTGTGTACGGCGCTGAACCAGGCCGAGAAATACGGCACCCCGCTCGCTACGGCGCTGCGCGTGATGGCGCTCGAAAATCGCGAATTGCGCATGCAGGCGGCGGAACAGAAAGCGGCGTCTCTGCCGGCCAAGCTGACCGTGCCGATGATCCTGTTCTTCCTGCCGCCGCTGTTCGTGGTGATCCTCGGGCCGGCGATTATGAAGATCATGAAGATGTAAGCCTGACGGCTGCGGTCAGACCAGCCGGCGTCCGCGCCGCGTCAAATCAGTTGGAGCCGCGCAGCCCGGCCGATCCGGCGTCGGTCGCCATCGTGCGCGGCGCGTCGGTCGCGACAGGTTCCGCCTCGGCCGTGGGTTTGGCCTTGGGTTCGGCGGGACGGGGTGCGGCCGGCTCTGCTTTGGCGGCAGCGGGGTCCGCACGGTTCGCGACCAGCGCCAGATTGGCGCGCACCCGCTCATCCGCGCCGGGGGCCGACGCGGCGGCATAGAGATATTTCGTCGCGTTCGCGCGATCCCCGGCCAGCAGATAGGACAGGCCCAGATTGTTCAGGATCGAGGGATTGTTGGGCGAGATCGCCAGCGCCGTCTCATAGGCCTGCCGCGCGCGGACATAGTCGCCTGCCTGATCGTAGCAGACGCCGATGGCGACCGGGATCGTCCAGTCCTCCGGAAGCAGCAGCTGCGCCTGCTGCAGCACCGGCAGCGCCTTGTCGGCGCGCCCGACGGCGATCAGCGATTTGCCGTATTCGGCTGTCAGCTGCGGGTCGCCGGGGGTCTTCGCCAGGCGCTCTTCCAGAAATTCCACCGATCGCGGGTTCGAACCGATGCCGCGCAGCGCTTTGGCGAACTGCACGGCTGCCTCGACATTGTCGGGCTCCAGCTCCACGCGCTGCGCCCAATAGGCGGCGCGCCCCATCGGATCGTCGGGAATGGGCCGGGTCTTCAGATCGGCGATCGCCTGCTCGCGCAGCTGCGCCGGATCGGGCGTCTCGGCGGTCGCGGCGGTCGAGCCGACATCCGTGGCGCAGGCGCCCAGCATCGAACCGGCCAGCAAAAGGATAGCGAGGCGCGTCATACGCTTGGGCGCATGGATCATGGCGGAGTCCCCGAGGGCGTTCAGGCTTCGCCGCATCTTTGGTTAACAAGCGTCAACAAAGACTTAAGCGACATCGCCCGCCTTTGGGTCCGCCTTTTGGGATTGCGCCGTGTTGCCGCCGCCTTTCTGCGGCCTATACTCGCTGAAATCCGCTCCCATCGGCCGCCCGTCATGCGCTTCGCCGCCAAAATCATCAGCCTGGCTCTCGCCGTCCTCGTCGGCGCCGGCATGACCGCGCCGCCGGGCGACGCGCCGGAGCAGATCGCCTTC
>JAPUEF010000183.1 GCA_027492655.1 Alphaproteobacteria bacterium | reverse complement strand
GCCATCGGCTTCCAGTTTGGCGGCGAACGTCTTGCCGACGCCGTAGATGACGGTCGGCGGACGCGAAGCCAGAATTTCGCGGGCGTCGCTATGGCCGATCACCGCGAAGCCGCGCGGCTTGTCGAATTCCGACGAGAACTTGGCGAGGAATTTGTTGTGGCTGAGGCCGACAGAAACGGTGATGCCGATCTCGTGCTCGATCCGCCGCGCCAGCGCGGCCAGCGTGACCGCCGGCGACTGGCGATGCAGGCGATCCGTGCCCGTGAGGTCGAGGAACGCCTCGTCCAGAGACAGGGCCTGAACGGCCGGCGTCGTCGCTTCCATCATCGCCATCACCTCGCGGCTGACGCCGACATATTTGGCGATGTCCGGTTTGATGACGACGGCGTCGGGGCAAGCCTTCAGCGCCTTGAACATCGGCATGGCCGAGCGCACGCCGAATGTCCGCGCGATATAGCAGCAGGTCGAGACGACCCCGCGCTTGCCGCCGCCGACGATCAGCGGTTTGTCGGCGAGGCTGGGATCGTCGCGTTTCTCGATGGCGGCATAGAAAGCGTCGCAGTCGATATGGGCGATGCCCAGCGTATCCATTTCGGGGTGACGGCGAAGACGCGGGCTGCCGCACAGCCTGCAAGCGCGCTGGCCTTCTGCGGCGCTGCGGTCGAGGCAGTCGAGGCATAGCGCCGCCATCTCACGCGCCGTCCCACAGCCAGGCGGCGCCACGCACCCCGCTGGAATCGCCGTGCATGGCCTTTACGACCGGCGTGGTGACGCCGTCCGAGAAGGCGTGGCGCTGGATGGCGGCGGGAACGAGTTGATAGAGCGCGGCGATGTTCGAAAGGCCGCCGCCCAGCACGATGATGTCGGGATCGACGATGTTGACGATGGTGGCCAGCGCCTTGCCGATGCGCTGCGCAAGCCGTTCGATGGCGGCTTCGGCGCAGGCTTCGCCGGTGGCGGCGGCACGGACGATCTCATCGGCGGTCAGGGCGATGCCGCGTTCGGCGGCGTAGGCGGCGGCGAAACCGGGGCCGCTGACCCAGGTTTCGATGCAGCCGCTTTTCCCGCAATAGCAGGCGCGTCCTTCTCTCTCGTCGGGATCGGGCCAGGGCAGGGGATTGTGTCCCCATTCGCCGGCGATGGCGTTGGGGCCGGTCAGGATGCGCCCGTCGATCACGAGTCCGCCGCCGACGCCGGTGCCCAGAATAACGCCGAAGACAGTTCGGCGGCCCGCCGCCGCGCCATCGCGGGCTTCGGAGAGGGCGAAGCAGTTCGCGTCGTTGGCGACGCGGACCTGGCGGTCCAGTGCGGCCTCCAGATCGCGGTCCAGGGGTTTGCCGTTCAGGCAGATGGAATTGGCGTTCTTGACGAGCCCGGTGCGGAGGCTGAGCGCGCCGGGCATGCCGACGCCGACCGGACAGTGCCGAGGGATGTCTGCGGTTGCGGTCAATGCGCTGACCAGATCGGCGATGGCGGCGACCGTGCCGTCATAATCGCCCTGCGGCGTGGGGACGCGCCGGCGCACGGCGATGCGGTTCGCGGCGTCGAGGACGACGCCTTCGATCTTGGTGCCGCCGAGATCGATGCCGATGCGCATCAGGGTAATCCCAGCACGCCGGCGATGTGGCGGTGCGCCTCGCGCCAGTCGGAGGTGAAGAGGGCCGCCTCCGGGGCGGGCGTCGCGGCGGCGAAGAGGCGCGGATCGGCGACGAGATGGACCTGGTGCGCACCGCGATGGGCTGCGGCGACCGAAGCGTGATGATGCGGAATGTCGTCCACGAAGACGGCGGGCGCCGCCGCTGCCATGGCGAGGCGGGCGAACGCGGGGCCTTTCAATCCGCTGTTCGAGAGAACGGGATAGTCGATCCCGTGCGCCTTGAGATTGGCGCGGCGATTGTCTGCAAGCTCGGGCGCGATGTTGGTGAGCACGACGATTTGCGCATGAGGCGCGAGGCCGGCCAGCGCTTCGGCGGCGCCCGCGACCGGCATGAGATCAAGGCCGGCCGTGGCGTGGAAGGTCTTCAGAAGCTCGGTGACGGCGGGCTGGTCCAGCGGTTCCCGGTCAGCGGTCCTGCGGATATTGCCGGTGAGCTTGTAGCCCTGGAGGTCGAGAAAGGACTCGCGCGAGGGTCGCCAGGCTTCGAGCCCTTCAAGAAAACGGAGCAACACCTCGTCGGCATCCACGACGATGAGCGGACGCCCGCGCCGGATGTCGGACTCGGCGCTCACAGCGCGCCGAGCCGATGGGCGGCGTGGGCGAGATCCTCCGGGCTGTAGCCGCGCGCCTCGGCGAAAGCGCGGGCGGTCGGCTCGTGCCCCATGACGTATTCCAGGACAGCGCGCAGCGTTTCCGGAGCGTCGGCATTGGCCCGCAAATGGTCAACGGAGAGGCCGGAAAGCCCCAGAAAGCGGGCGAATTCGTCGTCGCTGGCGGCGATGAAGCCGAGCGCTTCGATGGCCAGTGTTTCGGGGTTTGACTTCGGCAGAGCCATTTCAATCCGCATTAACCGGTTTTGTTTAAGGTGGCCAAGATATCGAATTGGCCGCCGCGGGCCAGACGCCGCAAGAGCGCAATCCGCGACGGTTTCCGGTCATGTGGTGGGTAAAATGGCGCTCGCGATGCCTCAAACGGAAAAAACCGTCCTGATCGTCGAGGACAACGAGTTGAACATGAAGTTGTTCAACGACTTGCTCGATGCCCATGGATACCGCACGCTTCAGACCCGTGACGGGATGGAGGCGCTGGACATGGCCCGGACCCACAAGCCGGACCTGATCCTGATGGATATCCAGTTGCCCGAGGTTTCGGGTCTGGAAGTCACGAAATGGCTGAAAGCCGACGATGAGCTGCAGTCGATCCCGGTGGTCGCGGTGACGGCCTTCGCGATGAAGGGCGATGAGGAAAAGATCCGCGAGGGCGGCTGCGAAGCCTATATCTCGAAGCCGATCTCGGTTGCGACATTCCTCGACACCGTCCGGAAATTCATCGGCTGAGGGTATCACGTGACCGCTCGAGTCCTCGTCGTCGATGACATCGCCGCCAATGTGAAGCTGCTCGAAGCGAAGCTGGCGGCTGAGTATTTCGACGTGCTGAGCGCGATGAACGGCCCGGACGGGCTGAAGCTGGCGGCTGAACAGAAGCCGGACATCATCCTCCTGGATGTGATGATGCCAGGCATGGATGGTTTCGAGGTGTGCCGTCGGCTGAAAAGCTCGCCGGAGACCGCTCATATTCCGGTCGTGATGGTGACGGCGCTGGATCAGCCGTCGGATCGCGTGCAGGGGCTCGATGCCGGAGCTGACGACTTTCTGACCAAGCCGGTCAATGACATCGCTCTGTTCGCGCGCGTGAAGTCTCTGGTCCGTCTGAAGATGATGACGGACGAATTGCGGATGCGCGAGGCGACCGGGCAAAGCCTCGGCGTGCTGGACGCTGCGCAGATGTTGCGCCCTTCAGGCGCCGATGCGGGGGGCCGGATTCTGCTGGTCGAGGACCGCGAAGCCAGCGCCCGCCGTACAGTGGAAGCGTTGTCGGGCATCCATGAAGTGAGTCAGACCGCCGATCCGGTCGAGGCGCTGATGCGCGCACGGGATGGCGATTTCGACCTCGTGATCCTGTCGCTGTCTTTGCAGAACACGGATGGCATGCGGCTTTGCTCGCAGCTGAAAACGCTGGAATCTACTCGTCACACGCCGATCCTGGCGCTGGTGGAAGAGGGCGACACCAAACGGCTGATCCGCGCGCTGGAAATCGGCGTGAACGACTATCTGATCCGGCCGATCGACAAGAACGAACTGGGTGCGCGCGCCAAGACGCAGATCCGCCGCAAGCGTTATTCCGACCGTCTGCGCGAGAACCTTCAGCTTTCGCTGGAGATGGCGATCACCGATCAGCTGACGGGATTGTTCAACCGCCGTTACATGTCGAGCCATCTGCAGACATTGGTGACGACGGCGCTGGAGACCAAGAAGCCGCTTTCGCTGCTGATCATGGACATCGACTTCTTCAAGGCGATCAACGACACGCACGGGCACGCGGTCGGCGACGAGGTTTTGCGCGGTTTCGGCACGCGCCTGCGCGCCAATGTGCGCGGCATCGATCTGGCGTGCCGCTATGGCGGCGAGGAATTCGTGGTGATCATGCCGGAGACGGATGTCGCCTATGCCTATGCGGTGGCCGAGCGGCTGCGGCAGGTGACGGCGGATGTGCCGTTCTCGATTTCGGGGCGTGAGACCGGCCTGCCGGTAACAGTGTCGATCGGCGTGACCTCGATCGAGCGGCCTGACGATACGGCCGACACGATCCTCAAGCGGGCCGACCAGGCGCTGTACCGCGCCAAGCGGGACGGGCGGAACCGGGTGGTTTCGGAAGCTGCTTAAGCCAAGCAAAAAGGGCCGGAAATCCGGCCCTTTCGCATATCGGCCTTGTGGCGAAGATTACTTGATCTTGCCTTCGGTGAATTCGACGTGCTTGCGCAGCACGGGATCGTACTTACGGACCTTGAACTTCTCGGTCATGGTGCGGGTGTTCTTCTTGGCGACGTAGAAGAAACCGGTGCCGCCCGAGCTGTTCAGGCGAATCTTGATGGTGGTCGGCTTGGCCATGTCTCTTTAAGCCGCGGGCGCGGCCACTCCTCGAAAACGAGCCGGGAAACTACTGATCCGGCGCTTCAAGTCAAGCGCGCCGACGCATCATACACAAAATAGCGTAAGCCGCGCAAACGCTTGCGATAAACCAGCCAAGGCCGTTGTCGCCCGCAAGGTCCATGGCGACGCCCGCCGCGCCGGGGCCGAGAATCGATCCGGCGGCATATGCGAACGCGAAAGCGGCGCTGGCCGGCGCGAGGGCCGCCCCTTTAAAGACCTCGCCGACGAGCGTGAGGCCGATTGTGTATATCCCGATGAGCGCGCCGCCCCAGAAAAAAGCGAGAATCGTCAACAAGATAGGGTCGTTCGCTGCGAGCGGAAGCGAAAGCCCGGCAATGCAGCCAAGGACGGAGCAGCCGATCAGCAGCGTGGTGCGGTCCCATTTGTCGGCGAGCCAGCCGATGGGGATCTGAAGCAGCACGTTGCCGAGACCGAAGACGGTGATGAGCAGCAGGGCGTCGGCCTCCAGCCAGCCTTCGCGAACCGCAAAAACCGGCAGGAAGCTGGTGGCGGCAGTCTCGGTGGCGGCATGCGTCAGCGCGGCGAGAATAGGGATGGCCGAAATGGTCAGGATCGCGGCGATTCCCTTCAGAGAGGCGTGTTCGATCACGGGGGCGACGCGGCGGGCCGCGAGAACAGGAATCAGACCGATCAGAACGGCTGCCGCGCCGAGCCAGAAGGGAATGGGAGAACCTTCGGGAAATTGCGCCGCCAGGGCAGGACCAGCGGCGAAGCCGCCGATGGCGAGCGCGCCGTAAAGGCCGATCAGGCGGCCCCGTGCGCGTTCTGTCGCGAGCGTGTTGATCCAGACCTCGCTGACGACGAACAGGCTTTGCAGCGCGGCGTTGAGGAGAAAGCGGATCGGGAACCACGCCCATACCGGGGTCAGCGGGATAATGGCCAGGCAGATCGCGGCCAGAGCGAAGCTGGCGAGCAGCATCCTGATCGGGCCGACCCGTGCCGCCACCGCCGGAACCAGCGGCGCGGTCAGGAGAAGGGCCAGGCCGCCGATCGTGCCGTTGAGGCCGTTGAAGAAGGCGCTGTAGCCCCCGCGCTCGATGGCGAGGGGCAAAAGGGGAAGGGTGAGACCGAGCCCGACTGTGGTGCCGAAGACGCAGGCAAAGGCGGCGGTCAGGCCGAGGCGCCGCTGCCTGGGCGTGACGGCGACGTCTGCCGCCCCCGTCACGGCGCGTTCAGCCAGCGGATCGCCGGGCGGCCGCCCCGATAGACGAAGAGCGGCAGGCGGGAAGGCTGGTCGTGCAGATCGGTGAGATGGGCCAGCATGAATTCGGTCACGTCGATGACCGGCAGCGTGCGTGCCTCGGTGAGCGGGAACCAGGCGAGATCGGTGAGTTCGCCCGAGCCAGCGGGCGGCCCCTGGAGCGCCGAGCCGTCGGCCAGGAAGAAGCGGGCATGGAAGCGGATCGGGCTTTCGCGCGGCGTAATGGCGCGGGCGGAGAAGCGAAGCGCCGCCTGATCGGCCAGAATGCGATCGTTTTCCACGCGGCTGCCGCCCAGAACGTAGCCGGTTTCTTCCCAAGTCTCGCGGATCGCCGCGGTGCCGAGGGCGCGCGCGAGGCGGGGGCCGGCGGCGCCCGCCGCAGCCAGCCGTGTCGCCTGCGCCGGATCGAGTGCGGTGACGGTCTGCGTGACCGCGTCGGCGGTATCGACCCGGCCGCCCGGAAACACGAAGACATCCGGCACGAAAGCGGCCCGACGCGAGCGGCGGCCCATCAGGACGGTGAGCGCGCCTGTCGCGTCGGGGCGCACGAGGATGACGCTGGCGGCGTCGCGCGGGCGAATCTGCGGCATGGGCTAGATGCGGCTCCAGACCGGCTTGCCGTTGGCGAAACGGAAGAACGGGACTTCGCGATCGCCGTGAGGGTCGTCGGCGCGGGTTTCGATCTCGTCGAGCACCGCGCGGGTGATGGTCGGAAGATCGAGCTGGCGGGCCTCGCTCAGCGAGACCCAGGCAAGCTCCGGCAATTCGCCCGACGCAGCGCGTGCGGTCTCCGGCGGCTCGGCCAGCGACGCAGCGTCCGCGATGAAAAAGCGCGTATCGAAGCGGCGGTCGCGATAGGGCGGCGTGATCGCGCGGGCGACATAGGTGAGGGCTGACAGGTCAGGCTCCAGCCCCAGTTTCCGGAATTCCGACCATGCGGGCGCGGCCGAGCGGGCCGGCGTCGCGCTGGGGCGGGCGAGGAGAAGGCCGGCCTCCTCGAAGGTTTCGCGGATGGCGGCGCGGGCGAGGGCGCGGGCGAGGCGGTCGCCGCCGTGCTGCGCCCCGCGGGCGAGGACTTCCCGGCGCAGATCGGCGGCGTGGTTGAGGCGTCCGTCGGCACTATCGACCCGGCCGCCGGGAAAGACATATTTGCCGGGCATGAAGCGATGCGCCGCGCTGCGCTTGCCCATGAGGATTTCCAGCGCGCCCGCCGCGCGCGGTCGGGTGAGGATGAGGGTCGCCGCGTGCCGGGGACGAACTGCGCGACCCTTGGGGCCGTCTTCTGGTTTGTCGAACATGGAAATGGACTAGACCTGTTCGAGGCGAAGGTCACGCTGACGTGAGGGGAAGGGAGCGCACAGACCTGCGCGCGCCCCGACCGTCTCCAAATCCTGTGTTGCGATTTCGGTCGCCGATTTTACCGGCGGCTAAGTCTGGATGCGGCTCTGTCTTGCGGGCGCACAGGCGCTTGCGCCAGCCCCGATATGTCAGCGACGGCGGCCGCCGCGTTTTTCCTTTGGCGGCTTGGCAGGGCCGGGGCGTTTGCCCTTGAAGTTGCGGAAGCCTTTTTTGGGTTTTTCGCCGCGTGGGGGATGGCGGCCCTCACGCGGTGAGGCGGCCTGGAAGGGTTAGTTCGCCTCGATGGCGACGCGCAGGCCGCCCGTGACGGGGGCGGCTTCGAGCAACTTCACTTCGACCTTGTCGCCGAGGGCATAGGTGTAGCCTGAGCGCGAGCCGATAAGGGCATGGCGGGATTCGTCGTGCTTGAAGAACTCGTGGCCCACGGTGCGGATTGGGACGAGGCCGTCGGCGCCGGTTTCATCGAGACGGATGAAGAGGCCGAACGAGGTGACGCCGGAGATGCGGCCGGGGAAAACCGCGTCGATGCGATCGGCCATGTAGGCGGCGAGATAGCGGTCGACGCTTTCGCGTTCGGCCAGCATCGAGCGGCGCTCGCAGGTGGAGATGTGTTCGGCGATCTGCGGCAGGCGGGCGATCTCATCGTCCGTCAGGCCGTCATCGCCGAACTTCAAAGCGCGGATCAATGCGCGATGGACGATGAGATCGGCGTAGCGGCGGATGGGCGAGGTGAAGTGGGCGTAGCGCTGAAGGTTGAGGCCGAAATGGCCGATATTGTCGGCGCTGTAAATCGCCTGGCTTTGCGAGCGCAGCACGACCTCGTTCACGATGGGGGCGAAGGGGCCTTCCTTCTGTTCCCTGAGAATGCGGTTGAAGACGCTGGGCGAGAGCTTCTGCCCCATCGTGAAGGGCATCTTGATCGAGTGCATGAAGTCGGCGAGCGCCTCGATCTTGAGATCGGACGGCTCGTCGTGGATGCGATAGATGGCCGGCGTGCGCTTGGCCTCCAGCGTTTCGGCGGCGGCGACATTGGCCTGGATCATCATCTCTTCGATGAGCTGCATCGAGGCGATGCTCTCGCGGAGCGTGATCGTGGCGATCTGGCCGTCGGCGCCGATGCGCACGCGGCGTTCGGGGGCATTGATTTCCAGCGGCTCGCGCTTGTCGCGGCCTTTCTTCATCACCGCATAGGCGGCGTAGAGCGGCTTGATGATGCTTTCCAGAAGCGGGCCGGTCTTGTCGTCCGGACGGCCCTCGATAGCGTTCTGCACCTGCTGGTAGGTGAGGCGCGCGGCGGAACGCATGAGGCCGCGAATGAAGGTGTGGCTGGTCTTCTTGCCCTCCGCATTGAAGTGCATGCGGACGGCCATCGTGGCGCGGTTTTCGCCTTCGCGCAGCGAGCAGAGATCGGCCGAGAGTTCTTCCGGCAGCATCGGGGCGACGCGATCCGGGAAATAGGTGGAGTTGCCGCGCAGGTACGCTTCGCGATCCAGCGCGGAGTTGTGGGTGACGTAGGCGGCGACATCGGCGATGGCGACGGTGACGATCCAGCCGCCGGGCACGGCAGGGTCAGGCTCGGCGTGGACGGCGTCGTCATGATCGCGGGCGTCGTCGGGATCGATGGTGACGAGCGGGATTTTGCGCAGATCGGTGCGGCCCTTGAGCGTGGGCGGCTCGGCCTCTTTCGCTTCGGCTATGGCGTCCACCGGAAAGGCATCGGGGATGCCGTGGGCGTGGATGGCGAGGAGCGAGATCGCGCCGGGCGTATTCACGCTGCCGAGATTTTCGACGATGCGGGCCTTGGGTACGGACGTGCCCGTCGCGCGGCCCTCTGCGGGGACCGCGATGACGAGATCGCCATCGTCCGCGCCGTTTTCGTCGCCGCGCGCGACGATGAAGGAGAGGCGCGATTTCTTGTCGGCCGGGGTGATGGTGCCGAAGCCTTTTTCCTTCGTGTACTGGCCGACGATGCGGGTGATCGGCTTGGGCAGAACCTTGAGGACGCGGGCGGTGACGCCGTCAGGGCCTTTGTGCAGTTTGGCGAGGACGCGGTCGCCCATGCCGGGCGGGCGCTGGTCGCCGCGGGCTCCGGGGGCGATGATGATGCGGGGTGGGGCCTCGGCGGCCTCCCACTTCACGGGGCGGGCGAGGAACTCGCCATCGGCATCGCGGCCGGTGACTTCGAGCACCAGCGTGAGGGGCAGGGCGGCAGCGGGAGCGGCCTTGCCGGATTTGGCGTTTGGCCTTGGCTTTTTCGGGCCGGGGATTCGGGGCATGGGTGTCAGATCAACAGCAATACAGGATGGGGGAAAGGGGAATTGCCGAAACGGCAATGGGGCGCGACAGTCTGCGCACGTGGCGCTGGCCGAATGTCGGAACTGGCCGCGCGGTGAGTTATGTGGGGATAACCGCTATGAAACGCAAATATCTGAGGCACGGCGTGGCGGCGCTGGCGGCCGGTTGGCTGCTGACGGCCCCGGCGCTGGCCGTCGACATCGTCGTCTGGACGCACCGCGATCGCCTGTGCGGACGTCCCGCGGCCGAGGTGCCGAACGCGCGCACGGCGAAGCAGCAGGTGCCGGTGATGCCGACGTCGGGCCTAATGCGGGAGCGGTTGGACGCTTATGTCAGCGGTGTCCTGCATGTCGGTGCGGACGGCTTTGTCGAGAAGGTCGAGGTCATTGACCAGTTTCCGGAGCGCTCGGGCGTGACCGACAAATATGTCGAGGCGATGAAGAAATGGGTTTTCGCGCCGGGCGTCGCCGAGACATATTGCGTCACATCGACGTTCGACTTCCATATCGAGAAGCCCTGGGATGACGCAACCCTGGCCGTGGCGCCCGCGCCGGTTGCGGGCGGCATGCTGCAGGCGCCACAGAAGGCGGTGGCGGACGCCGCTGCCGGTTCTGCGGTCGTCGGGATCGTGATCGGCGCGGATGGGCTGGTTCAGGACGCGGCGCTGCTGTTCGAGGCGCCGCAGGATTACGGGTTCGGCGACACGGCGCTGGCGGCGGTCAAAGCCTGGCGGTTCGAGGCCGGCAATCCTGGACGCTTCCGCGTGCTGGTGCGGTTTCCACGTCTGCGATAACGACGGACGACGCTGGCCCCCCTCCGCCCCTTCGGGGCACCTCCCCCGTGAAGGACGGGAGAGGAAAGTTTGAGTTAGGCGGTGAGTTTGGATTTTGGTTTTTTCGCGGCGGGCTTCACGGGGCGTATGTCTCCAAGCAGCGCTTCGGCTTGTTCGCGCTCGTAGGGCGAAAGGCGATCGCCGCGGAGGGCCTGTTCGAGGTAGCGGACGACGCGCTTTGTTTCGTGCGGGCTGAGCAGGTACATCCTGGCCAGTTCGAGCGCGGCGCTGGCGTCGTTTTCATCGTCGACGAGCGATTGGAAGATATCGCGGGCGATGAGCGTATCGCCACGGCCGCGATGATAGATAGCGAGATTGCGCCTGGCGCTCACGCAGCCGAGGTCGGCGGCCTTGCGATCCCACAGCAGCGAGGCATCCATGTCGCGCTGCGTGCCTTCGCCATATTCGTACATGCGGGCCAAACTGCCCATGGCGGCAGTTTCTTCGTATCGCGTGGCCAAGTGCATGTAAATGCGAAGGGCGCGCTTGTGACGTCCGTGCTCGTGCGCCTTGTCCGCTTCCGCAAAGAGGGCGTTGATGGTCGAAGCCTGAGCCTTTGCGTCGTCGCCCATAACTAATCGGCTTTTGGCTTGGCTTTAGGCTTGGCCTTGGCGGCAGTTTTTTTTGCGGCTGGTTTCTTTGCAGTCGTTTTTTTTGCGGGCGCTTTCTTGGGCGCGGCTTTTTTGGCTG
>JAPUEF010000182.1 GCA_027492655.1 Alphaproteobacteria bacterium | reverse complement strand
CCCTTCGTCGAGCGGCCGCCCAAACAGACTTACGGCTATACCGGCGCGTTCCCCGGCGTGCAGCACGAGATCGTGCCGCCCGGCGGGGCGCCGACCCTGATCGTCGATGCCGTCTATGCCCAGCAGGCGGTCGGCGGGCAGGTTCTGCTCGGCACCAACGAGGCCGGGACCGGCTATGTCGGTCCGTTCCCCACCAATCCGCCCAACACACGCATCATGGCGCTGGCGTGGGATTTCTTCGGCAGTCGCGGGCTCTACAAGCAGAACAACGACGGCTCCTACGCCAACGCCAGCGTGACCGTCGAGGGCCAGATACGGCCGGTCGATGACGCCGGCATCCCGACCGGCGCAGGGACATGGACGACGATCGTCAGCGAGATCTTCACGGCGCGCACCGGGCCGAAGCTCTTCCGCAAGACGGTCCTCAGCGCCATTCCTTCCGGCCTCGGCACGCGGTTCGAGGCGCGGGCGCGGCGGGCGAACGCCAAGTCCGGCGACAATGCCGTCTTCGACGAGATTATCTGGGGCGGCCTTAAGGGCTACTTCCCGCCGACCGCGAGCACCGGCACCGAGACGTGGATGATGGTGTCGGCCCGCGCGAACGATCAGCTTCAGGGGGCTGCGGCCCAGAAGCTGTATGTGAAGAAGACGCGCAAGGTGCCGGTCTGGACCGGCGCGGCGTGGTCGGGCAATCGCCTGACGCGCTCGCCGGCCTGGGCGCTCGCCTATGTGCATCGGGCGGTCTGGCCGGCCGGCGAGATCGACACCGATACGCTGGCCTCGCTGGCGCGGACGTGGCACCTGCGCGGCGATTGCTGCGACGGGATCTTCGACGCCGCGCAATCGTCGTGGGATGTGGAGAAGGCGATCGCGCGGGTCGGCCGTGCGCGGCCGGTCCTGCCGGGCGGCGCGCTCAGCCTCATCCGCGACGAACCGCGCGACATCCTTTCGACCACGCTTCTGCCGTCGAACACCAAGCCCGGCAGCACGAGCTTCGATTACATCGTCGCCAGCACCGATCTCGCGGACGGTCTGATCGTCGAGTATTTCGATGAGCGGACATGGCGGACGACGACGGTTGAATGCGCGCTGCCCGGCGTCGTGCCGACCAACAAGAAGCGTCTGCGCTTTCCCCTCGCCACGCGGCGCGCGCAGGTCTGGCGCGAAGGCATGTTCGGCCTGGCCGAGAACGCCTATCGGCGCATCTTCGCGACGACCGAGACCGATACCGAAGGGCTGATGCTGTGGCCCGGCCACCGGGCCTTGCTGGGCCATGATGCGGTGAACTGGGGCGAGGATGCCCGCGTCGTCGCGTTCGACGGCCGCCGGGTCGTGATGGACCGCGATCTTGGCTGGCAGGACGGCGAAACCCATATGCTGGCCCTGCAGCAGCGGAATGGCGCGACGTGGGGGCCGATCGCCGTTACGCGCGAAAGCGCATCGGTCGCGCTGCTGCCCGATCCGCTGCCGGCCGGCCTGGCGCACCCGTCGATCAAATGCGTGAGCCGCATCGCGGCCGAGGGTCGCGTCGAGCCGTGCCGCGCCTCGTTCGGCTGGGGCGCGCGGTTCGCGAAAAAGATGATCGTGCTGGGATCGGTGCCGCGCGCCAAAGACCAGGCGCGGGTCTCGCTGGTGATCGACGATCCCCGCGTCTATCCGCTGGGCGACGGCCTGCCGCCGCCGCCCGCCGCACCGCCGGCACCGCCGCCAGCCGAAAGCCTGGGGTTCACCTATTCGGTCTCGTCCGAAGGGGTCGCAGGCTCGTGGCGGACCTACTACGTCATCACGTCCAAGGGCGCCGGCGTGCGGGGATTCGAGTATCGGCAGCCCTTCGCGGCCGTCCGCGCACCCAATCTCACATCGTGGATCGCGAACGAGCCGCCGACCGGCGGCGGCGGCGTGCGTGCGATCGGCCGGTGGGGCGTGACCGACTGGTCCGACTGGTCCTACTCGCCGCCGGGCGGCGGCGGTGGCGATCCATAGGGCGGAATGCGTTCCGGGGCGCAGCGGCCCTTGCGCGCGCGCGATGGTGCGGCCCTGAAATCTTTCAGGCTGATTTGAGGCCTCGCGCGCGCGCGAGGATGGGCCATGAGCGAACTGGTCTTCACCTTCCACAACGAGCCGTGGGAACTGCCCCTGCATCTGACGACCTCGTTCACGAGGGAGTTCGGCGAAGACACGACCACGGGCTGGGAGCCCTTCGACTTCAGCGCGAGCAGCTTTGAGATGCTGTTCGGCATCGCGCGCGACGACACCATCGGGGCTCCTGTCCTGAAGCTCGATACAGCCAATGGCGACCTTGTTCCGGGCATCGGCGGCGCGTTGACGTTTGTGTTTCGCTCGACCCGCATCGGCGGCCTCATCGCCAACACCAAGTATTTCGTGGAGATCAACCGCCTCGTCGGGGGCGAGACCGCGCCGTTCGGCAAGGGCATTGTCGTCGGCTATCGGGCTCCGCGCGCATGAAAGTCCCCATCGTCCTCTCGCGCGGCTACGCGATGCGGCGCGCACCCGGCGCGCTCGGGGTGCGGCCCGGCGTGCAGACAGCGCCCGCGCGGCCCCGCCCGAAAACCATCGTCGTGCTCGGCAGCAGCAACGCGGCCGGCATGGGGGCGAGCGGCTATGCCGGCGATCCGGTCGGCCCGACGTGGAGCGCGCCTGCGCTCTCGTGGGTCGGCCGCCTGAAGACCCTGCTGGGCGGCTCGTGGAGCGTCATCAACCGCTCGATCAGCGGCAGCGGAACGCAGGCATCCATCGACCGCTTCTGGAGCGACTGCGCACCCCACGCGCCCTCCCACGTCGTGCTGGCGACGGCGCTCCACAATGACAGCTATGACGTGCGCGGCTGGCTGCAGCGGACCAGACAGCTGATCCAGATGGTGCGGTCGATCGGGGCAGTGCCGGTGGTGCGCGGCCCGAGCCCTTACAACGCCGCGAGCGCCAGCCAGATCGCCGCCATGTTCGATGCGCAGCGGATGATGGAAGGGCTGGGCGTGCCGCTGCTCGACGCGCTCTCGACGCTCTCGGACCCGGCCGCACCGGGCAAATTCAGCGGCGGCGCGGCCTATCACAGCGGCGACGGCCTGCATCCGAACGATGCGGGAAATGGCGCTCAAATCTCGGCTGTCGATCTCGACATTTTTCGCTTCGCCGCCGCAGGAACGCCGGCGACAAAGCCGCCCGGCACATGGAAGCTGGCTGACGCCACCGATGGCGCCAATGCGATGGTGCTGGATCTGGCGAGCGGGCTGTCGCGCGAGGTGGAGAGCTTCACGATGCGCGCCCGCATCGGCGGGCTGGCTTCGGGCGTCGGGTTTCCCGGCAACGGTCTGGCGCGCGCCTTTCTCGCCGCGCAGATCTACGGCGCGGCTGCGCCGCTGCGGGTGAGAAACCCCAGCGGTCCGGTCGAACTGACCAACGCCGGCGCGACAGACGGCGTCCCCAGCGCGATCAGCATGCACAACAGCCTCGCCGTGCGCGATGTCGTGATCGTCTTCCGCGCGGTGGGAACGGGCGGCGTGACTACCGCCGGCTTCTATATGGACGGGGCGAGCGTCGGGTCGTTCGCCGTCACGGCGACACAGCCCTGCGGCCGCTTTCTGTGGGGCTCGCGCGAGACCGGGTACGCAGCCGCTGCCGGTGGCTATCGCTACAGCGATTGTCAGCTGTGGCGTGTGCCGCTGCCGTCCGAGGCGATCGCCGATATGGCGCGGTCGGGTTATGCGCCGCGCGCGGGGATGATTTTCGACGGCACATTCTGGGGCCGGCCGGGGCCGGTCGGCGCGGCGGTCGGCAACAACGTGCCGTCCGGCGCGGCGGCGCAGCTGGGTCAGGTGTGGGAGGCCGCGCCGGGCATATGATCGCCGATCGCCCCATCGTCCCGCTCGGTAGGCGGCTGCGGCTGCAGGCCGAGGATCATCCGCGCCGCGCGGAACTGATCGCGGCGGCCGACGCGCTCGATGCGGCCGGGCCTGTCGGGGCGGCGGGTCATCAGGCCTATGCGCCGCCCTTCAGCGCGACCGGCTACACCGCCGCGCTGAACCGCGTGCGCGCGCTGGTCAAAGAGCTATCGGCCGATCCGGGCCAGAACTGAGGAGGGCTGTCATGCGTTGCACCTGCGGTCACATCGATGACGAACACGGCCATGACGATGAGCATCCCGGATCGACCAGCTGCACGGTCGAGGGCTGCGATTGTATTGCCTTCGAGGCCGATGAGGATCTTGAAGACGACGATCTCTGAAGCGATCCCAAGCGAAACGAACCACTCATCGACTGCGGAGCAACAGGCCACGGGGTCTGCCGCAGGGTTCGGAGTAGGCGTGGCCGGCGCGGACCGTCCTACAACGTCTGAGAATGGACGTGACAGCCGGGAGAGACCGGCACCTTCCCCGCCTCGGTAAAAGACGGGGGTCCGCAGCGTTGGCGCGCTGCGAACCGCGAGGGGTAATCTCGCACACCGGCCGAGGCGCGCCTCGGCAGATATCCCGCCACCGGCCGGACCGGCGACGGGGAGTCCGAGAGCATTTTCCCCATGGAGTCGAGTCCACTTGTGGACGCGCGGTGCCCGCATTGCCGCGCGTTATTGTTTCGTCAGGAAACGGGAGCGATTGTCGGCCGTGTCGAGATCAAATGCCGCCGCTGCGGCACGGTTTCAGACCCATCCACGAATCGCCGGAGGGCCAGCGAGCCGCCTGAGCGTCCATCGCATCAGGAGCATCGCTATGGCCGCAAAAGGCCCCCTTGAAACCATCGTTAAGCCGCTGCCCGGCCTCACCAGCTGGGCGGGCGGAAAGCGCAATCTGGCACGCCGCCTCGGCGACCGGATCGACGCCGACAAGCACCGCGTCTACGTGGAGCCGTTTGCGGGCGCTGGGCACGTGTTCTTCGCCCGGACGCGGCGGCGGCCGGTCGAGATCATCAACGACGCCAACGGCGAACTGGTGAACGTCTGGCGGTGCTGGCGGCGGCATCCCGAGGAGCTGCTGAAGGTCATCCTCAGCGTGCCGTTCGCGCGGCAGGAATTCGACCGGCTGATGTCGATCGAGCCCGACCAGCTGACCGATCTGGAGCGCGCCGGCCGCCTGCTGTTCCTACAGCGGGCGCGCTTTGGCGGCCGTCTCGACAATCGGTGCTGGAGCATGGGCACGACCAGCCGGGCCCGGACACCGGAGCGCTGGCGGAAGCGCCTGGGCGAAGCGGCAGAGCGCCTGGCCAGCGTCGTGATCGAGAACCGTGACTTCGCCTGGGTGATTCAGCGCTTCGACACGCCGGAGACGCTGTTCTATCTCGATCCGCCCTATTGGGGGGCCGAGGATGCCTACGGCCGGGGCTGCTTCGGCCCGGCTGATTTCGAGCGCCTCAGGGCGGCCTTAGGGCGTCTTAAAGGCCGCTTCCTGATGTCGCTCAACGACACGCCGGAGGTTCGCTCGATCTTCGCCGCCTTCCGCATCGAGACGATCGAAACCAGCTGGTCCAGCCGCAAACCCGGCGACCAGGCGGTGACGGAGCTGCTGATCTCCGGGGTGCGCACATGAACAGCCTGCGCGTCCTCATCGCCTGCGAGTTCAGCGGCATCGTTCGAAACGCCTTCCTTGCCCGAGACCACGACGCGTGGTCTTGCGATCTGCTCCCGGCCGAGGACGGCAGCAACCGCCATATCCGGGGCGACGTGCGAGCCGTCCTCAGCGAGCGCTGGGATCTGCTTATAGTCGCGCATCCGCCGTGCACCCGGCTCTGCAATAGCGGTGTGCGCTGGCTCCACCGGCCGCCGCCGGGTCGAACGATCGAGGAGATGTGGGACGAGCTTAGGGCAGGCGCAGAATTGTTCTCGACCCTCTGGACCGCACCGATCGTGCACAAGGTGCTTGAGAACCCGGTAATGCATCGCCATGCGAAAGCTCTCATCCGGGGGTATAGGCCGCCCGCGCAGATCGTCCAGCCGCACCAGTTCGGAGATCCATTTTTCAAGGCGACGGGGCTCTATATGGACCGCCTGCGGCCCCTTCTGCCCACCCATCGGATGGCCCTGCCGCCGAAGGGCTCGGCCGAGCACAAGGCTTGGTCGCGGGTCCATCGCATGCCGCCCGGCCCGGATCGCGGAAAGGAGCGGTCGCGCTTTTTCCCCGGCATCGCCACTGCTATGGCTGACCAGCTTCCCGCCCAGATCCTAGGGCGGCCAGTTCGCCAAGCCGCCTAAATCGAAAGTGCTCCAGAATTGGATGCCTCAATTTCCAGAATTCGATTTCGCGCTACACTGGGTGAGATCGACGACGCGGATCCCGTCGAGGGGGCCGGCGGGGGTGGGATTCGTCATGGTGCTGTCATCCGGTTGCGATTATTGCAGCTTGTCGCCGGGCGCTTGCGCGGGCAAGAGCCCGGCCAACCGACCTTTTCCAGGGGTTTTCCATGCGCCTCACGCGCCTCGCCGTCCTGACCGCCGCACTCCTGATGGGGACCGCCGCCGCCGAAGCCGCGGAGCTGAAGCTCCGCATTCTCGCGACGACGGATATCCACATGAATCTGGTCGATTACGATTTCGTCCGCGACAAGCCCGACGAGACCATCGGCCTCAACCGTACGGCGGCGCTGATCGCCGAGGCGCGGGGGCAGAACCCGAACACCATTCTGGTGGATGCCGGCGATCTGTTGCAGGGCTCGCCGATGGGCGATGTGGTGGCGCGGGTGAAGCCGCTGAAGGATGGCGAGATCCATCCCGCCTATCTTGCGATGAATATCCTGAAATATGACGCGGCGGCGATCGGCAATCACGAGTTCAATTACGGGCTGGACCTGCTGGAGCGCGCCCAGATCGGCCGCGATTTCCCCATCCTCGCGGCCAATGCCTACAAGCTGAACGCCGATGGCACGCCCGGCGAGACGCTTTTCCCGCCCTCGGTCCTGCTGGAGCGGACGTTCAAGGACGAGACCGGGGCCGAGCGTGCGGTGAAGATCGGCGTCATCGGCGTGCTGCCGCCGCAGATCATGAACTGGGATAAAGACAAGCTGGACGGCAAGATCACCACCGGCGACGCCGTGGAGGCCGTGCAGCGCGAGGTGCCCAGGCTGAAAGAGCAGGGCGCGGACGTCATCGTGGTCCTCTCGCATGCCGGCATTTCGGCTGCGCCGCGTGAGGGAGGGGACGAGAATTTCTCCGCCTATCTGGCGACGATCGACGGCGTCGATGCGGTGGTGACGGGCCACTCGCACCGGGTGTTTCCGGGCAAGGATTACGAAGGTCTGGCGGGGGCCGATCTCAAGAAGGGCACGTTCGACGGCAAGCCGTATGTGATGGCGGGATCGTTCGGCAGCCATCTGGGCGTCATCGACATCACGCTGGATGACGCTTCGGGAAAATGGAAGGTGACGGACGGGCGTGCCGAAGCCCGTCCGGTCGCCGAAAAGGACGACAAGGGCGATGTGAAGGCGCGCCTACCCGCCGATGCTGCGGTGACGGATGCGCTGAAGGACTGGACCCAGACGACGCTGGATTATATCCGCGCGCCGATCGGCGAGGCGAAAGCGCCGTTCAACACCTATCTGACGCTGATGGGGAATACCGAGGCGCTGCGCCTCGTCGCCGATGCCCAGACGCTCTACGCCGAAAAACTGGTGAAGGGCACGCCCTATGAGGGGTTGCCGATCCTCTCGGCCATCGCGCCGTTCCGTGTCGGCGGGCGTCCGGGGCCGGATTACTATACCGATGTGAAGGCCGGGCCGGTGGCGATCAAGGACGCGGCCGATCTCTATTTCTATCCCAACATGCTGACCATCGTGAAACTGAAGGGCAGCGAGGTGCGGGAGTATCTGGAGAAGGCGGTGCGCCTGTTCAACCGGATCGATCCGGCGAAAACCGGGCCGCAGGCGCTGATCGGCAATATGCCGGCCTATAATTTCGATATCCTGTTCGGGCTGACCTACGCCATCGATGTGACGCAGCCCGCGCGCTACGGTCGCGGGCCGGAGGTCGAAAATCCCAATTCCCGCCGCGTCAGCGACATTCTCTACAAAGGCCAGCCGCTGGACGACAATCAGGATTATCTGATCGTCACCAACAACTACCGCGCCAATGGCGGCGGCGAGTTTCCGCGCATGGACGGTTCAGCCATCGCGCTGGAAGCGCCGGACACCAATCGCGACGTGCTGATCGACTATATCCGCGCGACGAAAGACCTGACGCCCGACAATACGCCGGTGTGGCGCTTCGTGCCGGTGACGGGCACGCCCGACATCCGGGTGGAGATCGGCCCCGGCGGCGCGGCGGTGGTGGCGACGGACAAGCGGCTGAGCAAGCTGGAGACCACGGAGGCCGGCTTCGACGTTTATCGCGTGGACCTGTCGGGGGCGGCCCCTTGAGCCTGCAGGACGATTACGAAGCCTGGACGCAGAGCGCGGGCGTGATGAAGTTCGCGCTCGATCTGGTGGACGGCGCCGGGCTGCCCGACGAAACGGCCAAACTGCGCCCCATCGCGCACCGCGTCGTCGCGGAATGGGAAGCCTGCGCGGCGGCGGCCGGGATCGACGAGAGCCGCCGTGTCATCGACCTCACCGAGGCGGCGACCCGCGCGGCCCGGGAACTGGGCGACAAGCCTGATGCGCTGGCGCAGGCGCTGGCCGCCACGGCGCGGGCGGTGGGCGTCACGCTGAGCCTGGCGGACTGACCGCCGCCCTTCGCTCCCGGCGCGTCGACGTGCGGCGGTCTGGCGTCGCGCGTCCATTGGGGCTAACCCGAATGCCCGAGGGGGAGGGAAGCGCCATGCAACTGCATCAATCGTCCTGGCAGGAAATCGACGCCTATCTCGGCCGGTCGAAAGGCATCATCGTGCCGATCGGCTCGACCGAGCAGCACGGGCCGAACGGTCTGCTGGGCACCGATGCGATCTGTCCCGAAGTGATCGCCAGGCGCGCCGGCGACGCCAGCGGCATCTTGATCGGCCCGACCTTCAATGTCGGACAGGCGCAGCATCATCTGGGATTCGCGGGCACCCTCTCGCTGCGCCCCTCCACCATGATCGCCGCGATCTATGACTGGACCGCCAGCCTGACGCGGCACGGCTTCGAGCGCGTCTACTGGTTCAACGGTCATGGCGGCAACATCGCCACGATCACCGCCGCGTTCAGCGAAATCTATGCCGACTGGTCGCTGCGCCGGGCCGGCGGCAATGTGACGCCGGTGCGCTGCACGCTGCGCAATTGGTGGGATCTCGACGGCGTCAGCGCGCTGTGCCGCGAGATGTTTCCGGTCGGCGAGGGCAGCCACGCGACGGCGTCGGAGGTCTCCGTCACCTATGCCGCCTATCCCGAGGCCATCAAGACAGTGACGATGAGCCCGAAGATCGCGCCCAACGGGCCGATCCTCGATGCCGACGATTATCGCCGCCGCTTCCCCGATGGACGCATCGGCTCCGACCCCAGCCAGGCGACGCCGGAGAAGGGCGAACGGCTGATCGCACAGGCGGCGAAGGCGCTGGTCGGCGATTTCGAGCGCTTCATGGCGGCGGTCTGATGCTGGACGCGGCGCTGGCGTCGCGCTTTGCGCGCATCGCGCTCGGCCATGTGACGCGCATCTATCCCAGTTCGATGATGCTGCGCGTGGCGGGGCCGGAGGATCTGGGCACGCCCGAGGCGCTGACCCCGATCTTCTACGGCAGTTTCGACTGGCATAGCTGCGTGCACGGTTATTGGCTGCTGGCGCGACTGCGCCGTCTGTTTCCGGGCCTGCCCGAAGCGGCCGATATCGACGCGCTGTTCGCGGCCTCGTTCACCGCGGCGAAGGTGGCAGGCGAACACGCCTTCCTGGCGCGGCCGGGCAATGCGGGGTTCGAGCGGCCCTATGGCTGGGGCTGGCTGCTGAAGCTGGCGGCGGAGGCCGACCTGCCGGTGCTTCAGCCGCTGGCCGATCTGATCGTGGCGCGCCTGCATGCCTATCTGCCCAAGCTGACCTATGCCGTGCGGTCCGGGGTTCATTCCAGTACCGCCTTCGCGCTTGTTCTGGCGCGTGACTATGCGGCGACGAAGAACGACGCGGCGCTGATGGCGCTGATCGACGATCGCGCGCGCGCCTGGTTCGGGGCGGATGAAAACTGCACCGCATGGGGCGAGCCGTCAGGCGAGGATTTTCTCTCGGCGTCGCTGACCGAGGCGCTGTTGATGCGGCGCGTTCTGGGCGATGGATTCGATGCGTGGTTCACGCGCTTCATGCCGGAAACGCCCCCGCATCTCCTGCAGCCGGCCAGCGTCAGCGACCGCAGCGACGGGCGGATCGCGCATCTCGACGGGCTCAATCTTTCGCGCGCATGGTGCTGGCGTGGCATCGGCCGGCACGCGGACGCCGCCGAACGGCATCTGCAGGCCAGCCTGCCGCATGTCGCGGGCGACTATATGGGCGAGCACTGGCTCGCGAGCTTCGCGCTGCTGGCGCTCAGCGATCAGAACGGATCGCTGGCCGCGACATAGAGTTTCACCAGCGCCTCGCAACCGGCTTGATCCTCGGCGTCGAAGCGGGCGGGCAGCGGACTGTCGAGATCCAGAACGCCCACGACCGTGTCGTCGCGGATGATCGGCACGACCAGCTCGCTGCGCGAGGCGGCGTCGCAGGCGATGTGTCCGGGGAATTCATGGACGTCTTCCACCCGCACCGTGGCGCGGCGCGCGACCGCCGTGCCGCAGACACCCTTGCCCACTGCAATCCGCACGCAGGCGGGCTTCCCGACAAAGGGACCGAGCACCAGTTCGCCGCCGCGCATGATGTAGAAGCCCGACCAGTTCAGATCGCCGAGGCCCCACCCGATCAGCGCCGCCATGTTCGCGGCATTGGCGACAGCGTCGCGCTCGCCTTCCAGCAGCCCGCGCAGTTGCGAGGCCAGCTCAGCATAGATTTCGGCTTTCGTGCCTTCGGGGCGTTCGGTCGCGTCAAACATCACCTGTCATGGCCTCGCTTTTTGGGCCTCGCCTTTCCGGGCCTCGCCTTTCAGGGCCTTCAGGAAGGTCGCTCGTTCGGCGGCGGTCGAGACACGCACGCGAACGAAATCCTTTTCGCCCCGTGCCGTGCGCCAGTCGGCGACG